>NZ_CABEIU010000002.1:157500-503750 GCF_901543815.1 Streptococcus oralis
GGCTTTGATTCGTTTGTTGTTGTAGTAATCGATGTAGTTTACAATGGTTTTCTCCAAATCTTCAAGCGACTGAAACATCCTCACATATCCATAAAACATCTCTGATTTCAAAATACCGAAGAAGGACTCCATCATACCGTTGTTTGGGCTGTTGCCCTTGCGTGACATGGATGCTTGAATTCCTTTACTCTTTAGGAATCGACGATAAGAATCGTGTTAGTATTGTGTCAGCTAATTTGGAAGCATTCCACTACTTGGAAGTGCAAAATCGAGAGAAACATTTCTTTGTGAACAACCTTCCAGCAGAACTTTATCAATCATTTCTTGCTTTAATTCAGCGAAATAGTAACGGTTTTTCCCTTTCTTGATACTTTCTATTCCGTAACGGTCAATCAACTGGATTAAGTATCTAAGATTTGAAAGATTAATCCCATATTTTTCTGAAAGACGCTTTAAGCTGATTCCTTGTTTTCTTAGTTCATAGATTTGAACTTTATCTTCATAACTCAATTTTATAATAAAACACCCAAAAGTTAGATTTTTTCGGTCTAACGTTTAAGGATCAGCACATAGACGGGGGGTTATGATTTCCTACTAAATTCTATCTTTTTTAAAGTGTCATAAAGGCTCAATAATTATTTTTGAGTGTCATTCTAATTGTTTTTGAAAGGAATTTTGGTATAATATTACTTATTCACAATTTATTTTGATTATGAAAGAGTTTGGTGATTAATGTCTCGGTCTGTTGAATTACTAAAGAAACGTTACTTAAAGAATATAAAAGAGAACTCAGATTTATTTATTGGGATTGAGTTAGAATATCCTATTGTAAATTTAGAGGGTAAAGCTACAGATGGTGAAGTTGTTAAGAATCTCTTTCGGTATTTACCATCAGTACTGGGATTTACTATCGAAAAAGTAGATGATTTTGGGAATCCAATTCAGTTGCTTGACCCAGTCAGTCAGGATACTATCTTATTTGAAGTTGCTTATACGACCATTGAGTTTGCTTTTGGTAGGGCTAAATCCATTCAAGAGGTTGAGGAGCGTTTTAGAGATTACATGGATCTGATTCAGAAAAAGTTGGGTGAAACAAATCATGCCATAGTTGGTTCTGGAATCCATCCCTACTGGGAGAAGAATGAGAATCAACCAGTTGCTTCTGCACGCTATCAGATGTTGATGAACTATTTGAAGTTGAGCAGAACCGTTCCAAGAACGGATTTGCACGATTACCTGCAATATGGTGCTTTTATCTGTGGGAGCCAAGTTCAACTGGATGTTTCAAAGTCTAACTTTCTGCGGGTCATTAACGCTTTTACTCAGATTGAAGCAGCCAAAGCTTATTTGTTTGCCAATTCAGAGTTTTCAGGGGAAGATTGGAATACCAAGATTTCTAGGGATATTTTTTGGGAAGAGTCTATGCATGGGATTTATCCTGAAAATGTAGGTGTTAATGCCAGACTCTTCAAAGATGAGAATGATTTTTTTGATTATCTGGATCACTCTGCGATTTTTACTGCGGAACGGGATGGTGAAACCTATTATTTTTATCCAATTCGAGCAAAAGATTACTTAGGAACCTCGGAAATTCGTGCTTTCGCCCTTGATGGGAAAGAGATCCTTCTTTATCCTCAGGAGAAGGACTTTCAGACACACCGTAGTTACCAGTACCAAGACTTAACAACTAGAGGGACTATTGAGTTTCGTAGTGTGTGTACTCAGCCGCTTGATAGGACTTTTGCTTCTGCTGCCTTTCACTTGGGATTATTAGTTAATTTAGATAAGTTAGAAGCTTACTTGCGAGCTGCTCCATTTTTTATCACATTTGGTCGTGATTACAAGTCATTGAGACGGCAATTTTCTAAGAAAAAACTCACAGATGAGGAAGAATCTGCAATTGTTGAGTTTTCAAAAGGCTTACTCCTTCTTGCTGAGGAAGGACTGGAGAAGAGAGGCCAGCATGAAATGACCTATTTACAGCCTTTGAAAGAAGAATTGAGCCTATAATTTCTCTTATAAAGGGAGAATTTTCTGAAAAATCATGATATAATGGAATGGACTATAGATAAAGGATAGAGATTATGACATTAGTTTATCAATCAACGCGGGATGCGAATAATACAGTAACTGCCAGCCAAGCTATTTTGCAAGGTTTGGCGTTGGATGGTGGTTTGTTTACACCGCTTACTTATCCAAAGGTAGATTTGGACTTTGAAAAATTGAAAGATGCTTCTTACCAGGAAGTTGCTAAGTTAGTTTTGTCAGCATTTTTAGATGACTTTACTGCAGAGGAGTTGGACTACTGTATCAACAATGCCTACGATAGCAAGTTTGATACTCCAGCTATTGCGCCATTGGTGAAACTGGATGGGCAATACAACTTGGAATTGTTCCATGGTTCAACGATTGCCTTTAAGGATATGGCCTTGTCTATCTTGCCATACTTTATGACGACAGCCGCTAAAAAGCATGGTTTAGAGAACAAGATTGTCATTTTGACAGCGACATCTGGTGATACTGGAAAAGCTGCTATGGCAGGGTTTGCGGATGTGCCTGGAACTGAAATTATCGTCTTTTATCCAAAGGATGGTGTCAGCAAGGTACAAGAGTTGCAAATGACTACTCAGACTGGCGACAATACTCATGTTATCGCTATTGATGGTAACTTTGACGATGCGCAAACTAACGTCAAACATATGTTTAACGATGTAACTCTTCGTGAAAAGTTGGCTGCTAATAAACTGCAATTTTCATCAGCTAACTCTATGAATATTGGTCGTTTGGTACCACAGGTTGTTTATTATGTCTATGCCTACGCTCAGTTGGTCAAGACTGGTGAGATTGTGGCTGGTGAAAAGGTCAACTTCACAGTACCAACAGGAAATTTTGGAAATATATTGGCTGCCTTTTATGCCAAACAACTTGGTCTGCCAGTTGGCAAATTGATCTGTGCTTCAAATGACAATAATGTTTTAACTGACTTCTTTAAAACACGTGTTTACGATAAGAAACGTGAGTTTAAGGTAACGACTAGCCCATCTATGGATATCTTGGTATCTTCAAACTTGGAGCGCTTGATTTTCCATCTTTTGGGGAATGATGCGGTTAAGACAGCTGAACTCATGAATGCCTTGAGTACACAAGGACAATATGAATTGACAGACTTTGATGCAGCGATTCTGGAACTCTTTGCAGCTGAATATGCGACTGAGGAAGAAACTGCGGCAGAAATTAAACGAGTTTATCAAACAGACGCCTATATCGAGGACCCACATACGGCGGTTGCCTCAGCTGTTTATAGAAAATACCAAGTGGCTACTGGCGATGCGACTAAGACAGTGATTGCTTCAACCGCTAGTCCATACAAGTTCCCAGTGGTTGCAGTAGAAGCTGTAACAGGAAAAGTAGGCTTGACAGACTTTGAAGCCTTGGCTCAATTACATGACATTTCAGGAGTGGCAGTGCCACCAGCGGTTGATGGCCTTGAAACAGCTCCTGTTCGTCACAAGACAACTGTAGCGGCTGCTGATATGCAAGCAGCGGTGGAGGCTTATCTAGGACTTTAAGACAGAGAGAGTAAACTCGGTTGGGAAACCAACTGAGTTTCTTTTCATCAGGAGGAAGGATTGTTTAAGAAAAATAAAGACATTCTTAATATTGCATTGCCAGCTATGGGTGAAAACTTTTTGCAAATGCTCATGGGAATGGTGGACAGTTACTTGGTCGCTCACTTGGGCTTAATCGCTATTTCAGGTGTTTCAGTGGCTGGCAATATTATCACGATTTATCAGGCGATTTTCATCGCTCTGGGAGCTGCTATTTCCAGTGTTATTTCAAAAAGTATGGGGCAGAAAGATCAGTCGAAGCTGGCTTATCACGTGACAGAGGCTCTCAAGATAACCCTATTGCTGAGTGGGCTTTTAGGCGCTTTATCCATCTTTGCTGGGCAAGAGATGATAGGACTTTTGGGAACTGAGCAGGCTGTGGCCGAAAGTGGTGGACTCTACCTATCTTTAGTAGGCGGATCGATTGTTCTCTTGGGCTTGATGACCAGTTTGGGTGCCTTGATTCGTTCAACGCATAATCCACGTCTACCTCTCTATGTTAGTCTTTTATCCAATGCCTTGAATATTCTTTTTTCCAGTCTAGCTATTTTTGTTCTTGATATGGGGATAGCGGGTGTTGCTTGGGGGACTATTCTGTCTCGTTTAGTTGGTCTTGTGATTTTGTGGTCGCAATTAAAGCTACCTTTTGAGAAACCGACTTTTGGTTTAGATAAGAATTTGTTGACTTTGGCTATACCGGCAGCAGGAGAACGTCTCATGATGAGAGCTGGAGATGTCGTCATCATTGCCTTAGTTGTTTCTTTTGGGACGGAGGCAGTAGCTGGAAATGCAGTCGGAGAAGTCTTGACCCAGTTTAACTACATGCCTGCCTTTGGCGTCGCTACGGCAACGGTCATGCAGGTGGCTCGAGCAGTTGGAGAGAATAACTGGAAAAGAGTAGACAAGGTAAGCAAGCAAACCTTTTGGCTTTCTCTACTTCTCATGTTGCCCTTAACTTTCAGTATCTATGCCTTAGGGATACCACTAACTCATCTCTATACGACGGATTCTCTAGCTGTTGAGGCTAGTGTTCTAGTGACACTTTTCTCTCTACTAGGAACTCCTATGGCGACAGGGACAGTTATTTATACGGCAGTTTGGCAGGGATTGGGGAATGCTCGCCTTCCCTTTTATGCGACAAGTATTGGGATGTGGTGTATCCGCATAGGGACAGCCTATCTGATGGGTATTGTTCTTGGTTGGGGCTTGCCTGGTATTTGGGCAGGGACTCTCTTGGATAATGGTTTTCGCTGGTTATTTCTTCGTTACCGTTACCAACGTTATATGATGTTGAAAGGATAGGAGATGCAAAAAATAGCCTTTATTTGGGATTTAGACGGGACTTTATTGGACTCTTACGAAGCGATTTTATCAGGGATTGAGGAGACTTTTGGTCAGTTTGCTATTCCTTATGATAAGGAGAAAGTGAGAGACTTTATCCTCAAGTATTCTGTGCAGGATTTGCTGGAGCAGGTGGCAGAAGAGCGAAAGTTGGATGCGGAAGTGCTCAATCAGGTGCGTGCCCAGAGTCTGTCTGAGAAGAATGCTCAGGTAGTTTTGATGCCAGGTGCGCGTGAAGTGCTAGCTTGGGCAGACCAAGCAGGGATTCAGCAGTTTGTCTATACTCATAAGGGGGACAATGCTTTTACTATCCTAAGAGACTTGGGGTTGGAGTCTTATTTCACAGAGATTCTAACCAGTCAGAGTGGTTTTGCACGCAAGCCCAGTCCAGAAGCGACTAACTATCTGCTAGACAAGTATCAGCTGAATCCTGAGAAGACCTATTATATAGGGGACCGGACTTTGGATGTGGAATTTGCCCAGAATAGCGGTATTCAAAGCATCAACTTTTTAGAATCTTCTTTTGAAGGCAACCACATGATTCAAGCACTGGCAGATATTCTTCATATTTTTGAGAGTAAGTAACGATAAGATTGTGTCAGTTGTGTGACAGAGACCTAACAAACTATTTCAAGTAATCGAGTTTGTTACAAGGAATAGACAGTTCTATTAAATAGGCCCGAGAGGGCTTTTTTTCTGCTTTTTTTGTGTTATGATAGACGGGTACTCATTTGAAAGGAATATGAACGAATGAAGAAAAGAATGATTTTTGCCTCAACAGTAGCCTTGTCATTTGCCCCAGTATTGGCAACCCAAGCAGAAGAAGTCCTTTGAACTGCACGTAGTGTTGAGCAAATCCAAAACGATTTGACTAAAACGAACAACAAAACAAGCTATACAGTACAGTATGGTGATACCTTGAGCACCATTGCAGAAGCCTTGGGTGTAGATGTCACAGTTCTTGCAAATTTGAACAAAATCACCAATATGGACTTGATTTTCCCAGATACTGTCCTCACTACAACTGTCAATGAGGCAGAAGAGGTAACGGAAGTTGAAATCCAAACTCCTCAAGCAGATGCTAGTGAAGAAGTGACAACTGCGACAGCTGATTTGACGAAAAATCAAGTGACAGTCGATGAAAAAACAGTTCAAGTAGAAGACCTTTCTCAACCGATTGAGGAAGCTCCAACTGTAACAGAGACTGAAAAACCAACAGAAGTAGCGCCAAGTTCAGAAGTTTCTGAGACAGCGACAGTTGCTGAGGAGACACCATCTACAGAAACACCTGTAGCTGAAGAAACAGCTGAAACGACTCCAGCGGAAGCACCAGTAGCAGAAACAACTCGCCTAGTTGAAGAAGAAGCTCCTCAAACTGCGAATCCAGCTACCGAAGAAACGGCAGCAACAACTCCAGCAGAAGCACCAGTAGCAGCTGCTCCAGCAACTGAAACGCCTGCTGATACAACAGGAACAAGTGCAGCAGAAGAAACAACAAATTCTGATACTACAACTTTGACTTATCAAGCAGAGCAAAGCCAAGCTCCTTCAAGAACTTATTCAGCTCCAGCGGCTCCTGACTATGCAGGACTTGCTGTAGCTAAGTCTGAGAATGCTGGTCTTCAACCACAAACTGCAGCCTTCAAAGAAGAAATTGCCAATTTGTTTGGAATTACATCCTTTAGCGGCTACCGTCCTGGTGACAGTGGAGACCATGGTAAAGGATTGGCCATCGACTTTATGGTCCCAGTGAGTTCAGCACTTGGTGATCAAATCGCGGAATACGCGGTTCAAAATATGGCTAGCCGTGGTATCAACTACATCATCTGGAAGCAACGTTTCTACGCTCCATATGATAGTAAATATGGACCAGCCTACACGTGGAATCCAATGCCGGATCGTGGTAGTGTGACCGAAAACCACTATGACCACGTTCACGTATCAATGAATTAAGAATAATAAGAAGCTATACATTTAAAAGTGTAGCTTCTTTTTGTGTAAAATAGTGTCGATAAGTGAAATAAAATCTAAAACATGTTAAAATGTAAGCGGATACAAAACTATACTAACGCTTTTAAGCATAGAGAGAAAGGATGAAGTGAATGACAAATCGATTAAAAACTCCATTTGAGAAAACAAGAGATGATTTTGAAGAGGAATTTTGTGGTGAAATTGTCGAATTCTTGATTTTTACCCTCCAAAATGTAACTGGGGCCGCTTCTTTAAAAGATGGTTGTAAAATGCCGTCCGTTCATTTTAAAGCTAGTGTCAATGTTGCAACCCAGGAATTTTCTGAACGTGAGGGACGTTTGGAATGGGTATTGACTCCTGAGGAATTTGAAGAAAAGAGATGGGGCTTTAGTTTTGAACCCTACAAAATTCATCATATCAAATGTCAAAAACGCCCCTTCATGGAGTTAGAGCCATATATGTCAGAAGTAGCTAATAACTGCTACCACTTGCTGGAATACCTAGATGACCAATCCTCAGACTCTAGGTTAGAGACCTTGATTGAAACCTATCAAAAACCGGTCATCATTCAAGACGATATTGGCGAATTCACCTTAAACAGAGCCTATTCTTGGTTTGAAGGATTTATCACTTACGAGGGTGGTAAGATTCATGCTATCTTTGCTGCGAGTGCAGATGAAAGTCTCCCTCCAAGTTCTTTTGATGATCTAAAGAAATTTATGGGAACTTTCCAAGTTCAAGATACTCGGATTAAAGACTATATTGTCAAAGAACTGTGGGAAACAGCTCAAGACTGGATAGATTCAGATGAAAATGATGTGGAGTTAACAGAAGAGTATTTTACCAACTCTCTTTCCTTAAGTGAACTATCGATCAACGAAGACGGGGAATTGACCCTCTACTATGATGATAGCGAGGAAATTTTTGCAGGCCATGCCATCGAAGTTGTCATTGATAAAGAGGGAGAAATCCTTCGAGCAGATTTGGTAGGTTAGTGCTGGATTTTATCTAGAATATAGAAATAATAGCCTTTTGGGATTGAAACCAAGAGGCTATTTTTCGTGAGTAAGCAAAATAGTTGCGTTTTTAATCTTTCTGTAATATACTTGATAGCTCAATAGTTGATAAATCAAGTGTACGCAAGGAGGTAGAAATGAAAAAAATTAACGACTTACTGTACCAGCTCCATTTAACAGATCAGATGATCACTCAACTTTTTGAGAAACAATTGGGAATTAGTTTGACCCGCTATCAAATCTTGCAGTTTTTACTGCAGCAGTCACCCTGCAACCAGATTGCCGTTCAGGAGAAGTTGCAAATCGACCAGGCGGCCTTGACCCGTCATTTTAAGATACTAGAGTCAGAGGGCTATGTCAGTCGCAAGCGTAATCCGGCCAATCAGCGAGAAGTCTTAGTTGAATTAACCCAAGAAGCCAAGAATCAACTCTTAGTCAGTCCGCCTAAACATCATTTGCGAGTGAAGGAACAGATGGAGAGCATCTTATCGACAGCCGAGCAGAAAGAGCTAACAACTTTACTGACGAAACTAGTGTCAGGTCTAGAAAAAATAGAATTTTAAGGAGAAAACGATGTCAATCATTACTACTATTTTAGCAACCCTTGTTGCCCTCGAACATTTTTATATCTTTTATTTGGAGAGTATGGCAACCCAATCAGATGCAACCAGCCGAGTCTTTAATATGGACAAGGAAGAGTTGACTAGACCCTCTGTCACCTCACTGTTTAAAAACCAAGGGATTTATAATGCTTTGATAGGTGTCTTTCTCTTGTATGGGATTTATTTCTCACAAAGTTTGGAAATTGTGACTATCTTTGTTTTATTTGTGCTTGGTGCAGCGATCTATGGTTCTCTGACAGCAGACAAGAAGATTATTCTGAAGCAAGGTGGGCCTGCTATTTTGACTCTGCTGAGTATGTTACTTTTGAAATAAGAAAACCAGCGTTTTGAACGACGCTGGTTTTTGTATGCTCTTATCCATTTCGACGTTTACGAGCTAGTAGGGCTCTGTAAAAGAAGATGTGATTGTTTTGGATATAGGGAAGGATTGAAAAACTAGCAATCCCAAAAGTAATCCAGTTGAGGAAGTACCAAGGGAGTAGTTGTAAGTCGAGGAGAAAGCGTTGGAACTTGTATCCTTTCATCAAGAAACGGCTGGTTTTCAGGATTTGATGGGGTTTAGCCTGTCCTAAATCCAGAGTGTCGCAGAGGAGGAATTCTACCTGCGAGTAAGCATAATGTTGCGGTACGTAGAGGAGATTGCCCACAATCATCAAGATGAGGCTCGCGAAAAAGTAGAGCCCAAAGGTCATAAGGAATTGCTCGGTTTCAACGGATGAGAGGTCAAGATTAGGAAATTCAGGATGTAGGGCAACAAATCTTCGAGCCAAGAGATTGCTATAAAAAAGAAAATAAACGCCTACTAAGTTTGGAATGCTCCATAAAAAAAGGTAGAAACGTTTGAGGAGCAGAGTCAGGAAGGTTTGCGAGAAGCGCTCTTCAGCAAAGAGAGCCAGGCTTGATTTTACTGAGAGTTCCGTATCAGGATCCTTGAGGAGTCTGAGTGTCGTAAAGGCAGCGCTTGCTAGAAAAATCGAGCTCAAAAAGAAACCACTAGTGGGAAGAGATAGGCTTGGAGCACTTGTGCCAGCATGCTGAAAAAGGATTGCTCTAAAACACTTTCTTGGAGACGAGCCAAGGGGTTGAGAAAGCCTGATAAGATGACCAGTATGCTAGGTAAGAGATAGACGAGAAAGAGGCGGGGATTCTCAGCCTGAAATTGCCTCGTCTGCAGGCGAATGGTTTTTAAATCAATTTTTGGGTATTTCATTCTTTCATTATACCATAAATAGTACATAGCTTGCTAATCCTTTGAAACCAGTGGACTTATAGCGTGTTAAGCAAAAGTGAATACGAGATTGAATACGACTTTACTTTTAGCTGGAGCGGATGAAATCCATGAACTGGTCAACGACTTCAACACGTTGATTATCATTGATGTGGGTATACATATCAAGGGTGATTTGAACATTATTGTGACCGAGTCTATCTGAAATGATTTTCGCTGTAACACCAGCTTCAAACAGAAGAGAAGCATGTGTATGCCTAAATCCGTGAGGCGAAATTTTTTTAAGATCTTTGTGTTTACAAAAGAATCTGCTAAGCTTCACTTTCATAGTTGCGGCTAAAAGCCATCCCCCTATGTCATTCGTAAAAATATAATTTGAATCATGTTTGTAAGGCACACCAGCCTGGAAATATTCTTTTATTTGCTGTCGTTTCCAGAGTTTCAAAACATTCAGAGTTTCATCATCTAAGGTGATAACCCTCTTACTCCTTTTGGTTTTAGGATCCTGAACAGTTTGTTTTTTACCAATCACGACAGCCGTGCGAGAAATGCTTAACCGTTTATTTTCAAAGTCAACATCTGACCACATGAGGCCGATTGCTTCTCCAGTTCTCAATCCAGAAAAAGCGAGTAAGTGAAAAAAGGTATAGTCTACTGGCTTACAATTTGCTTTGTAAACTTTAAGGAACTTCGTTAGTTCCTGTTTTGTATAGTAGTTTTCTTTGCCCTTTAAGGGTTTATTTTTAGGCTTGATAATCTTGTCTAAGGGATTTGACTTAATGATGTCAAGAGAAGCGGCATACTTGAAAATACGGCTGATGACAGAGTAGTAATTAGCATATAGGATATAGCGATTACTTAACTTGATAGCAACCTTTTGACAATAAGCTACGCTGATTTGCTGAATCTTCATATCTGTAAAATATGAGTCAATCATAACATTAAGTTTTTTCTTAACGTTCTGATATGTTGTTGGTTTTACAGTGCTTTTATAGCTATCAAGCCACAAATCAGCGACTTCAGCAAAAGTAGGGTTCTGGAAATCTTCATTGTTTGAAAAACCATTCTCTTCAACGTCTAAGAGAAGGTCACGTTCGGCAACCTTTGCCTCTTTTATAGTTTTAAAACCACGTCTTGTTGTGCGTTTTTCTTTTCCAGTTGCAGGGTCTATGCCCAGGTATGTTTGAAAGAGGTATCTAGTCTCTCCTTTTTTTGTAATGTATTTTTTTATCATAAAAAGTCCTTTCTTTTCGATTGCTTGCCCGCATAGTTGAAAAGGTGTAGAACTTATGATAAACTATAGTTGTATTTTTTTATCATCCTTTCCATTGCTTGTCACATGGAAGGTTAAAACCTCACACTAAAAGATGGCCGTCGGAGAGTGTGGGGATTTTTTATTTTTTTAAGACTTTCAACTTAATTCGTATCTTGAATGAATCCTTGACAGTACGAAGTTTATCACTTTCTGGATCAATATCTTTGTAATCACCACCATAAATTTTAGCAATTTTCACAACTTCATTATTTGAATCTGTGGTTAATCTTAATACTTTTCTACTTTTGGACTTAGTCACATAGCCTAAGTGATAACCTCGAACCACAATTTTAACTGCATCAGGGTCAAATTGATTATCCACTTCAGGGACAAAGTCTACATCTGAAAGTTCAAAAGGGGAATATTTGTAAAATCTATCTTCAAAAATTAATTCCTCTTTAATTTCTTTAGATGTGTATCCTAAATAAGGGATATCATCTGATTCTCTTATAAGCTCTTGACATAAATCTGAGAAAGCTTCTTGGCGATAAGATATTCCTTTCACTTTCAGAATAACATCATAAATAGTTCTCTTATCAATTTCTTCTTGTTTTAATCTATTTTCTACTCGAATAGATAATAGTTTATTCAGTTCTTCAATTTCATCCTCTAGATGATCAGTATTAGATTGCCTAGGAAAAATACCAATCAAAAAGAGAAGAACTAAACTACCGATAATAAAAGAGAAAATTGTTAGTAGTATATTTCCAACGATGCCAAGCAGAAAAACAGAAATTAAGGTCAGCAAAACCAAAAAGGCTATTAAAGACCTTTGGTTTTCCAGTTTACTAATTGTTCTTCTGTGTTCGTCTATTAGTACTTTGATTTCCTTTTCAGTAAGATTAGTAGAGAAATGTAACATGTGATCACCTTGATTTTAATTTTCAATTGGCATGAAGTTTCCGATAATTTTTCCAATGATCCTTGGATCTTCTTCGAATGGTGCGAATTTATCTTTATATTTTTTATTGATAGAGACGAGTCTAAGACCGTCTTTTTCTTTATAAACTTTCTTGATATAAGTTTGGCCATCCCAATCAACTGCATAAACAGCACCATCATAGTCAAACCCTGTTTCTTTGATAAGAACGACCTCCCCATTCATATACTTAGGCTCCATAGAATCCCCGAAAACCCAAGAAGCAAAATCGTGGTCTAGGTCTTTGTCATAAAAAACAGTATCATAGTTCCCATCGTTGAAGTATGAAAATCCAGTACCAGCTGATAGCTTTTCATACACTTTAAATTCAAACAAATTTTCCTCTAACGAAATAACTTTGTTAGACTGCTCACGCAATTGGTTTTCTGTAAAATCCAAAACTTTTTGTTTTCTAGGGGCAGTTAGCTTGACAGCTTTTTCAGTTATTTTTTGAACAAGAGGGGAAGTAGGGATTTTCAACTCTTGGACAGGAGTATCGTCTGACATAGGAACATTGTATCCCATTAACCAAGCTTCAGAAACACCCAATGTTTTAGATAATAATACAAGTTTATCTTGATCAGGAGAAGACTTTCCTGAAACATATTGTGACAAAGCACTCTTCCCCATTTTGATACCAAGTTCCTTTTGAAGTGGTAAAGAACTATTTAAGATATCTACTTGTCTAAGATTTCTTTCAGATAGAATTTGTTTTAGTCGTAAAGATGTTGTAGTTTTCATATTTAACACTCCGTTCTCAATAGTAATTATATAGATATTTGAACAAAAGTTCAAGCAAAAAGTAAAAAAAGTTCAAAAAAAATGAACTTAGGTGTTGACAAGCAAAAAAATAAAGAGTAGAATTATAATCACAAAAGTTCAAATAATTTGAACAAAAGGTAGAAAGGAGAATAAATGAAATTTGATTATTCAAAATTGAACGGAAGAATTACTGAAATTTTTAATAGCCAGAAAAAGTTCGCTAAAGCTATGGATCTTTCAGAACGAAGTATTTCACTTAAATTAAATAATCAACGTTACTGGAAAAACAACGAAATTACAACAGCTTGTAATTTGTTGCTTATTCCAGCTAATCAAATAGGAGATTATTTTTTTAAGCTTGAGGTTCAAGACGCTTGAACATTTCGAAATAGATGGGGGGTCAAATGGAAGATAAAATCATTGAACTTGCTGATTCTTTATCAGTGAATCTACAACGTACAGAGAAGCTAAAATAGCGTGTGAGAAGCTATTAAAACAAGTTAGCCATGAGATTGAACTCAGGGCGATGGAAAGTAATATTGTATAAACAAAAAAGCACCTGACAGCAATCAGGCGCATACTTAAATAATTAAAACCATTATATCACAAAAATGCTTGCCCGCATAGTTGAGAGGATGTAGAAAATGGAAGGTATAACGTTACAATTACGATTGGACGGCGAAAGTGCTGAATTGTTCACGAATCAATTATTGGCCTTTGCTGAAAAGCAGGTCAAGGAGCAGTTAGAGAATGATCGTATGCCAATCAATCAACAGGCTTTGATGAAGAAGTTCGGCTTTACTCACGGCTATATTAAGAAGTTAGAACGCAAAGGATTACGATTTCGTAAGCAAGGGAAAGATATTATGTACGATGTCAATGATGTTTATGAGATTTTAGAGTTAGAAAAACAAGTACGGAAATTGAGAGCATAAGGAGAAAAAATGACAGAACCAACTTTAACAAGCCAATTGCTTGGCTTGGCGGCTATCTTTATCGGGATCTTTATCCTGATGCTACTGACTGCTAAAAATGAAAAATCGGATGAACAAAATGTAGTAGTCATCATTGAAAAAACAGAAGATTTCGGAGAAGTTGCCCGAAGAAACTTGAAAAATAGCGACAGGAGATTCACCTATGACACTCAGCCGCCTGTAGGACTTGCTTCATCGATTGAGGACGTACCACAATTTTTTAGAGCATGCATCGAAGATTATGACAGACTGGCTAACGACTACCAGGAAGAAGCAAGAAATAATGATCTTCTAAGAAGTCAAAATGCCAATCTCTTAGAAGAAAATGGGCGTTTGCTTTATCAGGAAATGACCATGGATTTCCGTCAGAATCCAAGAAAATGGAGGGCAAAGACATGAGTGTTAGTCGCAGTATGAATGAGTCAGAAATTCGTGTCTTAAACATGATTATCAATTGTGCGACCTTCGACTTGCCAATCCAAGCCAGTGAAATTCGTTTAGAAACTGGGCTCTCAAAACGTAAGGTAGAAGAAATTATCGAAAGCCTGCGTGTCAATTTTGGGCATCCTATCGTAGCTAAGAAGATGAAGCCAAACGGATACTACTTGCCACGAAATGAGGAGGAGCGACAAGCTGGTCTTGCTCCTTATCGCAGACAAATCTTAACCGAGCAAAAGAACTTTGCTGCAGTGATGAATGTTGATCTAGAAAAATATTGGGGGGAATAGCGCATGAGTGATGATTTTAGAATATTACCTCATGATTTAGCTGCTGAACAGTCTGTTCTTGGTTCAGTCTTCATCTCCCCCGAATCACTTATCACTCTAGCAGATGAATTGACTCCTGATGATTTTTACAAGCCTGCCAATAAGATTGTGTTTAAAACCATGTTGTCTTTGTTTGAAAAAGGTGAGCCAATCGATGCTACGACTATGGGCTCTGCCCTCACGAATCAAGGAGATATTTCAAAAATCGGGGGTATCACCTACATTGTCGAGTTGGTGAATTCAACACCAACTTCAAAAAATGTGGAGCATTACGCAAAGCTTGTGAAAGAAAAGGCTACACTCCGAAAGATGATAGCGGACCTATCTGACTCCCTTTCGAATGCTTATCAGGGCGATGTATCGATTAGCGACATCATTGCTAAGATCGAAAAGTCCATGCTTGACATCAGCAATCAGAATACAGGTACAGGATTTCGCAATGTGGCTGATATCCTTGATACACACATGCAGATGGTCGAGACCAGATCGCAGACAGATGGAGTTGTGACAGGTTTATCTACTGGATTTGATGGACTAGACAAGATAACGACTGGTCTTCATGAGGATAATCTTATCATCCTTGCTGCTCGTCCTGCAATGGGGAAGACGGCGCTAGCTCTGAATATCGCTCAGTACATCGCTGTAAAAGAGAAAAAGCCTGTTGCTATTTTCTCTCTTGAGATGGGGGCGGAAAGCTTGATTGAGCGGATGTTAGCATCTGAGGGCATGGTAGAAGGGTATCATCTCAAAACTGGGAATCTGAGTGTTGAGGAATGGAGTAGGCTAGTGCATGCACAAGGGAATCTCTATGATGCACCTATCTTCGTAGATGATACGGCAGGTATTCGGATTTCAGAGATACGGTCAAAGACTCGTAAACTTGCCCAGGAAATGGGAGGCCTTGGAGTCATTATCATTGACTACTTGCAGTTGATCACGGGGTCAAAAGGGGAGAATCGTCAGCAGGTGGTTTCTGAGATTTCAAGAGAATTGAAAATCCTAGCTAAGGACTTGAAAGTACCTGTCATTGCCCTGTCACAGTTAAGCCGGGCAGTGGAGCAGAGACAAGACAAGCGCCCGATGCTAGCAGATTTGCGAGAGTCAGGTTCGATTGAACAAGATGCAGATATTGTAGCTTTCTTGTATCGTGATGCCTACTATCAGAAGGAACAGGCAGACAGTCAAGAAGCAAACAACGTAACAGAACTGATCCTGGAAAAGAATCGGCATGGTAGTCTCGGAACAGTGAAGTTGTATTTTCACAAAGAGTACACAAAATTTTCAAGTGTGGAGGAGTAGAAATGATTAAAAAAAGTGAAGTCACTGGTTTCTTATCGTTTTTCAAATTTCCAAAGCCATTCATCTATGATGAGAAATACAAGTCATTAAGCAATCATGCAAAACTCTTGTACATGCTTTTATTTGGAAGACTAGAGCTCTCAATAAAGAATGGATGGCATGACCGAGATGGCAATGTATTTCAGTACTACACTAATGAACAACTTATGGTTGATTTGAATAGTAGCGAAAAGACAATCATCAAATTCAAAAAAGAATTGAAGGATGTAGGGTTATTAAAAGAAGTTAGGCAGGGGAATAACCTACCTAACAGGATCTATATAAGCGCTGTTGACGGTACTGTAAATAGTACAGTATCGGAACTGGAAATTTTACAGTCTGGAACTGTAAAAACTACAGTATCGGAACTGGAATTTTTACAGACAAACAAGACTGATAATAACGAGATAGATAATAACAATAAATTATCTATTTGTAGTGAAGTGATCAATTATCTAAATTCTAAAGCAAAAAAGAATTTCAAGGTAAATACTGCTAGTCATCAAAAATTTATCAAAGCAAGACTGAAAGAAGGATATGTCCTTGAAGATTTTAAAAAGGTTGTGGATATCATGGTTGCTAAATGGAAAGGTACAGAGTATGAACAGTATCTGCAACCACAAACGCTTTTCGGCAATAAGATGGACAATTATCTGAATCATCCTATGCCAAAACGCTCTACAATCTTGACTAGTACGGTTGACGAAAGGCTAGGATTTTAGATGAAACAGTTTAAACAATTCAAAACTAGAACGGTTCTTGATGATGTCTGTGAAATCCATGGATGCCATCTTTGGTCTGTTAAAATCCCTGTTAAGGGCAAGGTTGAGGAAATTAGTCAATGTCCTGAATGCGAGAAAGAGAATATCCAACGTTTTGAAAAGCAGCTGAATATGGAATCTGAAGTTAAAAGCAAGCTATCAGATACTTACGAGGTCTTTGCTCGCGATAGTATTGTTTCAAGTAAGCTGGCCAGCAAGTCATTACATGATTATGAAATTCGAGTTGACATTGATGAAAATGCGGTGAATTTTGTGAAACGGTTGGAACGTAGCTATGCTAAAGGTGAGGCTGGGAATGCTATCATCACTGGGCCTTCTGGTGTTGGTAAGAGTCATCTGACCTATGGTTTTGCTCGGTTTCTCAATGAGCAATTTAAGTCTTATGATGAGCCGAAAAGCGTGCTCTTTGTGTCAGTTGTGATCTTGTTTGACAAGATTCGAGAAAGCTTTGAATTTGACAATGGTTTTTCAGAAGCAAAGATGGTCAAGCTACTGTCTGAGGTTGACTTCCTTTTCTTGGACGACCTCGGGAAAGAGAGTCGCAAGGCTGATACGAAGCGGAATGAGTGGGCGCATCAGATATTGTTCAAGATCCTGGATAATCGGACCAATACGATTATCAACACGAATTTGAGTAGCGAAGAGATCAAGGAGCTTTACTCGGACGATTTTGGAAATGGTGCTCTATCAAGTCGCATCTTTGAGGGAGCGACAGGCAGGTGCTTTGTCTATCCTTCTGGGATGAAGGATAGGAGGTATTGATGAGAGAGTTTTTTAACAACGATTGTATGGACATCATGAAACAATATCCTGATGATTACTTCGACCTAGCTATTGTTGATCCACCTTATTTTTCTGGTCCAGAAAAAAGAGAATACTATGGTCGAAAAGTTAGTCCGATTGGTGTCAATAGACTGTATGGCAAAACCTCAGAGTGGCAAATTCCAAATAGAGATTATTTTGATGAACTTTTTAGGGTATCTAAAAATCAAATTATTTGGGGTGTGAACTACTTCGACTATTCTTTTGGTTCTGGCCGTATCGTTTGGGACAAAGTTAATGGTCATTCAAGTTTTTCAGATTGTGAGATAGCATACTGCAGCTTACATGATAGTACACGGCTGTTTCGCTATATGTGGAATGGTATGATGCAAGGCAAGTCAATATCTGAAGGCCATATTCAGCAAGGAAATAAGGTATTGAATGAGGTTAGAATCCATCCGACTCAAAAACCAATTAATCTTTATCTTTGGTTGCTACAAAACTATGCAAAAGACGGAGATAAGATTCTTGATACTCATGTCGGTTCAGCAAGTAGTTTGATCGCTTGTCAAGAATTAGGTTTTGAGTATGTAGGCTGTGAGTTAGACGGAGACATCTTCAACCTTGCTAAACAGAGGCTTGATGCTTATGAGAAGCAGTTGAAGTTATTTTAGGAGGTATTGATCATTAAAAAAATGACAGTTTGGGCGCTTTTTGATAGTGGAAATGGTTCTTACTTCAATGGCGCTAACTCTCTGAATAGTTCGGGGGGGGCGAATATTGAAATCTATTCAATCGGAATGGATATAGAAAACAAGAACAATCATTTCATGAATCTGGACCTTGCTGATTACAAACGTTTATTTGGTGACAATACGCTCTTTGGTGAGTTAGACAAATTACCAAAACCTGACTTGATTATTGCTAGTCCACCATGCGAATCATGGTCAAATGCTTCTGCAATGGAAAATGGAAATGCGTGTTGGAAACGCAATGATGTTTCTGATAGCTTGTTCGCTCCACAAGTAAGACCTTCACCGTTCACGATCAGGGCAAATCAGGATTATGAGTCAGCCTATATAAATTATCAGTACGACAGGCAATTTTTAAAAAGGGTCAATGGCGAGCTAACAGCTTTCAACACAATAGAAATCATAAAAAGATATAGACCACAATTTTGGGTTATTGAGAATCCAGCAGCTGACAGACTGTGGCCTTACATCGAGGACATTATTGGATTCAGAATTCCATACAAAAACCTAGCTAGATACAATAATTATGATTATCCTTTACAAAAACGGACAATTTTTGGAAGTAATATTGAACTTAATCTTAAAAATAAAATTGTCAAGCAGGACATAGAGTGGAAGAATTTCTCAAAATCATACAACGAGAGATCTAATATACCTGAAAAATTGGTGTCAGAAATCTTTGAAAAAATTTACAAGGAGTTTAGTAAATATGATTGAACTCTACTTCATTTATAACAGTCACCACAAGATACTCATTGGGAGTTTTGGTCACATACATAGCGCAATTAACGAATTAAAGAAACATCAAGCTAGTTACTCAGAAATCAGTCATCCACGATTTCGGAAAAGCATGAGTGGTGAGAACATTAGGATTGACTACGGATCAGTTGACTGCTACTACTTGATTACGAAGAAAAGAGAGGAAACGAATGGCTAGAGATATTTTAACAGATTTAGCATTTGAGAATTTTCACAAATGTATGGGAATTCCTGATTGGAACGAGTCTGATGAAGTAATTCTTGTTAGCTCAGCTAATAAAGAACAAATTGAAGCAGATGAAAGTTACCGTTCAGACGGAAAATGTAATTACCTTGGCAAACGAATTTGTATATTCTGTGGACAAGTGAAGAAAAACAATTACATCACATTACATAAATCTATGTTAGAAAAAATTATTCAGACAATGGAATCATTTAAAGAAGTGGAGGAAAAGTGAGATGAATACAAAAATGAATTTGGAAGAAAAGGTTCAACAGTGGTTTGTTGACAGAAATCTACATGAAGCAAATCCTGTCAAACAGTTCTTGAAGCTCATGGAAGAATCAGGAGAACTGTTTGAGGGCATTGCAAAGGATAAATCTGAACTGATTTATGATGCGCTCGGAGACATCCAGGTAGTTTTGATTGGACTTGATCAACAGATCAAGAACGGGGCTCAGATTTCAGCCAATCAACAGGAACTTGAATTGTTGCTGATGGTTTCTAGTCTAGGTAATATCGCTCAGAAGTTATACGCTCATGTCTGTCACAATGAGACACAGATTCCTTTAATCAAAGCAGACTTGATGTTTCTTGACAGTGTGGTTAGTACGGTTTCATTTTGTAATGGAACTACAGCTGAAAGTTGCTTAGAAGAAGCTTATGAAGTCATTAAGGACCGCAAAGGTAAGATGATTGACGGAGTGTTTGTAAAAGAGGAGGATTTATAAAATGAAAAGACTAGGAATTATTATTGGGGCGGTATTTGTAATCGTTGTATCGCCATTTGTGGTTCAGTACGGATGGAATGAGATTATCACAACAATGGTTCCAGTTGGTAAAATTACAGTCTGGCAAGCATTAGGGATGGATGCACTACTATCTTTCATCTGGCCTGTGCTATCTAGCAAAAAAGAATCTGAAGAGGATTATTCGTATGCTGTAAAAAGCAGTATATCAAAAAT
The DNA here is from genome assembly GCF_901543815.1 of Streptococcus oralis. Classification (GTDB taxonomy): domain Bacteria; phylum Bacillota; class Bacilli; order Lactobacillales; family Streptococcaceae; genus Streptococcus; species Streptococcus oralis_CM. The sequence goes on from NZ_CABEIU010000002.1 coordinate 177,603, forward strand.
TATTACATGTGCATTTTTGATATGGTTAGCTAGTTTGTTCTTGTGAGGGTATTCATGAAAAATTTTAAAATCCTATGTATTGTTTTATTCGCATCCTTACTCGTAGCATGTCACCAGATTTCGAGTGGGACGGTTGTAGACAAGTACATTGATGAACCTCACACGACATTCATACCTGTCATGACAGGAAAAAGCTCGGTACTGGTACCAACCAGAACCAAAAGAAGATATATTCTGGTCGTTTCTGGACATGTAGGAAATAAGCACGTTGAAGAAACATTTGAAGTGACAGCTGAGGAATACAAATACTATAAAATTGGCAATACTTTTACACAAGATGCTGTTTTAGAGAATAAGGAAGGGGATAAACAATGAGACCAAAAAAATATCCGTATTCAGGCTCTCAAAAGACAGATAACAAACAAGATAGAGTCGAATTCGCTGAGATTTTAAATTACGAACCAATTAATGTGTCAATTGTTGTTAGAGAAGGGGAAAACAGTGATATATTAGCAAAATGTGTAATTCGCGCTTATGGTGAAGCATTATCGTTTATAGCAACATTACCAGTAAAAGGAACTAGGTTTTCGAAACAAAATCAAGCGTTGTTTAAAATCAGGCTTTATCAAAGAATTGAAAAAATGGGGAGCGAGAAGCTTTTAGAAAGCAATCATTTCATTTGGTCGAACATGTGTCTGGAAGAATTTTACAAAATAGTTACTTAGGAAGGAGGTTCATAGCATGGAACTGAGATTAAAAGAACTTAGAGAGGACCTAGGGCTCTCTGTCAAAGATATGGCTAGGGATACGGGTGTTTCTCAAAATACAATTCACTTGTATGAGCGAGGTGGATATCCATCTATTAAGCAAATTGAAATGATTGCTAAAACCTATGATGTAAATCCTGCTTGGCTTGTAGGGTGGATAGATGATGAAATGATGCCTGCAATCCAGGTAGTTGAAAAAGTGGTCTACAAAGAGAGTACAACAGCAAGACTGCCAGATTATCACAATAACAATAACGACGGTAAGATTATCAAGTGGATTAAAAGTAAAAGATATATGGGAGGTAAGGCTTGGTCAAAAAGAACTTAACAAAGGCACGAAGAGATTATCTTGAGTTTGAACTCGATGATAAATATTTAAAGATTGACAAACTTATCGGCCAACGAAGGCATGAGCTAGAACGTTTGTATGAAGTTAAGCATCTTACTGTTCCTGGTATTGATGATACTGGAGCAAGTGGCAGTGGGACATTCGTCAACAGGTCAGAGAATCTAGCGGTTGCTTATGCAAGCGATCCTATGATTTTAAGACTAGAAAATCTCCAAAATGCTATCTCCCAATTACTAGAAAGTCTAGAACCAGATGACAAAAAAATCTTTTATCTTCGCTGGGGAGAACATACTGGATATGACTGGATTCAAGTTTGGCATATTATGGAAAATGGCGAAACTGGCTACTTGTATAGGCATAGCAAGCAGATTTACAGAAGACGTGAAGTCATTCTTGATACACTTTCAAATTTGCTTTTTATGTAAAGTTGTCAAAAAAACATATAGAATTGACAAAAACAATGTGCTAAATTAGTATCATGAAGAATAGCAGAGAGGAAACCTCTGCTTTTTTTGTGCATAAAAAAGGAGGTGAGGATATGTGGTAGTTGTTGAACCAATCAGAAATAGAGATGATGTTCAGCTTATGATTGAATGGCTGACATTGCATAGCGCAGTCAAAGATTCAGATAGACAACGTAACCTCATGCTCTTCTTGTCTGGTGTCAATCTGGGGTTTCGTATTGGTGATATTGTTAAACTAAAAGTAAAGCACGTTAAAGGCTGGCATGTCCAGATCGTCGATGAAAAGACAGACAAGCCAACCAAACGAAAGATGCCAAAGAAATTCAAGAATGCTATGAGGCAGTATATCAAAGACAAGAAAGATGAAGACTTCCTCTTTCCAAGCCGAAACGGAAAGCATCAGCACATAAAGCCTAACACAGCTTATAAGATTATCAAAAGAGCTGCTGAAGAAGTCGGTCTAGAAAACATAGCAACTCACTCGATGAGAAAGACCTTTGGTTTATTCATGTACGAGCAAACCAAAGATGTCGCTCTGATAATGGACCTTTTGAACCACTCAAGCCAGAGTATTTCCTTACGATATATTGGCAAAAACCAAGATTCACAAGACCGAGCCATGACGAAGTTTCAAGGCTTTTAATTTTTTTATTTTAATATCAATTCATTGTTTTGAGGTTATGATGATTTCATTTCATGTATGCAGGATAAACACTTGATAAATCTGAGTTAAAACTCATGTAGCGAGTTCACTAGAATATGTAAAACAAGGAATTAGAACTATAAAAATAAAGGAGTTTGCTGTAAAATGATAAGTTTTTTAAAAAAGTTTTTTTGTAACTTAAATGCAAATAAAACAACCAAAGAAAAAAACAATGAGTACTTTTTATCTTTTGAAATTCCAAACAAAGACAGCGTTCAAAGTTTTCAAAACGCTTTGCTAAAAAGTCTCACATCGGCGGAATCTGCATCAAAATCTATCAGGCTTTTAGCCGAATGCGGAAACAAAGCAACGGATTTTAAATACAATGATTGAAGTTTCAACAAGAGCAGACAGAACAGAGTTTTATAATTCTGATGAATGGAGAGCACTTCGCAAGCTTGCACTCGAACGCGATCACAACGAATGTGTTTGGTGCAAAGATGAAGGCAAAGTCATGACAGAGAACTTAGAGGTTGACCACATTAAGGAGCTAGAGTTCTATCCAGAGTTCGCTCTTGACTTAGATAACTTAAGAACTCTATGTAAAGAATGTCACAATAAACGTCACGGCCGCTTTCAATTTCGAAAATCAAAAAAAATGATTGAGAAAAATTTCAGAACAGATGAATTTTGGGGATGACAACACCCCCGGTCAAAAAAATCCAGTGTTTTTAAGGTTTTGGGAACCGGTGGGAGGGGTTAACTGTCCAAATTTTTAACGAAAAATTAAAGGGGGTGGGGGGTAATGGAAGAATACTCAGAAAAAAATATAAAAGAATTAGAAAATCAGCTACTTTCTAAAATCGGATATTTTAGTCCTAGAAAAAAGGATGCGATCCAGTACGAAAAAGTGAATCGTTATCTTTATCTCGTCAGACTGCTCTATGAGCTGAAAGCCAAACTTCATGAAGACGGATTGGTCATCACGGTTCACAATGGGCAACAGAGATTCCAAAAAGCGAATTCTCTCATCAAGGAAATCAACACAACAAGCAATCAGCTTTTAGCTATTGAGCGGTCATTTGATTTTGAGGTTGAAAACTCTCCTGTTGAGAAACCGACGTCTGGAAGTGATCTGTTATGATTTCTCATCCGTTGGTTGATGAATATATCAAAATGGCCGAGCGTGGAGAAATTGTTGTCAACAAGGAAAGAAAGTTGCTGTTTAAAATCATCAAGGAGAAAATCTATCCTCGTGATGATCTATATTTTGATAATGACTTGATTGACAAGTTCATTCGGTTTACGGAAAAGAACTTTTTTCCTCTGGCTAAGTACCAGCTTTTTTTGACTCCGTTCATTTTTCTTTTTCGGAAGGAGGACGGGGAGCCACACTTTGACGAATATCTATACACTCTTGCTCGTGGAGGTGGTAAGAATGGTTTCATGTCTGCCAGGTCTTCGTTCTTTATCAGTCCTATCTACCCTATCAGAGATTATGATGTGACTATCACTGCTAACTCTGAGAAACAAGGGAAGGTTTCTTTTGAGGAAGTCTATGAGACTATCCAAAGGCGTGGTCTTGAGGGCCATTTCTATCTAACTAAAATGTCTATCACAGGTCGAGCGAACAACTCGGTCTTTTCTTTTCGGACGAACAATCCGAAGACTATGGACTCTGCTCGTGATGGTTGTCTTGAGTTTGATGAGATTCACCAGTTTGAAGATGATAAGGCTGTGAAGGTCCAAAGGTCTGGTCTTGGTAAGATTGCTCATGCTCGGACTTTCTATAATGGGACGAATGGGTATGTGCGTGAGGGATTTTACGACAAGCTGATAGAGAAGTCTATGCAAATCTTGAATGGAGAGATTGATGATTTCAGACTATTCCCTTTTATCTGCAAACTAGACAATGCGGATGAAGTGGACGACATGAAGAACTGGCCAAAGGCAAATCCGATGTTGGATGAAAGCACTCCTTACGCCAAAAGGCTTCTTGCGAGAACTAAGGCCGACTATGATGACCTTGAGCTGGAACCGTCTGGCCGTCAGGAGTTCATGACAAAACGGATGAACCTTCCTGAAGCAGACCTTGAGAAAGATGTAACCTCTCGGGATAAGTTGGTAGCTTGTTTACGGTCTCCTGGTATCGACTTAAAGGGTCGCTCATGTGTTGCAGGGTTTGACTATGCAAGCATCCGAGACTTTGCAAGCGTTGGTTTGCTATTTAAGAATGGGGATGAGTTCATCTGGAAACAACATTCATTTGCTCGCAAAGCATTTTTGAAAGCTTTCAAGCTAAAAGCTCCTATCCAAGAATGGGCAGACAGAGGCTTGTTTACGATTGTGGATGGTCCTAGTATTGACCCACGGCTTTTGATTGCTAAGCTGGTCGAATGGAGAAATCTTTATCAGATTGAGCTTGTATGCGCCGATGGTTTCAGAATGGATTTGTTGAAGCCTCTTTTGGAAGAGGCTGGCTTTGACTATGAGTTTTTGCGCAATCCTGGGGCGATTCAATCCAAGGTTGCGCCAATTATTGAAGATGGATTTGCAAACGAGCGTTTTATCTTTGAGGGTGATAATTCAATGATTTGGTATACGGATAATACCTACGTCAAAGAGGACAAGGATGGCAATAAGCGTTTCTTGAAGAAAGAACCTGTCAGAAGAAAGACGGATGGGTTCCACGCTTTGATAGCTGCTCTCTACAAGCGTGAGATAGTGCAAGAGTCGAATGTCGGGGAATTCCTTGACATGATTGATAGTTGGGATTTTTAATCTAAGCATAAATTTTGGGTGGGTGGTCGGCAGAAAATAAAAGAAAGGAGGTTGCAACATGGGGTGGCTTGATATTTTCAAAGCTCGGAAGGAAGTAATTACTGGTTTTGATTTTGATGATTTAGAGCGAATTTTTGGGAGTCTTTATCTCAAAAGTTTAGCTGTAGATAAATCAGCTGAATTTGTAGCTCGTATCTTTGCAAAGTCTGAGTTTCGCTACATGGTCAAAAACAAGCACGAACGCTCTAATTGGGATTATCTTTTAAATGTCCGTCCGAATCGCAATGAGTCTGCTTCAGAATTTTGGCAAAAGGTGATTTATCGTCTATTGACGAAAAATGAAGTACTTATCATCTTGTCAGATGATGATCAACTATTAGTCGCTGATAGCTTCACTCGAAAACGATATGCAGTCTATGATGATACTTTTGAAATGGTATCTGTGCGAGACTATACGTTTCAGCGAAAGTTTGCTATGAGTGATGTGATTTTTTTGCAGTACAACAATAATCGACTGCAAGAATACATGAGCGACTTATTTGCGGACTATGAAAAGCTACATAGTCGCTTGGTCGAGGCCTTGGGTCGTAATAATCAGATTCGGGGTATTCTTAACACTAAGACAAATGGTACCTTTAACGAGGAAAGACTTAAGCAGATGCAAGAATATGCTGATGGTCTATTCAAATCATTCACTAAAAAATCAGTGGCTATTGTTCCAGCTCAAAACGGGCTGGACTACAACGAATTGACAAACACGGTTGGGACTTCGAATCTGTCTGTTGATGAGTTGAAAAAACTTCGAAGGCAATTTGATGATGAGGTTGCTGATATATTGGGGATTCCAACTGCATTGATGCATGGGGATATGGCTAATCTAGAAAACAGTCAGAAAATGTTTACTAGTTACTGCTATAAATCTCTAGTGAAGAAGGTATCTGACGGGCTAAATCATGCCATGGTTGGTCCTGATGCTTACGCTGGGGAACGTTTCTTTGTCATTATCGGGGAAGGTCAGAGGGATAAGTTTGCTTTGGCTGAAAACATTGATAAGTTAATTTCCTCTGGAGCAATGCTGATCAATGAAGTTCGAGCGGAGCTAGGACTTGAGGCGGTTCCTTGGGGCGATAAACCAGTCATAACTAAAAATTATCAGATTGGCAAGGAAATAGAGAAAGGAGGTAAAAAAGAAGATGAAGGTAATTCCAATTAAAGGAACAATTATCTCAAATAACAGTAAGTGGATCTACGAGTTATTTGAGAGGGAAGCTACTGCACCAAAAGACATTGTATTGCCGGAAACTGGAGAAGATGTAGAAATTCATATTAATTCTGGTGGTGGAGATGTCTACGCTGGTAGCGAAATCTACACGGCTTTACGCGCTTACTCTGGTCGAGTAACTGTCAAAATCGTAGGTATTGCAGCAAGCGCAGCGAGCGTGATTGCTATGGCTGGTGATTCTGTTGAAATCAGCCCAACTGCTCAAATCATGATTCATAATGTATCATCTGGCGTTTATGGAGATCATAACGCTTTAGAGCATGAGGCAGCTGTGTTGAAAGGTTTTAACAAGTCTATTGCGAGTGCTTATGTCCACAAGACAGGAAAAGCTTTGCCTGACTTGTTGGAACTGATGAATCAGACTACTTGGTTTGACGCGGAAGCAGCTGTTGAGAATGGTTTTGCGGATAAGGTGATGTTTGCGCAAGAGGTTGCGCCACTCTTAGTAGCGAGTGAAACGCCAATGATTCCGCAAGATTTTATCGAGCGAATGCAGGCTACTATGACTCCTGATGTGGACAAGATTGCTGAGTTAGTTGCTCAAAAACTGGCAGAGCACGAGCCAGAAAAAGAAAAAACTAAAAATAAGAAAGCGACTGAGCCTAGCGGTTTCAGTCGTTTTGCATTTTAAGAAAGGAAAATTTAAACATGATGAAATTATCAGATGAATTCAAAACAGCTCGTCAGAACTTTCTAGATGCTGTTACAAACAATGAACCCGCTGAAAAGCAAGGAGAACTTTATGAGAAGATGCTTAACGCCATTCTGGATGAAGCAAAGAAATCAGCTCGTGAGGAAGTAGATGGCCTTGTTGCAGCAAGTCCATTTGATGAAAAGCTGTCTCTTCGTGAACGTGAATTTTTCAACAATTTGGACAAAAAAGCTCCAGGAAAAATTGAAAAGTTCTTCCCGCAAGAAACAGTTGATCGCATCTTTGAAGATATGGTACAAGAACATCCATTGCTTAAACATATTGGACTGCGTAACGGTGGCCCTCGTTTGAAGTTCCTTAGTTCTACTACAACAGGTGTAGCAGTTTGGGGGAAAATCAACGATGAAATCAAGGGTCAATTGACTGCTGGATTCGGTGAAGAAGAAGCTATTCAGAACAAATTGACTGCCTTTGTTGTCCTTCCAAAAGACACAGAAAAGTTCGGACCTGGTTGGCTTCATTCTTTCGTATCTGCTCAGCTTACAGAAGCTTTCGCTGTTGCTCTTGAAGCAGCCTTTTTGAATGGGGATGGAGATGAAAAACCAATCGGTTTGTCCCGTACTTTGACAGGAACGGTTGCAGCAGGGAAAACAACATACAATGCTAAGACATCATCTGGTGATGTAACTCTTGGAGCAAAAGGAAAAACGACCGAAGAAAAAGCTAACATCACAATCAATGAATTCAAAGAAATTTACAAATACCATTCCACTAAAGCAAACGGGAAACCTGTAGTAACTCGTGGAAACATGGTTATCGTTGTAAATACGAGCGATGAACTTGACTTTACAACTCAATTCACCAATCTGAATGGACTTGGTGTATTTGTAACAAATCTTCCATTCAATCCAATTGTAACCCCATCAATTGCTCAAGAAGCAGGTAAAATCACTACTTTTGTGAAAGGCCGTTACGATGCAGTTATTGGTGGTGGAATTGAATTTGATACTTTTGACCAAACTCTTGCTTTTGACGATCTCAATCTTTACACTGGCAAACAATTTGCATATGGGAAACCACATGATGAAAAAACCGCTGCGGTTTGGACCCTAAAACTTGGTAAAGACTAAGGTGTTGCCCTATGGAGGAGACAAAAGAACTTCATCCACTCCTTAGAGCATTTAAGGAGCGGATGAGGATTTTTCACAGTGGAGAGGATAATAACCTCTCCCTTATGTTGGAAAGTTCTGAGTCAACCATCCTCAGTCTGGTCGGTAGTAATGACTCTGCCAATCCACGAGTGAGAGAGCTGATCTTAGAACGTGCTCGATATGCCTATAATGACCAGGTAGAGTTTTTCTATCAAAACTTTCAAGGTGATTTAATGGCATTGTCACTAGAAAATTACAAACCGGAGGAAAAACATGATTAAGGTTTTAAAAGAATTTTATGACTTAAAAGCTGGAATGGTTCGCAAAGAGGGCGATACATTCGAAGAAACTAAGGAACGTTTTGACGAAATCAATACAGCTTTACCTGAGTTTGTTGAATGGGAAGATAAAACTACAGAAGTAACTGAAACATCACCATACTATGTATAACCGTCCTAGCTATCGTTACAAAAAGCCAGAGGCTCAAAACGGAGACCTGAGGACCCCCTTGACTTTCTATACTTCTAAATTCGAGGAGGGGCTTCATGGTCGTGATGTGTCTCATGAGAAGGCTTTTTTTACGATGGGCCAAGTTTACTCTCCTAGCTTCAAAGACATTGAGATTGCAACTGGTAAGTCTATGCAAGCTAAGATGACTTTGAAAATTCGAGATCCTTTATCTGATTATCAGCCTAAGAATGAGCATTTTGTCGAAGTTGGCGATATTCGTCTAGGTGGCAAGAAATGGCAAATTATCGATGTTCGTCCTGATTTTGATAATCGAGATTTTTTGATAGTCGTTATTGGTGGTGGTCAAGATGTCTAGTGGAGCAGAATTGAGAGGTTTCGACGATGTTTTGAGAAACATTGAGGTACATCTTGGTAATAACAAGGTCAAACGTGCTACGAGTCGATCCTTGAAGGCAGTCGCAAACGAGACTCTAGAAGAGTTCAAAGGTGCTCTGCAGGTCTACAAAGATACTGGAGAAACCATCGAAAGCGCTACTGCTGGACGTGTGACGGGTCTTGCTAGTGGTGTTCCTATTGTGAAAATCGGTTTTGGTGAGGGTTCTCGCTGGCGTTTGGTGCACTTGAATGAGTTTGGATATGGTAAGAATCCACATCCAAGGGGATTCGGTGTCATCAGACGGTTTTCAGAAGCTCATGCTAAAACATACAAATACAGAATCGCTAGTCATTTGAAGAAGGAGGGATTTTAGATGGTTAAAGATAAGTTTGATGAACTCTATGAGGCTTTGAAAAAAGATGCGTCTTTAGCTGGAATCAGTATCAAATCTTTCAAACGTCCTGACTCGCTACCAAATAATGAGCCAAGTATCGTTATCAGACCAGTTGGTCCGCCGATGCAGGCAGTTCATGGCAGTAATACGAGTCTGGCTAAGACATTCCTCTATCAGGTCAATGTAGAGTCTGTTGACTATATGGAATGCAAAGAACTCCAAAGAAAAATTGAAAAGATTATGGAAGACCAGGGATTTTATCAAACCAGTGGTGGTTTGGATGAATGGATTCCAGAAATTAAACGCTATGTAGATGCTCGGACTTACAAAGGTCAGAGTGGTCTATACGAAGAATACTAAAATAAAGAAAGAGGTGCTATAAATGGCATTAGTTGGTTTTAAACGCATGACAATTCGTGTGTTGGATGGAGAAGCTACTCCAACACTTGGGAAAAACCTTTTTGTGGTAGAAGGTAAAACTGGTGAGGGTGCGACTCGTACCGCTAAGATTACAGGACTTTCAAGCGATCCTGTTAAAACTTACGGAAGCGATGTTGCTTATTACACATCAAATCGCGGTGTAGGTGATGTGAAGATGGAAATGACAGCTGTTGACATTCCTCATATGGTCCTTGCCAAAATCCTTGGACATGTAGTTAAGGACGAAATCGTTTATATTGGTGAAGATAGCGCTGCTCCACTTTGTTCAGTTATGCTTGAATCTAAAACAGCAAACGGCACGAAAGCGCAAGTCGGTTTCTTCAAGGGTCGCTTCTCAATGGATGCTGAAGAATTTGAAACTCAGAAAGAGAAGCAAGAGGAGCTTCCAGACGATAACTTGAGCTTCTCAGCCATTGCAAGTGATGATGAAGAAATCAAAGGCAATTACTATGGCAAGTACATTGGTAACGACGAAGAAAAAATCAAGAAACTCAAAGGTCAACTTAAAATGGTTGCTGCAGGGTAGGAAGAGGGCGCAAGCTCTCTTTTTATCTTTTTTCTAGAAAGGAAAGTATATGGCTAAGGTTAAATTTTTAATTAAAAATGAGAAAGGTCAAGATGTTCAAAAGACAAGTAAGGAAATTACTACTAAGGACTATCGTGACTACCTGATTCTCAATGAAGCACTATCTTCTGACTTGTCCGAAGTTGAAAAGCTAGACAAGCAATTGGAATTCATTGCCTCATTATTTGAAGATTTGGAAGTGGAAGAACTTTTGAAATACACAGATATGGCGGATATTTTTGCGGTATTTGCAGACATTTACTCTCATTTGGTGGGTGATGTTGACCCAAAGGAGAAAAAATAAAGCCAAGTGAAGCACTGAAACGGTTTTATGGTTTTGTCAAACAAGCTACTGAAGGACCTTATGGCATGAGTATCCGTGATGTCATGGATACGAGCTGGGAGGACCTGATGGGCGTTCTTGGTGAAACTGAATCTGCTAAAGCTGAAGAAGTCATGGATCTTGCTGACTTTCTAGAAACGATTTAAAAAGGAGGATGTGAATGGCAGGTGGAACGCCGTTAGGTCAAATGTATATCGAGCTAGGGCTGGACGTGTCGAAGTTCAATCCTACTCTAAATGGCGCTAAAAATGCGGTGAAATACTTTCAAAGCAATGTAAAGGCGCTAGACAGCTCCCTTAAAAACAATGGGAAAAACACAGACTTGCTTCAAGCTAAGTACAAGACACTTGGTCAAGCGATTGAAGCGCAAAAAAGTGTTTTGGACCAGATGAAGAAAAGCTTTGATACTCTTGAACCTGGTACGGCTAAATTCGACAAGGCTGCTGCTGAGATTGAACGTGAGAATGCTAAGTTGGCAGCTATGGAAGGTCAACTTCGTAACGTGCAACAAGCTTTGATAGCGGTAGGCAAGGAGAATAGTTTTGCGAATCGTATCAATAAATTTGGTGACGGACTTATCAAAAGTGGCGATAAAATCAAGAATTTTGGTGATAGTGTTTCAAGCCTAGGAGGAAAACTAACTACTGGTTTGACTCTTCCTTTGGTTGCTAGTGTTGGTATGGTCACGAAAGCAGCTGTTGACTATGAATCTGCTTTTGCAGGTGTGAAGAAGACAGTAGACGAGACTGCAACCGTATCCTACAAGAACTTATCTGACGGCATTCGTCAGATGGCTAAAGAATTGCCAGCTAGTGCGGTGGAAATCGCAAATGTCGCAGAAGTTGCTGGTCAGTTAGGTATCAAAGCAGAGGATATCCTTACCTTCTCTCGAACTATGATTGACATGGGAGAATCTACAAACTTGAGCGCAGAAGAAGCTGCGACAGCCATTGCCAAGATTGCGAATATTCTTGGTCTAACATCGGACGAATATGGAAGGTTTGGAGCATCTGTTGTTGACTTAGGTAACAACTTTGCAACAACTGAGCGTGACATCGTTGAGATGACCAACCGTTTGGCGGCTGGTGGTAAGCTGGCTGGTTTAACCGCTCCAGATATCCTTGGTCTTGCTACTGCGATGAGTTCGGTTGGTATTGAGGCTGAGGCTGGTGGTACCGCTATGACTCAAACTTTGACGGCTATTGGTAATGCTGTTTCATTGACAGGTAAGGGAGCAGCAGATGACTTGAACCTCATCGCCAAAACTGCTGGAATGACCTCAGAGGAATTCCAACAGGCTTGGAAAGAGAAACCGGTCGTTGCTTTGCAATCATTTATCAGAGGGCTCAAGGATGCACAAGAAAAAGGCGTGAATATGAACGCTATCTTGGCACAACTTGGGATGACGGGTATTCGACAAAGTAACATGTTGAAATCCTTGGCTCTGGCATCTGATAAAATGGGGGATGCTGTGGATCGTTCAAACAAAGCCTGGAAAGAGAATACTGCTCTGACCAATGAAGCCAATAAACGATATGAGACTACAGAATCACAATTGAAGATGTTCAAGAACCAGGTAACTGACTTGGCTATTGAATTTGGTGGGCCTCTTCTGAAGGCTCTCCGTGAAGGTCTAACGGCTGCAAAACCTTGGATTGACACCTTGACCAAAATGGCTAAACAGTTCAGCTCCATGTCTGAAGAGCAACAAAGAAACGTTCTTAAGTGGGGTGCATTAACTGTAGGAGCTGGTCCAGCTTTAAGCATCCTAGGGAAAGGTTTTGGAATTATCGGAAACCTTACAAAAGCACTCGGTTGGCTTACTAAGGGAACTGGCAAAGCGGTCGGTGGCATGTCTCTAATGCTAAAGACTTTCCAAGCATTTAGAACAACCGGGAATCTATCATCTGCCTTTAAATTGGCATCTGGTGGAGCAGTTGCGCTTGGGAATGCGACCGCATCAGCATCAACTTCAACAGGGCTTCTAACAACATCAATGGGGACGCTTGCGAATCCTCTAGGTTTAATAGTCGGAGGTCTCGGCCTTACTACCGCCGCACTTGTCTATCTTGGAAACGAGAAAGACAAGGCTCGCATCAAGACTGAAGAGTTTGGCTCTCAGTTGAGTGATACTGCTCGTGGAGAATTGCGAAGTTTTCAAAAAACGGTTGATGAAACCAGTACGGCTGTTGCAAACTTCGGTACTCATGCTGGAGATGCCGACAAGGTTTCTGGAGCCTTTAAAAAGCTCTATGAAGAAATCGCTACTGCTGCGGACAAGACCAACAAACGAATGGAAGAGTTGGGCGCTAAGTGGGGCCTTAGTGAGGACGATATTGCCAAAGCTAAGGAAAGAAATGGTCAGGTCGTCTCTAACACTGAGGCTATGATGAATCAAATTAATGAGATTTATCAACGTCATAACGGAGATGCGAGCAAATTCTCTCAAGAAGAGAAAGAAATCATCCTGAATAATCAGAATGAGATGATTAAGGCAAAACTCTCTATGATGAATCTGTCAGCTGATCAGCAGAAGGCTGCTTTACAAGCTTTGAATGGTGATGTCAGAAGTCTGAATGAAACACAATTGAAGCATACTAAAGATGTTTTGAAACAAGCGCTTGATGAGGAAAAGAAACTCTACGAGAACTCAAAAAGTGAGCTGAAAGAGTTGTTAGACGGAAAGGCTATCGATCAAGAAACTTACAACAAGAAATTGCAAACTCTAGAAGCAAACCACACTCAAACGATGGAAGCTCTGGGAAGTAAGTATTACCAGGTCATGCAAAATCTCGATGCAAAGGTGAAAGCTCGAACTGGGCAAAGTTGGAACTATTGGGAAGAAGCCAAGAAAGTTCTGGAGGAGTACGGCCTATCCTATGAAGAAATAGGAAAGAAAGCTGCTGAAGCTTCTCAAAAGGTAGGTAATTCACACAGCATCCTTGCCAATTACACCAATGAGATGAGCAAGGAAGTGAAAGAGGCTAACGATGCCTGGTCGTTGTTGGTCGGTAACATTGATAAGAATGGAAATTTCCAAGTTAAATCTAATGTTAAGGAAGTCATCGGAGAGGCTGCCAAATCTGCTGAAGGTTGGGAACAATTGCAGTTTATAGCTAAAACTGCGGATATCAACTCAAATGCTCGTGTGACTATTGCTGAGGCTCTTGTCGAATCTGGTAAATGGAAAGACATGACTCTCGAAGAGAAACAAGTGATTGTCAAGAACCAAGCTGGGCTACAAGCTATCTTTGATAGTGAAACTCATCTTAAAACATGGAACAGCATGCCAGCGGAAGTCAAAGAACTTCTCATGAAGAATACAGACATCATGAACAAGGCGGAGGAAGCCTCAAAGGCTCTGTCTAACTATGAAGCTCTGAAACCAAAACAGAAGGAGTTGCTGGCCAATGATGAAAGTGTCCGAAAAGCAGTCGCTCGGTCAACTGATACTCTGACAACCTGGAATGCGACCACACCGTTTACAAAAGATTTGAAAGCTGATCCTACGAATGTTTTGAACAATGGCCAGTTATCTATCGATAAGATTACGGCTTGGAATTTTGCATCTGCTGAGACGAAATCTTTGGATGCGGTAGATAATACGAGTGCAGCTGTTGGAAGTGCGATTTTGAGTGTTAACTCACCCAAACAAGAAGCTCCTATCAATTTGTTTGCTGCTGATCAAACAGGCGGTGTACGAAACGAGACGAGCGGTGCTATCAATGCTATCAAGCAATATGATCCAGTGAACATCCTTGCCAAGAATGGCACCAATGACACTGTCAGCGAGGTCAAAAGTGGCGTCAATGGTATCCAAGACAAAACGGTCACTATCAACGCTCGAGACAATGCTTCTGGTGTTCTTTCAGGTATTAAGAGCTGGATTGACAGCGTTACTGGTAATTTCTTTACGAATATCTTTGCGAGCAAGCACGCTCACGGGACCAACTATCACCCTGGTGGGCTTGCTATCGTCAATGACCAAAGAAATAGCAACTATAAGGAAATGGTCACTCTGCCAAATGGTCGGAGTTTCATTCCTCAAGGCAGAGACGTCTTGCTTCCTCTTCCGAGAGGTTCTAAAGTCTTGCGAGCTGATAAAACTAGACGTTTGATGCGTGAGATGGGTGTTCCTAAATATGCTTCTGGTATCGGGATCCCGAGTGATGCGAAATTTCTTCGTGAAATGGAACAAGCTCAACGTAATATCACTATTCAAACTACAAGTGTTCAAAATGGGCAAGATACTGATAAAGTCGTGTCTGAGATGAGGATTCTGAGGTCAAGTTTAGAAAAATTGCTTACTGCTATCCTTAACAAGGACACAAATGCTTATCTGGACAGCTCAAAAGTTACGGATATCGTTACTAAAACTCAGAAAGAGCGTGAGAAAATGCTACTAAGAATGAAAGGGGTGATCGAATGAGCGAAGTGACTATGCGTTTTAATAAAACAGATTTACGAGAGCTTATTGAAATTCATGACATCCAACGTGATGTCGGGAACAATCGCTCTATCTCTATCGATCATGCCCCAAGAATTGGCGTGAATATCCAGCAACAAACGATTGATGCAAAATATATCAAGGTGGACTTCTCTATCTGGTCCAAAGACAGAAATACCCTCAAGCACAAGCTTGCGGGTATTTTTAATGTTGATAGTCCTAAAGAGTTGACCTTTTCAGATGAGCCGGACAAGTATTATCTGGCCATGGTAATTGATGATATCTCTATGCAGGAGGCAAGTGGGAGACGTTCAAACGGCTCTATTAAGTTCATCATTCCTGATGGCGTGGCTCATAGTTCAGCCTATAAGCGATTTGATAGCGATAAAAACGCAACTAGCGAAGCAGGGAAAATGGTGTTTGATCTTACAAACAATGGCACAGAGAGTGCATTTCCAATCGTTAAAATCAAACATAATGCTGAGAATGGCTATATCGGTCTAGTTAATCAAAATGGAACCTTAGAAATCGGGAACCGTGAAGAGGCCGATACCGAACCATCGCAAAAATCAGAAATCTTACTTGATTTTAGAGGTGAAAAAATTACAAATGGACTGGCTAACGCAGCAAAGAACCAAGCCATCACAAATGACCGGACAGAGTACATTGTAGGAACAGCTGAAATGATTAATCTTTGGGAACGTCCACACGTTAGATTGAAAGATTTACGAGGTGAAACTAAATTACACAACTACGCTACAAGTTTGACCTGGACAATTCCCAATGATAGCACAGGCAGCACTGGGTCCCTGAATGATTATTTTTGGTGGAGACAAGTTTTTTGGTCCAAAGCTAATAATCAATATGGATTCATCAAGGTGACAATATCAGATGAAGCAGACCAATTTTTGTATGGTGTTGAGACCTTTAAACGGTCGCTAGGTTCTGAATGTGAGTTTAATTTTTTAGCCAGCGACGGTCAAGGTGGATATAGGATTCTAAAGCGATGGAATTTTGATGGAACTACAACTGGAGATATCAATCCTTTTAGTGTAGCAAAAGGGTGGTCAGATTTAAAACGGAATGATAGCAAGGTACAAGTTTTTTATCAAGGATCATACTCTACTTTTATCATTCCAGAGATTGAGGGTAAAAAGTCTGCAAAAATTCACATTACAATTGGAGCGTACAGAGATAATCCAATCGTCTCTCACATGTATCTTGATGAATTGTACTACCGCAAAGATTTTGTCCCAACAACGAATGACATCCCCAATCGTTTTCCAATCGGATCGAATGTTCTAATCAATAGCGAAGATGACACGGTCTATATCGATGGGATTGCAAAAGCTAACGAGATTGTCGATGGGTCACAATGGTTGTCCATTCCTTCTGGTAAATCGAAATTAGAGCTGTACTTTTCTAGCTTCATTAAAAAACAACCGACAGTAACAATTGAATTTGAAGAAAGGTGGCTATAATGCTTTTAACGATTCACGATGCAACCTTGCAAAAGGTTGCTTTTGTTGATAATAGTAAGCAGAACACGCTTAATTATTATAACGATACATGGTCAAGAGACATGCCAACAGGAGCTTCAACTTTCGAGTTTACAGTCTTTAAGAAAGCAATTCAATCAGATACAGCTTCATCAAAGGCCTACCAGCATCTAAACGAACGTGGTTGGGTGTCATTCCGACACAATGGACGTACCTACCTTTTTAATGTGATGTCAGTGGAGGAAAATGAGCAGACAATCAAATGCTATTGTGAGAATCTCAATCTTGAATTAATCAATGAGTTAGTAAATCCTTACAAAGCAACGAGAGCCATGACTTTTGCAGAATATTGCAAAGAGATGGCTTTATTGAACTATGCTCATCTCACTATTGGAATTAACGAGATTTCAGACCAGCAACGCATCATTGAGTGGACGACACAAGAAACAAAACTTGCTCGCTTGCTTAATCTTGCGAAACAATTCAATGCTGAGATTGAATTTGACACACAATTAAAAGCAGATAGCACGCTTAAGAACTTTACTGTAAATATATATCACGAACACGACGATACACACCAAGGAGTTGGTCGTATCAGGAATGATGTGGTTTTAAAATATGGTAAAAATATTAGCTCTATCACCCGAAAAGTGGATAAGACGGGTGTTTTCAATACAATCCGGCCAACTGGGAAAATGCCGACAGTGGAAGTCGAAGAAAGTGGAGAACGTCATCTATCTAGTCAGAGAGTGAAAAATGCGGATGGTTCGACAACCGAAACGATTATTCGCACAGCATCCGATGGGACAAAGAGTAAGACTATTGTCCACACGAAAGTCACAAAGCTGGCTGATAAAACACGCATTACAACGACCACAACAACTCGCTCAGATGGTTCTATCGAACAGACTGTGACGACCAGTAAGAAAGGCGGACCATCTAATACTGAGAAGCGAATCATCAAACCTCCTAAGAAAAAAGAAAAAGAAACCGAGCCTGAAAAAGAGGTTCTGACTATTGAAAACTTGGGAGATTGGTCTATCAAGAACGAGAGGGGCGAATTAGAGTTTTACCAAAGAGGGCAACAACTGTACGCCCCTTTATCCATGCAACTCTATCCCTCGACTTTTACTTCAGCAACAGCTGAGGACCAGTGGACAAGACGAGACTTCGACTTTGATACAGACGAACCAAATGAATTGAGACGGCTTGCTTACCTGAAATTAAAGCAGCATTGCTACCCTGCTATAACCTATGAAGTAGATGGCTTTGTGGACGTAGAAATCGGGGACACGGTCCAGATTTATGATGATGGATTTAGTCCAGCTTTAATAGTAAAAGCACGAGTTACCGAACAGAAAATCAGTTTTACAAATCCGGCAAGTAACAAAACTACTTTTGCGAATTTTAAGGCTCTAGAGAGTAAGCTATCAGATGGCATTCAGGCTGCCTTTGAGCGACTTTTCGAAGCATCCAAGCCTTACACTATCAAACTTGCTACTGATAACGGTGTAGTCTTTAAAAATGGCCAAGGGCAGACGATTGTGACTCCTACCCTCATGAGAGGGAATAAGGTCATCAACAGCGGCTGGCGTTGGGTTGTAGATGGCGAAATCAAAGCTACAAGCTCTAGTTACATTGTTCGAGCCTCTGACATCAACCAAAAGCTGGTTTTGACGGTTTCGGCTTGGATTGATAACAAGGAGGTAGTCTCTGAGCAGTTGACTCTTATCAATACATCTGATGGCTTGCAAGGCCAAAAAGGGGATACAGGCCCGAAAGGAGATCCTGGTCCCAAAGGTGACCGAGGAGAGAAAGGAGAAAAGGGAGACCGTGGGGAACGTGGGCTACAAGGACTCCAAGGCTTGCAAGGTGCTAAGGGTAATCAAGGTATCCCTGGAACTAAAGGAGCTGACGGCCGTACACAGTACACTCACATTGCCTACGCTGATACTATCTCAGGTAGTGGATTTAGCCAGACTAACGCTGACAAGGTCTATATAGGGGTCTATGTTGATTTCAACTCAACTGACAGTGTCAATCCTGCTGACTATCGCTGGACGAGGTGGAGAGGTTCAGATGGCTTAAACGGTAAGGACGGCCCTCAAGGTATTCCAGGTAAGCCTGGAGCAGATGGACGTACTCCATACTTTCACCGAGCCTGGGCTAACTCCGCTGACGGTCGTGATGGTTTCAGTACAACTGATAGCTCAAATAAGCGCTATTTAGGGACGCTAACGGATTTCACTGAGGCAGATAGTCAAAATCCTGAACTGTACAAGTGGACAGCTCTCTTTGATAATGTCCAGGTAGGTGGAAAAAACTATATCAGAAACGCCTCGTTTCTCTCTGGGGAGAATAAATGGGGCAAAATGTCTGTAAATGGACTAGCGTATAATTTCACTCACTCTGCATCTAATAAAGGTAAGTCAGGCTTACATATGTTTAGCGAGAATAACACTGTTATTCCTCGCTGGAAAGGGATATATCAAAAGGTTTCATTGCCTCAACCAGCAGACGCTCCAGTCACTGTTTCGGCTTTGTTTGCGAAAGATGGAGCGCCTCAAGAGGCTCATATTGGAATCCATTTTATAAAAGATGGAGTTACTGCCAGACAATCGTGGCTTGATATACCTGTTTCCCAAATCAGCGACAAATACCAACGTTTTTCTCTTTCAGCAAAGCACGATATACCTTTTGATGAAATCAGAGTCATGCTCTATGTTGGATATGACAAAATTGTCAATCTGTATGTTACAGATGTTCAGCTTGAAATTGGCAATGTAATGACTGATTTTAGATTATCAGACGAAGACGTGCAAGAGACTATCAACTCTAAAGCTGATCAAGCATTGACTCAGGAGCAACTGAACGCTCTCAATGAGAAAGCTGGAATTATCCAGGCTGAGCTTGAGGCCAAGGCTAGCGCTGACACGCTTGATAACTGGATTAAAGCTTATCAGGATTTTGTTAAATCTAATGAAACGGCTAGAGTTCAAGCTGAGAAAGATTTGATTTCAGCTAGTCAGCGTGTCTCTAATATTGCTAAGGATCTTGGAGAATTATCTGACCGCTGGAATTTCATTGATACTTACATGAGCTCTAGTAATGAGGGCCTTGTAATTGGTAAGAATGACGGTAGCTCTAGCATGATGTTCAACCCTAATGGACGAATTTCAATGTTTAGCGCTGGTGTAGAGGTTATGTATATCAGTCAAGGGGTCATCCACATTGAAAACGGTATTTTCTCTAAGACTATCCAAATAGGACGATTTAGAGAAGAGCAGTATCATATCAATCCTGACATGAATGTCATTCGTTATGTAGGATAGAAAGGAGCGAAATGCCAAGATTTAGTAATTCAAGTAACAGCTTATATTTGAATGTGTATATTGATGAAGCTTCAACAGACGTTTCAGCTAACACTTCAACCATCAACTGGCAGTTGACAGTTAGTCGTTATACGTACTATCACACGCTCAATAAACAGGGAGACAGCACGTTGTCTCTAACTTTAGACGGCCAAAATGTGCACTCTAGCAATCCAGTTTGGGAAGTCTGGGATGGCGAGGTCACTCTCGCTAGTGGTTCAAGCACAATCTCACATAACTCAGATGGTCGGAAGACACTGCCTTTTTCATGTACTTTCAACCCTAACAATGGTTTACATGGAACTATCACAGTTTCAGGAAATCTCAGTCTGACTGCTATCCCACGTTCAAGCTCAGTAAGCGTGAGCGCTGGGGTCATTGGCAGTGCGGTCACTATCAACATTAACCGCCAAAGTTCAAGTTTCAAGCATACAGTGCGATATTCATGGGCAGGCAAGTCAGGAACGATTGCAACGAATGTAGACACATCTACTAGCTGGACGATCCCTCTTGATTTTGCCAACGACATCCCAAACTCAGCGAGTGGAACGGGGACTATCTTTGTCGATACCTACTCAGGGAACACAAAGACAGGAACACAGTCCACTACATTCACGGCAAGCGTACCAGCAAATGTCAAGCCCACTTTTACAGGGGTCTCATTGTCAGACTTGAATGGTGCTGCTCAAAATCTCATCCCAAGCGGAAACACGTTCATCCAAGTAATCTCTAACATCAAAGTAGCGTTTAATGGCGCAGTCGGTTCTTACGGCTCATCCATCACTGGATACTATGCTGAGATTATTGGCAAGAACCAATCCACAAGCTCAAACGGTGGGAGCCTTGGCATTATGAACTATCACGGCACAATCAAAATCAGAGCGAGCGTGTCTGATAGCCGTGGGAGATGGTCAGACACTAGAGAGGTGTCTGTGACCGTGCTTGAGTATTTTGCTCCAGCATTGAGTTTTAGCATAGCTAGAACGGGCTCAACCTCTAGCACTCTAACAGCTACAAGAAATGCCAAAATCGCCCCTCTGACTGTCTCAGGGAGTCAGAAAAACACTATGACCTTGACTTTTAAGGTAGCAAGGCTTGGGACTACTAATTTTCAAGTAGACACAGGACCAGCTACTGGATCATGGACTAGTATCTCAAGCCTAATCAATTCTCAGGCTAATCTTGCAGGCAATTATCTAGCTAATCAATCTTGGGTTGTTATTGGAAAATTAGAAGACAGGTTCACCTATGCTGAGTTCATGGTCAACGTGGCCACAGAGAGTGTAGTCTTGTCTTATGACAGGTCAGGTGTTGGGGTCAACAAAATCCGTGAGCAAGGCGCTTTGGATGTTAAGGGTGACATCTATGCAGACAACAAGCCCATTCAGCAGTATCAACTGACGGATAACAAAGGTTTTGGAAAACAACTTAAACAGGACTTTAATTCTGTTAAAGAGACTGGAGTACGGTGGATGGATGGCTCCTCTCCAAACAATCCGTTTGGTGGAGCGTGGGGGATGTTAGAGGTATTTAGGCCAAATCCAAACACAAACGAGTGCATTCAACGTTTCACAACGTCTGTAGGATATATGGCTGTTAGGGAGAATGGGTTTGATAATAATTGGAGACCATGGCGCTATGTTGCTCAACAGTCAGAGTCGACTAACAATGCTGATTATGTCAGCTCAAAAAAACTAGCCACAAGAAAAATTGAGTTAGGATGGTATGTAAACGGCATTGCTACAAGAAATGGCAACGTGGTTACAATTTCGACAGAAAGAAAAATCACGAATATCAACACAGTTTCAGATTATCGAGAAGTCAAAGAAACGATTCCAGTAGGGTTCAGACCAACTCAAGAGGTTAACTTTATCTTACAAGGATTGTCTGACTCAACAGTAACTGGAACGGCTATCTTACACCTTGCAACAGATGGGAAAATTCGTTTGACAAGTAAAGCACAGGGAAATAAGTATTGGACGGGTACAGTAACCTACATTACAAATGACCCTTACCCTTAATAAACGAAAGGAAAATATATGAAATTAGAATATGGGACAAAGTCCCTAGAATATGATGGAAGCGGTGCAGTATCAGCTACTAAGGTCACACTTGTCAATTCAAGCGGTGCTATTGTACCTATCTTGTTACCAGCTGACAAAATCGGTTTGTCAAATACAGAGCTTTTCGAGCTTGCCCTTGAGGCTCTTTATCAGGAAAATTTCCCACAGCGTGCCGAAAAGGAGAAATTCAACCAGGTAGAGGCGCAGCTCAAGCAAAATAAAGAAATGGCAACTAAGGTAGAGCAAGCAACAGTAGAGAACAAGGAAAACCTTGACACGGTTTCAGCTATCACTGAGGTCTTGATTGCTTTGGCAGTATCTCAAAGCGGCGGTATGCCTACTTATGCTTACAATAAAGTAGCTGGGTTCATCAAGCCACTTATTAAAAGTACACGATATGGAAACGGCGATATCATCGCAATGCCTTATCCGTTTGATACAAATCCAAAGTGGCCGAGTGGAACTAAGACCATATTTAAGTTTCAAATGCAGGCCACAGAGGGCTACACTTGGAAAGAACAGTCACTATCTGATATGCTACAACAAGGCGTGCTTACTGTGGTCATGCCACGCATTGATTAAGGAGGATGTATGCAAATCGAATTTTTCAATTTTTTAAGAAGTGTCGTCCAGACTGAGGACGGACTGGTCTTGTACGCTCTAGCTTTGATTGTCTCAATGGAAATCATTGATTTTGTAACAGGGACAATTGCTGCGATTGTCAACCCCGACATTGAGTACAAGAGTAAAATCGGCATCAACGGACTCCTTCGTAAGATTTTAGGAGTTCTCTTGTTGATGATCCTTATCCCGATGTCCGTTCTACTGCCTGAAAAGACAGGCTTCGCATTTTTGTACTCGATTTATCTCGGATACATCGCATTTACTTTTCAATCACTCATTGAAAATTACCGCAAATTAAAAGGAAATGTTACTCTTTTTCAGCCAATTTTAAAAGCGTTTCAGCGCTTGCTTGAGAAAGATGAAGATAAAAACAAAGGAGAATAACACATGATTAACTGGAAAGTACGTTTTAACTTAAAAAACAAAACATTTTTATTGCGAGTGGCATTCGCACTAGCTTTGCCAATTCTCGCCTATTTCAATCTTAAACTGGAGGATTTGGTCAGTTGGGGAGTCATTTTAGACTTGCTTGGCAAATTCTTTGCGAACCCTTATCTTGTGGGGTTGACGATTGTAAATATCCTAAATATCATTCCAGACCCAACAACTGCAGGAATCTCTGATAGCAAACGTGCTCTTGACTATCAAGAACCAAGCGAAGATTAGGAGAAAACAATGAAGAAAAACGACTTATTCATCGACGTATCTAGCCACAATGGATACGATATTACAGGTATTTTGGCTGACATGGGTACACAGAACACTATTATCAAAATTTCTGAAAGTACAAATTATCTAAACCCTTGCTTGTCCGCTCAAGTGGAGCAATCCAATCCTGTTGGTTTCTATCACTTTGCTTGGTTTGGTGGCGACATCGAAGAAGCCGAACGAGAGGCACGCTACTTCCTTGATAATGTACCTCAAAAAGTAAAATACTTGTGTCTTGATTACGAAGATCACGCTAGCGGAGATAAACAAGCAAATACAGATGCTTGTATTCGCTTTATGGAAATCCTCAAAGAAAATGGCTACGAGCCAATTTATTACAGCTACAAGCCATTCACGCTCAATAATATCTATTATGAGCAGATTCTTGCGAAATTCCCAAACAGCCTTTGGATTGCCGGCTATGGTTTGAATGATGGTACAGCTGATTTTGAGTATTTTCCAAGCTTAGATGGGATTCGATGGTGGCAATACTCTTCAAATCCGTACGACAAGAACATTGTTTTACTAGATGACGAAGAAGCTAAACCCAAATGGAAAAAGAATGATACCGGATGGTGGTATGAATACCCTGACGGATCCTATCCAAAAGAAGAATGGGAAAAGATCGATGGTACCTGGTACTACTTCAACGAGAGAGGGTATTCAATAGCTTCTCGCTGGTTGAAGGATGATGGTAAGTGGTATTATCTCAAAGAAAATGGCGCCATGGCCGTTGGTTGGGTGTTTGTGAAGGGGAAATGGTACTATCTTGATGCTTCAGGAGCAATGGTCACTGGTTGGGTTCAATACAAGGACAAACTATACCATCTCAAAGAAGAGAACGGCGAAATGTCTTCAAAGGAACTTGTTAAAGTTGAAGGTGGCTGGTACTACGTCAACGAAGATGGCGGTCGTTCAGATAAACCAGCGCTTGATGTATTACCTGATGGACTAATTGTTACCACTAAATAATATTTTTAAAATAAAGAAAGGAAAATTTCTAAAATATTGTTCGAATTGTAACCGCAGGCACTAGCTTGCGGTTTTTTTGTTTGCAATAATAAAAGCAGTGACCGAAACCACTGCTTTACCCTTATAAATTATTTTAGAATTCTAGTAAGTTATTGCTAACAACAGCTTCAAGAGCTAAAGATTTGCTTCCAGTATCTTCAAAATTAATAGTAATTGCATTGTCTTCAATTTTAACTACTTTACCAGTTCCAAACGATGGGTGTTTAACTGTTGAACCTACAATATCCTTGTGAGACTCAATCCATTCTTTGACTTTCTCATTTTCTTCCTGAGGCTGAAGAAGACCAGACTGTTTTATCAATTCGACTGCCTCAAAATATCCATCTACAAATGTCTGTTTGAAATCTGATCCCATAGACAATTCTGAACGTTTTACAGGTTCGCCAAGCCCTAGCATTAGTTTAATAGCTTTCAAAATAACGTCATCAGGGACGTTGCGACTATCAAGCTGCCCGCCAACTGCGTCACCGTAAACACCGTAGAAATGGCCATCTTCGCCATCAAGACCATAAATATCCATGATATTACTTGTGCCAAGATTACAATAAACTGCTCCATCTTCATTTACAATAGCATACGATACATCGCTATTTTTAATTTCTTCAAGTAGTTGTTTTGCGTTTTCCATTTCTAACTCCTCTGCATATTTTTGTAATTTTTCTGCTGTCAATAAAGACATTTTGTCCAAATTTGTTTTTCCACTTCTAAGGTCTGAGACTGTCGTCCAGGGCAAATCTGCCCCTTTAGCGATTGCGCTTGTGCTCTTTTTGCTTTTTAATACTTTTTCTATTTGTTTTCTCATCTTTTTGCCCTCTTAAATAAAAATAACTCAATAAAACGATCAGTATATTTATGATTAAAATTTCCATGGTATTGTTCCTATTTTGTGGTATAATAGGGAGTGAGGGGAGTGGTAGCTCCCCTATTCCCAAGGCGATTACTTAAACTTGCGAGGTCTAGGTTTTCGCTTTTTTTCTTTGCTCCAAATGTGATATGTAGCATATGCACCAGTTAGAGCTGTGATGTAAGCTGGCCCGTTATCAATTAGTTTTTCAACCAATCTGAGCCAATCATCTTTGTCCATTTTCCTCACCTCCTTTCCTTATCTTGATTATATTATATCACGGTGCACCGAGAAAGTCAAGCGTTTTGATAAAGTTTTTTTACTTTTTTTCAAAAAAATAGGTGTCTTCTTGAAAGTAGTACTCCTTTTAAGACAAAGAAAAAAACAGTGACATTACTCACTGATTCTTTTGTAAACTATTAAAACTAAATTGCAGCCTTCTCAACTATACGGGCAAAGGTTAGTATGAAAATGAATACGAAGATGAATACGATTTAAAAAAATGAAGAAAATCAACGGAAATTATTTTAAATAAAAATAAGCAAAAACTCAACTATTGAAAAGCAACAGAAAGTATTGGCAAACATTTGTCACTTATACCATAGTTCGTGACAGTTACTAGTTTTTTTGATAAAATCATACAGTATGCCTTTGGGCACAAAGTATGAACTGGGACTGTCTTTCCCAGCTTCGGAGGTAGAAAATGTCAGATTCACCAATCAAATATCGTTTGATTAAGAAAGAGAAACACACAGGAGCTCGTCTGGGAGAAATCATCACCCCGCATGGTACTTTTCCAACGCCTATGTTTATGCCAGTTGGGACCCAAGCTACTGTAAAAACCCAGTCACCAGAAGAGTTGAAGGAGATGGGATCAGGAATTATCCTCTCTAATACCTATCATCTATGGCTTCGTCCTGGAGATGAACTCATCGCACGCGCAGGTGGTCTCCACAAATTTATGAACTGGGATCAACCAATTTTGACAGATAGTGGTGGCTTCCAGGTTTATTCCCTAGCAGATAGCCGAAATATCACCGAAGAAGGAGTAACCTTTAAAAACCATCTCAATGGTTCCAAGATGTTCCTATCGCCAGAGAAAGCCATATCTATTCAGAATAATCTGGGCTCAGACATCATGATGTCTTTTGATGAATGTCCTCAGTTTTACCAACCTTATGACTACGTTAAGAAATCAATCGAGCGTACTAGCCGTTGGGCTGAGCGTGGTTTGAAGGCTCACCGTCGCCCACATGACCAAGGTTTGTTTGGAATTGTTCAGGGAGCAGGATTTGAAGACCTTCGCCGTCAGTCAGCTCATGACCTTGTGAGCATGGACTTCCCTGGCTACTCTATTGGTGGTTTGGCAGTGGGAGAAACGCACGAAGAAATGAATGCAGTCTTGGACTTCACAACTCAACTTCTTCCTGAAAACAAACCTCGCTATTTGATGGGTGTCGGAGCGCCAGACAGCTTGATCGATGGGGTCATTCGTGGTGTGGATATGTTTGACTGTGTCTTGCCGACTCGTATCGCTCGTAACGGAACTTGTATGACCAGCCAAGGTCGTTTGGTTGTCAAGAATGCCCAATTCGCTGAAGATTTTACGCCACTGGATCCTGAGTGTGATTGCTACACATGTAAGAACTACACACGCGCCTACCTTCGTCACCTGCTAAAGGCTGACGAAACCTTTGGTATCCGCTTGACTAGCTACCATAATCTTTACTTCTTACTCAACCTGATGAAGCAGGTCCGCCAAGCCATCATGGATGACAATCTCTTGGAATTCCGTGAGTATTTTGTAGAAAAATATGGCTACAAAAAGTCAGGACGCAATTTTTAAAGTGTAAAAATAGAATGCCAAAATCCTAAGTTTTCTCTTAGGATTTTTCCTATTTTTTTGATAGAATAGGGAGTATAATGGAATGGAAATTAGGTGGTGTTTTGCTTCCTAATTTAATGGAGAATAGACTCGTATGCGTATTAAATGGTTTTCCTTGATTAGGATTACAGGTTTACTTTTGGTGCTTTTTTACCACTTCTTTCAAACGATCTTTCCTGGAGGATTTTTCGGGGTAGATGTCTTTTTCACATTTTCGGGATTCTTGATTACCTCCCTCCTTTTAGAAGAGTTTGGAAAGAAAAGCCAGATTGATTTACTGGGCTTTTTTAAGAGACGGTTTTACCGCATCGTGCCACCTGTGGTGCTGATGGTTCTGGTGACCATGCCCTTTACCCTCCTAGTTCGTCAAGACTATGTTGCTGGAATTGGCGGCCAGATTGCTGGAGTTCTCGGTTTTATGACCAACTTCTACGAAATGTTAACAGGGGGAAGTTATGAATCCCAGTTCATTCCGCATCTCTTTGTTCATAACTGGAGTCTAGCTGTTGAGGTTCACTACTATATCCTTTGGGGCTTAGCGGTTTGGTTTTTATCGAAACGTTCAAAATCTAGTAGTCAATTGAGAGGGATGGTCTTTCTCCTTTCTGCGGGAGCTTTCATCATTAGCTTTTTCTCCATGTTTATTGGCAGTCTAATGGCTAGTTCCTATTCATCTGTCTACTTTTCAAGTCTAACCCATGTCTATCCCTTCTTTTTAGGAAGCATTTTGGCGACGGTTGTGGGTGTTCGTCAGACGAGCGATTTAGTCAAGCAGTTTGATCGGACGTGGGATCTTCGTCAGAATCTACTGGTGTTCGCTGCAGGTCTCTTGGTATTGTTGCTCCTGACTTTCTTTGTCAAGTTTACTTACTTATTCGCTTATTTATTTGGTTTCGTACTGGCAAGTTTAGCGGCCGTGATCATGATTTTTGCTGCGCGTGTCTTGCATGAGAAAACGCCTGAGATACAAGAACCTCGGATCATTACATTTTTAGCGGATACCAGCTACGCGGTTTATCTCTTCCACTGGCCTTTTTATATTATCTTTTCTCAGCTGATGAGTAATCTGCCTGCTGTTATTCTGACAATCATCTTTTCTTATTTCTTTGCTATCCTATCCTTCTATATTATTGAGCCATTGATTGCCGGTAAATCCAATCCTTTAATACGGAAGATTAGTCGATTACCTCATATCAAACCCATTAGTGCTAGTGTTGTGGGCGTCCTTTCCTTACTTACCTTGATTATCATAGCTGCAGCTCCTCAGGTTGGAGCTTTTGAGACAGACTTGATGATCAATGGTTTCAAGCAAGCTCAGACCAATATAGGACAAACAAAGACTCTGGCTGAACAAGCTGAAGTCAGTCGCCTAGGAATTTCTGAGGGAACGAGTCTGATTGGAGATTCGGTAGCCTTGCGTGCTAATACAGCCTTGCAAGAGGCGCTTCCTGAAGCAAATATCAATGCCCAAGTTAGTCGAACGACCAAGCAAGCCAATGACATCATGCTCAATAACAGCCAGAACAAGGTACTTCTAAAAACAGTTGTCATTGCAACGGGTGTAAACGGACCAGAGAATTATAAAGATGACTTAGATACGATCGTTAAAAATCTTCCCAAAGGCCACCATCTGATTCTTGTAACTCCTTATGAAGGTGACAAGAGCAAGGAGACTTACAAATCAGTTGAGCAGTATGCGACTTATGCGCGGGAATTAGCAGAAAAGACTCCTTACGTGAGCATCGCTGACTGGAATAAGGTTGCTAAGGAGCACCCTGAAATCTGGGCTGGAACCGACCAAGTTCACTTTGGAAATGATAGCAACATGATTGAAGAAGGTGCTAAACTTTACGCAGAGACGATTGCTGCTGCTGTTAAGGCTGCTCAAGAACTACCTGTAAAATCAAAATAAGATTAAAGAGTTGGAGAAATCCAGCTCTTTTAAAATATCTCTAGAAAATAGGTCTATACCATTTACAAATGAAAAAGAAAGGTTTATAATGTAATTGACATAATAAATTCTAGAATCAATCTATCAAGGAGGTTATCATTATGCCTAATTATATTAAAGCGGATCAGTTTTTCTACCCACACGGAGTTCGTCGTGGCGGTTACTTGGAACTTGTGGATGGCAAGTTTGGCAAGCATGTAGAACAGATTCCTGAAGGAGCTGAGGTGATTGACTATACCGGTTATAGCATTGCCCCAGGACTTGTGGATACCCACATTCATGGATTTGGTGGTGTCGATGTCATGGACAATAACATCGAAGGAACCCTTCATACCATGAGTGAAGGATTGCTTAGCACGGGTGTTACCAGCTTTTTGCCAACGACGTTGACTTCCTCTTACGAGCAGTTGCTTGCGGTAACTGAAAATATCGGTGCTCGTTACCAGGAAGCAAGTGGAGCCAAGATTCGTGGGATCTATTTTGAAGGGCCTTATTTCACAGAGAAATACAAGGGGGCTCAAAACCCTGCCTATATGAAAGACCCTCGTATGGATGAGTTTCGTGCTTGGCAAAAAGCAGCCAATGGCTTGCTCAATAAAATCGCCCTTGCGCCAGAGCGTGAAGGTGTAGAAGACTTTGTTCGTACGATTACGGGTGAAGGAGTGACTGTTGCTCTTGGACACTCCAATGCGACTTTTGATGAAGCTAAAAAAGCAGTCGATGCTGGAGCGAGCGTTTGGGTACATGCCTACAATGGGATGCGTGGGTTGACTCACCGTGAGCTCGGTATGGTGGGAGCCATGTATGAATTGCCACATACTTACGCAGAGTTGATATGTGACGGTCATCACGTGGATCCAAAAGCCTGTGACATTTTGCTCAAACAAAAAGGAACTGAAAATATCGCCCTTATCACAGACTGTATGACAGCTGGTGGCTTGGAAGATGGAGACTACATGTTGGGAGAATTCCCAGTAGTTGTTGCCAATGGAACTGCACGCCTCAAATCGACAGGCAATTTGGCAGGTTCTATCCTCAAACTCAAAGATGGTTTGAAGAATGTGGTCGAATGGGGAATTGCGAATCCGCATGAAGCAGTCATGATGGCCAGTCTCAACCCAGCAAAATCTGTTCACATCGATGATGTCTGTGGTCAAATCCGTGAAGGTTACGATGCTGACTTTATCGTACTAGATAAAGATTTGGAATTGGTAGCAACCTACCTAGATGGTATGAAACGTTATCAAGCATAGTAAAAAGCAGAGGCTGTGATGACTCAGCCTTTGCTTTTCTATTCAGAGGTATCTTCAGAAAGCTAGAGACTTGTTCTATAATGAAGCAAAATCCTTTCATTGTTCTAGAAAATTCGTTATAATATACGGTACAAAGGAAGTAGTGAAAATGTATCGTGTTATAGAAATGTATGGGGACTTTGAACCGTGGTGGTTCATAGAAGGTTGGGAAGAAGATGTCATCATGAGTCAATCTTTTGACAAGTATTATGATGCTCTAAAATATTATAAGTTATGCTGGTTTGAGCTGGAAAAGAAGAATCCTCTTTATAAGAGTCGGAGCGATTTGATGACTATTTTTTGGGATCCTGAAGACCAGCGATGGTGTGACGAGTGTGACGAGTATTTGCAGCAATATCACTCCCTCCTCCTTCTCGAAGACGAAGGCATCATACCCGATGAAAAACTACGTCCAGGTTATGAAAAACAAACAGGTCAAGAAAAACATCGTTCTTGCCGCATGAAATGGAGATAAAAAAGTAACTTTTTTAGTTGCTTTTTTTATTTTTTTACGAATAGTTAGATAAGGAGGGCGGTATGGTACAAGAAATTGCACAGAAAATTATTGCGACTGCGAAAGAAAAGAAGGCTCAGGATATCTATTTTATCCCCAAGGAAAAATCCTACGAACTTCACATGCGGGTTGGAGACGAACGGTGTCTAGTTGACTCCTATGAGTTTGATGTTTTAGCTGCTGTGATTAGTCATTTTAAGTTTGTAGCGGGTATGAATGTAGGAGAGAAGAGGCGTAGTCAGCTGGGCTCTTGCGACTACCATCATGGGGAGAAGGTGTCTTCTATGCGTTTGTCTACCGTGGGAGATTATCGGGGACATGAGAGTTTGGTTATTCGTTTGTTGCACGATGAGGAGCAGGATCTGCATTTCTGGTTTCAGGATATTGGAGAACTGGGCAAGCAGTACAGGCAACGGGGCCTCTACCTTTTTGCAGGTCCAGTCGGAAGTGGCAAGACGACGCTGATGCACGAATTGGCAAAATCCCTTTTTAAGGGACAACAAGTCATGTCCATTGAAGATCCTGTCGAGATCAAGCAGGAAGACATGCTCCAGTTGCAGTTGAATGAGGCGATTGGCTTGACCTATGAAAATCTGATTAAGCTGTCTCTTCGACATCGTCCTGACCTCTTGATTATCGGAGAAATTCGTGACAGCGAGACAGCGCGTGCAGTTGTCAGAGCCAGTTTGACAGGTGTAACAGTCTTTTCAACCATTCATGCCAAGAGTATCCGAGGTGTTTATGAACGTCTTCTGGAGTTGGGTGTGACGGAGGAGGAATTAGCAGTTGTTCTACAAGGCATCTGCTACCAGAGATTAATCGGGGGAGGAGGAATCGTTGACTTTGCAAACCAAGACTATCAAGAACATCAGCCAACCAGGTGGAATGCGCAGATTGACCAGCTTCTTAAAGATGGACATATCACAGGTCTTCAGGCTGAAACGGAAAAAATTAGCTACAGCTAAGCAGAAGAAAATCATCACCCTGTTTAACAACCTCTTTTCCAGTGGCTTTCATTTGGTAGAAATTATTTCTTTCTTGGGGAGAAGCGCCTTGCTGGAAAAGGACTATGTGGCCCAGATGCACCAGGGCCTGTCTCAGGGGAAATCTTTCTCAGAAATGATGAACAGCTTGGGCTTTTCAAGTGCTATTGTGACCCAATTATCCCTAGCTGAGGTGCACGGGAATCTTCATCTGAGTTTGGGAAAGATAGAAGAATATCTGGATAATTTAGCCAAGGTCAAGAAAAAGTTAATTGAAGTGGCGACTTATCCTTTGATTTTGCTGGGATTTCTCCTGCTAATCATGCTGGGGTTGAGAAACTACTTGCTGCCTCAACTGGACAGTAGCAATATCGCCACCCAAATCATCGGCAATCTGCCACAAATTTTTCTGGGACTAGTGTTGGTTTGCTCTCTGTCTTTACTTTTAGCCCTCACTTTCTACAAAAGAAGTTCTAAGATGCGGGTCTTCTCTATGTTAGCACGGATTCCCTTTCTTGGAATCTTTGTCCAGACTTATCTGACAGCTTATTATGCGCGTGAATGGGGCAATATGGTTTCACAGGGAATGGAGTTGACGCAGATTTTTCAGATCATGCAGGAACAAGGTTCTCAGCTTTTTAAAGAAATCGGTCAAGATCTAGCTCAAGCCCTGCAAAATGGCCGCGAATTTTCTCAAACCATAGTGAGATATCCATTCTTTAAGAAGGAGTTGAGTCTCATCATCGAGTATGGGGAAGTCAAGTCCAAGCTGGGGAGTGAGTTGGAAATCTATGCTGAAAAAACTTGGGAAGCCTTTTTTACCCGAGTCAACCGCACCATGAACTTAGTACAGCCACTGGTCTTTATCTTTGTGGCCCTGATTATCGTTTTACTTTATGCGGCAATGCTCATGCCCATGTATCAAAATATGGAGGTAAATTTTTAAAATGAAAAAACTTATGACAAATTTGAAAAAAGCCAAGGCGAAAGCCTTTACTCTCGTGGAAATGTTGGTGGTCCTTTTAATCATCAGCGTTCTCCTCTTGCTCTTTGTGCCTAATTTGACCAAGCAAAAGGATGCTGTTGATGACAAAGGAAAAGCTGCTGTTGTTAAGGTGGTGGAAAGTCAGGCAGAACTCTATAGTCTGGACAAGAATGAAGATGCGAGTCTAAGTAAATTACAGGCGGACGGCCGTATCACAGCTGAGCAAGCCAAGGCTTATAAAGAATACCATGCAAAACAAAAAACAAGTCAAACTGTTGCAGATTAAGGCCTTTACTATGCTGGAAAGTCTCTTAGTTTTGGGACTTGTGAGTATCCTTGGTTTAGGCTTGTCTGGTTCTGTCCAGTCCACTTTTGCGGCGGTAGAGGAGCAGATTTTCTTTATGGAGTTTGAAGAACTATATCGCGAAACCCAAAAACGCAGTGTTGCGAGTCAGCAAAAGACCAGCTTAAACTTAGATGGGCAGACAATCAACAATGGTAGTCAGAAGTTGACTGTTCCCAAAGGGATTCAGGCACCATCTGGACAAACGATTCATTTTGACCGAGCTGGGGGCAATTCGTCTCTGGCTAAGGTTGAATTTCAGACCAGCAAAGGAGCGATTCGCTATCAATTATATCTAGGAAATGGAAAAATTAAACGCATTAAGAAAACAACAAATTAAGGCAGTGATTTTACTAGAAGCAGTAATAGCGCTAGCCATATTTGCCAGCATTGCGACCCTCCTCTTGGGACAAATTCAGAAAAATAGACGAGAAGAGGCAGAAATCTTGCAAAAAGAGGAAGTCTTACGTGTGGCGAAGATGGCCCTGCAGACAGGGCAAAATCAAGTGAAGGTAAATGGAGTGGAGATTCAGGTATTTGCTAATGAAAAGGGATTGGAGGTCTACCATGGTTCAGAGAAGTTGCTCGACCTTAAAGAGCAGTAAGGTAAGAGCTTTCACTCTTTTAGAATCTCTGCTTGCCCTTATCGTCATTAGCGGAGGCTTGCTCCTTTTTCAAGCTATGAGTCAGCTCCTCATTTCAGAAGTTCGTTACCAGCAGCAAAGCGAGCAAAAGGAGTGGCTCTTGTTTGTGGATCAACTGGAGGCGGAGTTAGAGCGTTCGCAGTTTGAAAAGGTGGAAGGCAATCGCATCTACATGAAACAGGATGGTAAGGATATCTCGATAGGCAAGTCTAAATTAGATGATTTTCGGAAGACCGATAGCAGTGGCCGGGGCTATCAGCCTATGGTTTATGGATTGAAATCAGCACAAATCACAGAGGAAAATCAACTGGTTCGCTTTCGTTTTCAATTTCAAAAAGGCTTAGAAAGGGAATTCATCCATCGTGTGGAAAAAGCAAAAAGTTAAGGCAGGCGTTCTCCTATACGCAGTTACTATGGCAGCTATTTTTAGCCTTTTGTTGCAGTTTTATTTGAACCGGCAAGTATCTCATCACAAAGACTTTGCCCTAAACAAAGAAAAGTTGGCAGCTTTTGCCATGGCTAAGCGAAGTAAAGATAAGGTTGAGCAAGAAAGTGGAGAACAAGTCTTTAACTTAGGAAAAGTCAGGTATCAAAATACGAAAACAGGTTTTGCAACAAGTGTTCGTATGAATAAGGGCAACTATGAATTTTTCTTTCCTCCGATGAAAACCCAAGAAAAGAAAACAGATCAAAAGGAACAAGTAGCGACTGATTCAAGCAATCAAGCAGGGAAGAAAAAATCAGAAGAAAAGCCTGAAAAGAAAGACAAATTCTAGTCAATTCAACTTCTTTGTGCTAAACTAAAAGCATGAAACATGATTTTAGTCACAAAGCAGAAACTTTTGATTCGCCCAAAAACATCTTTCTTGCAAATTTGGTTTGTCAAGCAGTTGAAAAACAGATTGATCTTTTATCAGACAAGGAAATATTGGATTTCGGTGGTGGGACGGGTCTATTAGCTTTGCCCCTGGCCAAACAGGCCAAGTCGGTTACCCTTGTGGACATTTCGGAGAAAATGCTGGAGCAAGCCCGTTTGAAAGCAAATCAGCAAGACATCAAGAATATCCAGTTTTTGGAGCAAGATTTACTGGCAAATCCCTTGGAGCAACAATTTGACCTGATTATTGTCAGTCGGGTTCTTCATCATATGCCTGATCTAGATGCGACTCTTGCCATGTTTCACCATCATCTTAGGGAGAATGGACAGGTTCTCATTGCTGATTTTGTCAAGACAGATACCAATCACCATGGTTTTGATTTAGCTGAACTGGAAACCAAGCTCGCCCAGTTTGGTTTTTCAAGCATAGACAGTCAGATTCTCTATAGTGCTGAAGGTCTTTTCCTAGGAAATTACGCAGAGCTCTTTTTAACTGTAGCCCAAAAATCACTTGCTGACTAAAGCAGTGATTTTTTTCTTCAGATGGAAAAAATAGGGGAAATTTGATAAAATAGGAACATGGATTTTGAAAAAATTGAACAAGCTTATACGTATTTACTAGAGAATGTCCAAGTCATCCAAAGTGATTTGGCGACCAACTTTTATGACGCCTTGGTAGAGCAAAACAGCATCTATCTGGATGGTGAGACTGAGCTAGAGCAGGTTAAGGAGAACAATCAAGCTCTTAAGCGCTTAGCGCTTCGCAAGGAAGAGTGGCTCAAGACCTACCAGTTTCTCTTGATGAAGGCAGGACAAACTGAGCCTTTACAGGCCAATCACCAGTTTACACCAGATGCCATTGCCCTCCTCTTGGTACTTGTTGTGGAAGAATTGCTTGATCAAGAGGAAATTAGTATCCTCGAAATTGGTTCTGGAATGGGAATTCTTGGCGCTACCTTCTTGACTTCTCTTGCTAAAAAAGTGGATTACTTGGGAATCGAAGGGGATGACTTGCTGATTGATTTGGCGGCTAGTATGGCAGATGTGATTGGTTTGCAGGCAGGTTTTGTTCAAGGCGATGCCGTTCGTCCGCAAATGCTTAAAGAAAGCGATGTGGTCATTAGCGACTTGCCTGTCGGCTATTACCCAGACGATGCAATCGCTTCACGCTATCAAGTGGCTTCTAGTCAAGAACATACCTATGCCCATCATTTGCTCATGGAGCAAGGCCTCAAGTATCTTAAGTCAGATGGCTATGCTATTTTTCTAGCTCCGAGTGATTTGTTGACCAGCCCTCAAAGTGACTTATTAAAAGGGTGGCTCAAAGATGAAGTGAGTCTGGCTGCTATCATCGCTCTGCCAGAGGATATTTTTTCAACGGTTAGTCAGGCTAAGAGTATTTTTATCTTACAAAAGAAAACCGAGCAGGAACTGCAACCTTTTGTCTATCCGCTAGAAAGTTTGCAAGATCCAGCTGCACTATTGAAATTCAAAGAAAATTTTCAAAAATGGAGTCAAGGTACTGAAAATTAAGCAAAAATTTGTTATAATGGATGAAAACGCTTAAAAGGGGTATCATCTTATGACAAAAACAATTGCAATCAATGCAGGAAGCTCAAGTTTGAAATGGCAACTCTATCAAATGCCAGAAGAAGTAGTATTAGCGAAAGGCTTGATTGAACGTATTGGCTTGAAAGACTCTATCTCAACTGTAAAATTCGACGGTCGTTCTGAAAAACAAGTTCTTGATATTGACGATCACACACAAGCCGTTAAAATTTTATTGGATGATTTGATTCGTTTTGACATCATCAAAGGTTATGATGAAATAACTGGTGTTGGGCACCGTGTTGTGGCTGGTGGTGAATATTTCAAAGAGTCAACCTTGGTAGAGGGAGATGT
The DNA here is from genome assembly GCF_901543815.1 of Streptococcus oralis. Classification (GTDB taxonomy): domain Bacteria; phylum Bacillota; class Bacilli; order Lactobacillales; family Streptococcaceae; genus Streptococcus; species Streptococcus oralis_CM. Next base: position 214,246 of record NZ_CABEIU010000002.1, read on the forward strand.
TTTGGAAAAGGTTGAAGAGTTGGGACTTTTGGCTCCTCTTCACAATCCAGCCAACGCGGCAGGAATTCGTGCCTTCAAGGAATTGCTTCCAGATATTACCAGCGTTGTTGTTTTTGATACATCATTCCATACAACCATGCCAGAGAAAGCCTATCGCTATCCTCTTCCAAACAAATACTACACTGAAAATAAAGTTCGTAAGTATGGAGCCCACGGGACAAGTCATCAGTTTGTAGCAGGAGAAGCAGCTAAAATTTTAGGTCGCCCCCTAGAAGAGTTGAAATTGATTACTTGTCATATTGGAAATGGTGGTTCTATTACAGCTGTCAAAGGCGGTCAGTCTGTTGATACATCTATGGGCTTTACTCCACTTGGTGGTATTATGATGGGTACTCGTACAGGTGATATTGATCCGGCAATTATTCCCTATTTAATGCAACATACAGATGACTTTAATACACCAGAGGATATCAGTCGAATTCTCAATCGTGAGTCAGGACTTTTGGGTGTTTCTGAGAGATCAAGCGATATGCGTGATATTCACGAAGCTATGCATGCGGGTGATGAGAAAGCGCAACTGGCAAATGAGATTTTTGTGGATCGTATCCAAAAGTATATTGGTCAGTATTTGGCAGTTTTGAACGGTGCAGATGCCATTATCTTTACAGCCGGAATTGGAGAAAATTCTGTAACGATTCGTCAGATGGTTATTGAAGGTATTTCTTGGTTTGGCTGTGATGTGGATCCTGAAAAGAATGTCTTTGGCGCTACAGGAGATATTTCGACTGATGCTGCTAAAGTTCGTGTCTTAGTCATCCCGACAGATGAAGAATTGGTCATCGCTCGTGACGTTGAACGCTTGAAAAAGTAAGAAGAACTGAATAAAATTACAAGGTAAGATACAATAAAAAGGAGTTGGGAGATAAATTTTCCCAACTTTTTGTTGTTGAAACAGTGTAAAACCTTGTCATTATTGGCTTTTTTGAAATTTATGGTATAATAGTAGTAATTTAATAGATGGAGTGGAGTTTTGAAGAAAAGCTTTCGTGTAAAAAGAGAGAAAGATTTTAAGGCGATTTTCACGGATGGAACAAGTTTTGCTAATCGTAAATTTGTTGTCTACCAATTGGAAAATCAGAAAAGTCATTTTCGAGTAGGGCTGTCCGTCAGTAAGAAATTAGGGAATGCAGTCACCAGAAATCAAATTAAAAGACGGATTCGACACATTTTGCTAAGTGTAAGGGAGCAGTTAGCTGATAACGTTGATTTTGTCGTGATTGCTCGAAAAGGGGTTGAAGGCTTGGATTATGCAGAAATGGAGAAAAATCTACTCCACGTATTAAAATTATCAAAGATTTACCGGGAAGGAATTAGGAGTGAAAAAGAAACTACAGTTGACTAGTTTGCTGGGCTTGTCCTTATTTGTCATGACAGCCTGTGGGACAAGCGATGTTGCAGCAGATTCTACAGATATATGGAGTAAATTTGTCTATTTTTTTGCTGAAATCATCCGCTTCTTGTCCTTTGACGTTAGTATCGGAGTGGGGATTATCCTCTTTACGATCCTGATTCGTACGATTCTATTGCCAGTCTTTCAGACTCAGATGGTGGCCTCTAGAAAAATGCAAGAGGCTCAACCACGCATCAAGGCTCTGCAAGAACAATATCCAGGTCGTGATATGGAAAGTAGAACCAAGCTGGATCAGGAGATGCGGAAGGTCTATAAAGAATTAGGGGTCAAACACTCTTCTTCTCTCTGGCCGATTTTGATTCAAATGCCAGTCCTCTTGGCTCTCTTCCAAGCCTTGACTCGAGTAGACTTTTTGAAAACAGGGCATTTTTTGTGGGTGAACCTTGGGGGAGTAGACACAAGCTTTATCCTTCCGATTTTGGCAGCAGTCTTTACCTTCTTAAGTAGTTGGTTATCGAATAAGGCTTTGCCTGAAAGAAGTGGAGCTATGACAGGGATGATGTACGGGATGCCTGTACTGATCTTTATCTTTGCCATCTCTTCACCTAGTGGCGTAGCCTTGTACTGGGCAGTATCCAATGCTTATCAAGTTTTGCAAACTTACTTCTTAAATAATCCTTTTAAGATTATTGCAGCGCGTGAGGCGGAAGTACAAGCTAAAAAAGATTTGGAAAATAGAAAAAGAAAAGCCAAGAAAAAGGCTCAGAAAACGAAATAATAAGGAGGAATCTGATAATGGTATTATTTACAGGTTCAACTGTTGAAGAAGCAATCCAGAAAGGATTGAAAGAGTTAGGTATTCCGAGAATGAAGACTCACATCAAGGTCGTGTCCAAAGAGAAGAAAGGTTTTTTAGGCTTATTTGGGAAAAAACCAGCTCAAGTTGATATTGAGGCGATTAGTGAGACGACTGTGATTAAGGCCAATCAACAAGCTGTAAAAGGTGTTCCGAAAGAAATAAATGAACAAAACGAACCTGTTAAGACAGTAACAGAGGCGACAGTTGATCTTGGTCATGTTGTTGAGGCGATCAAAAAAATAGAAGAGGAAGGTCAGGGTGTTTCTGATGAAATCAAGGCTGAAATCTTGAAAAATGAGAAACATGCTAGCACGATTTTAGAAGAGACAGGTCACATCGCGATTTTAAATGAATTGCAGACAGGAGATGCTGGAGTGGAAGACCCAGCAGAGTGTGAAGAATTTGTATCTATGTCAGAATCGGTAGAAAGCCAGTCTTTGGAAGATCTGGGTTTGAAGGTGGAGCCGAGTTATGACATCGAACAAGTAGCAGCTCAAGTGGCTAACTATGTCCAAACCATTGTTGATGATATGGATGTTGAAGGGACGATTTCAAGCGACTACAATCGTCGTACGATTAATCTTCAAATCGATACCAATGAGCCTGGTCGCATTATCGGCTATCATGGGAAAGTATTGAAAGCACTTCAGCTTTTGGCGCAAAACTACCTCTACAATCGTTATTCAAGAACTTTCTACATCACGATCAACGTCAATGATTACGTTGAACATCGTGCAGAAGTGTTGCAAACCTATGCACAAAAATTGGCGACTCGCGTTCTAGAAGAAGGACGTAGCCAACAAACAGATCCAATGTCGAATAGCGAACGCAAGATTATCCATCGCATTATTTCGCGCATGGATGGTGTGACGAGTTATTCTGAGGGTGATGAACCAAATCGATATGTTGTCGTAGATACAGAATAAATAAAATCAGGTTCATCCTGATTTTTTGTTAGAAAAAGGAGAAGAAACAGATGATGGAAGCAATCAGGAACTATCTATTTTATGCAGGTATCCAATATCGTCATCCAGATAAGGCTGGAGATGAGCGAGAGAAGATGCTGGAATTGCGCCACAAAGGGCAGGAGGCTCGCAAGGCTTTTACGAACTTAGCCAAGGTCTTCCAAGAAAAGCATCCAGAATGGCAACTGCAACAGACTAGTCAGTGGATGAATCAAGCGCAACGCTTGCGACCGCATTTCTGGGTCTATCTACAAAGAGAGGGGGAGGTGACAGAACCCATGTTGGCGCTGCGTTTGTATGGAAATCCCTCAGACTCTGGTATTTCCTTAGAAGTCAGTTTCATCGAGCGTAAGAAAGACGAACAGACTTTAGACAAGCAAGCCAAGGTTTTAGAGCTTCCAGCGGTAGAAGGGATTTATTATCTAGTCTACTCAAATGGGGAAAGTCATAAGGTGGAGGCTACTGAGGAGAACCGTCGTACTTTACGCGAGAAGGTGAGAAGTCAGGAAGCCCGAAAAGTCTTAGTCAAGTCAGATGTTTCCTTCATTGAAAATCAGTCAGTAGAAGTGATATTGGATAAGCTAGAAGATGCTTATACGCGCTTGCTTCCGTACTATGAGGTGACGAGGGGATAGAAAATCACATGTGTTAGATGAACGCAAATTGTTTTATTGCTATTCTATGCATTTTTTCATATAATAGTAAAATAGAATGTGTGATTCATTAATCACCTCAAAGAGAAAGGAAATTCTATGTCAAATCTATCTGTTAATGCAATTCGTTTTCTAGGTATTGACGCCATCAACAAAGCAAACTCAGGTCACCCAGGGGTGGTTATGGGGGCTGCTCCAATGGCCTATAGCCTCTTTACAAAACAACTTCGCATCAATCCAGCACAACCAAACTGGATCAATCGCGACCGTTTTATTCTTTCAGCAGGTCACGGCTCTATGCTTCTTTATGCCCTTCTTCACCTTTCTGGTTTTGAAGATGTTAGCATGGATGAAGTCAAGAACTTCCGCCAATGGGGTTCAAAAACACCAGGTCACCCAGAATTTGGGCATACAGCAGGGATTGACGCTACAACTGGTCCTCTAGGACAAGGGATTTCTACTGCCACCGGCTTTGCCCAAGCAGAACGTTTCCTAGCAGCGAAATATAACCGTGAAGGCTTCAATATCTTTGACCACTATACTTATGTGATCTGTGGAGATGGAGATTTGATGGAGGGTGTCTCAAGCGAGGCGGCTTCATATGCGGGCTTGCAAAAACTTGACAAGTTGGTGGTTCTTTATGATTCAAATGACATCAACTTGGATGGTGAGACAAAGGATTCCTTTACAGAAAGTGTTCGTGACCGTTACAATGCCTACGGTTGGCATACAGCCTTGGTTGAAGATGGAACAGACTTGGAAGCTATCCATGCTGCTATCGAAGCAGCAAAAGCTTCAGGGAAACCATCTTTGATCGAAGTGAAGACTGTGATTGGATACGGCTCTCCAAACAAACAAGGAACCAATGCTGTACACGGTGCTCCTCTTGGAGCAGATGAAACTGCGGCTACTCGCCAAGTTCTTGGTTGGGACTATGAACCATTTGAAATTCCAGCTGAAGTTTATGCTGATTTCAAAGAAAATGTTGCAGACCGTGGCGCATCAGCTTATCAAGCTTGGACAAAACTAGTTGCTGACTATAAAGAAGCACATCCAGAACTGGCTGCAGAAGTAGAAGCCATCATTGACGGACGCGATCCAGTTGATGTGACTCCGGCAGACTTCCCAGCATTAGAAAATGGTTTCTCTCAAGCAACTCGTAACTCAAGTCAGGATGCTTTGAACGTTGTCGCTGCCAAGTTGCCAACTTTCCTAGGTGGATCAGCTGACCTCGCTCACTCAAACATGACTTACATCAAAACGGATGGACTTCAAGATGATGCTAATCGCTTGAACCGCAATATTCAGTTTGGTGTTCGTGAATTTGCAATGGGAACGATCTTGAACGGGATGGCCCTTCACGGTGGACTTCGTGTATACGGTGGTACTTTCTTCGTCTTCTCTGACTATGTGAAAGCAGCTGTCCGCTTGTCAGCCTTGCAAGGACTTCCTGTGACTTATGTCTTTACCCACGATTCTATTGCAGTTGGTGAAGATGGTCCAACTCACGAACCAGTTGAACACTTAGCAGGTCTCCGTGCTATGCCAAATCTGAATGTTTTCCGCCCAGCAGATGCGCGTGAAACTCAAGCAGCTTGGTACCTTGCAGTGACAAGCGAAAAAACACCAACTGCCCTTGTCTTGACACGTCAAAACTTGACTGTCGAAGAAGGAACAGACTTTGACAAGGTTGCGAAAGGTGCCTATGTCGTCTATGAAAATGCAGCAGACTTTGACACAATCTTGATTGCGACAGGTTCAGAGGTCAATCTAGCTGTCGCAGCTGCCAAAGAATTGGCTAGCCAAGGTGCAAAAGTCCGTGTAGTCAGCATGCCATCAACAGATGTCTTTGACGCACAAGATGCAGCTTACAAGGAAGAAATCCTTCCAAATGCAGTTCGTCGTCGTGTTGCAGTCGAAATGGGAGCAACTCAAAACTGGTACAAGTATGTTGGTCTTGATGGTGCAGTTCTCGGTATTGATACCTTTGGAGCATCTGCCCCAGCACCAAAAGTATTGGCAGAGTACGGATTTACAGTTGAAAATCTAGTCAAAGTCGTTCAAAACTTGAAATAATCACAAAAATCAGAGTGAAAACTCTGATTTTTTATAACCATAAAAACAAGGCACAATCTTGTAAAAGTAGCTGAAATTTGATATAGTAGTCCTATGTAAATACAAAGGAGAAAATACTATGGAAAATATTAGTCCAAATTTAACATTTGTGATCATGCTTGTAGGTATGTTTGCCTTGATGTTCTTTATGCAACGTTCTCAAAAGAAACAAGCACAAAAGCGTATGGAAAGCTTGAACAAGCTTCAAAAAGGCTATGAAGTCATTACAATTGGTGGGCTTTACGGAACAGTGGATGAAGTAGATACTGAGAAAGGTACAATCGTACTGGATGTAGATGGCGTTTATTTGACTTTTGAATTGGCTGCAATTAAGACTGTTTTGCCACTCAAAGAAGCTGTGACACCAGAAGGAACAGTTGTTGACGAAGGCGGAGCAATCGAAGAATAAAACGGGATCTGTCACTCCCGTTTTTCTATGAGATGAGAGGAAAAGGGATGAAAAAAATAGTATTTGTTTGCTTAGGAAATATCTGTCGTAGCCCTATGGCAGAGTTTGTGATGAAGTCCATGACGAGTGATTACCAGATTGAGAGTCGGGCAACGTCATCGTGGGAACATGGTAATCCGATTCATAGGGGAACGCAAGGGATTTTCCAGCAGTATCAGATCCCTTATGACAAAGACAAAACATCGCTTCAGATTGGCAGAGAAGACTTTGAGTCGTTTGATTACATTATCGGCATGGATGCTTCAAACGTTTCAGATCTGCGTCAAATGTGTCCTCACGAACTACAGCACAAAATCTACTCTTTTGCATCTGAAAGCGTTCCAGATCCATGGTACACGGGAGATTTTGAGGAAACCTATGCTCGTATCACAAGTGGATGTCAACGCTGGCTAGATCGTTTAGAAAATGAGAGTGACAATGGAAAAGTTTAAAGAAATCTTCGAAAAATATCGAGTATATCTAACTCGCCCGCGTATAGAGATTGCAACCGTTCTTCTAATCGCTATCTGCGCCGTATCAGTTTTTCTACTAAACACACCAAAAAAGGGTGTCCTGACACTTGATGGTGGCGCACTTGTTTATGATGGTACCTTGGTACGAGGGAAAATGAAAGGTCAAGGAACCCTGACCTTTGAAAATGGAGACCAATATACAGGTGATTTCAATAATGGAGCCTTTAATGGAAAAGGGACTTTCCAATCAAAAGATGGCTGGAAATATGAAGGTGATTTTGTAAATGGCCAGGCTGAAGGTCAAGGGAAGTTGACTACAGAGCAAGAAGTTGTTTATGAAGGGACCTTTAAGCAAGGCGTTTTTCAACAAAAACAATAGTCTCCAGATTAGGGGACTATTCTCAAAAGCAAAAAAGAAAGCGCTTTCCTCGCTTGGATTCGAGAAATAACTATCAACTAGAAAAACTTTGTGAAATAAAAAAATATTTTCCATAATTTCACAATCGTCCAGACAAAACTCTATTGCGTAGCTATATTGATAAAAAAATCACAATCTTAGAAAAATTCTTTGTGAAATGCTTATGAAACGGTTTACAAAGAATTGAAAAAGAGTTATAATAAAATTGTGAAAAAATTAACAAAGGATTAAATCCTTGAAGGCTATGGAGGACAATATGGCTGATAAAAAAACGTTAACACCTGAGGAAAAACAACTCGCTGCTGAAAAGCATGTCGACGGGTTAGTGAAAAAGGCCTTGGTTGCGCTTGATGAAATGCGCAAGTTGAATCAAGAGCAAGTTGACTACATCGTAGCGAAAGCTTCAGTTGCAGCTCTTGATGCGCACGGAATTCTTGCTCAACATGCAGTTGAAGAAACTGGTCGTGGTGTATTTGAAGACAAGGCTACAAAAAACCTTTTTGCCTGTGAGCACGTTGTGAATAATATGCGTGGTGTTAAAACTGTTGGAGTTATCGAAGATGATCCAGTTACAGGCTTGACTAAAATTGCAGAACCTGTCGGTGTAGTGTGTGGTGTCACTCCAACAACGAACCCAACATCAACAGCTATTTTCAAATCATTGATTGCTTTGAAGACACGCAATCCAATCGTGTTTGCTTTCCACCCATCAGCTCAAGAATCTTCTGCTCACGCAGCACAAATCGTTCGTGATGCAGCTATCGCAGCTGGAGCACCTGAAAACTGTGTTCAATGGATTACAGAACCATCTATGGAAGCAACTGGAGCGCTTATGAACCACGAAGGTGTTGCAACTATTCTTGCAACTGGTGGTAATGCTATGGTTAAGGCGGCTTACTCATGTGGGAAACCAGCTCTTGGGGTAGGTGCTGGAAACGTTCCTGCTTATGTAGAAAAATCTGCTGACCTCCGTCAAGCTGCTCATGATATCGTCATGTCTAAATCATTTGACAATGGTATGGTCTGTGCATCAGAGCAAGCGGTTATCATTGATAAAGAAGTCTATGACGAATTTGTAGAAGAATTCAAATCATACCACACTTACTTTGTAAACAAAAAAGAAAAAGCCCTTCTTGAAGAATTCTGTTTCGGCGTGAAAGCCAACAGCAAGAACTGTGCAGGTGCTAAACTAAATGCAAACATCGTTGGTAAACCAGCGGCATGGATTGCTGAACAAGCAGGATTTAGTGTTCCAGAAGGAACAAACATCTTGGCTGCAGAATGTGCAGAAGTAGGATCGAAAGAACCATTGACTCGTGAAAAATTGTCACCAGTTATCGCTGTCCTAAAAGCTGAAGATACAGAAGACGGTCTTAAAAAAGCTCGTCAAATGGTTGAATTTAACGGACTTGGTCACTCAGCAGCTATCCATACAAAAGACGAAGCTCTTGCTAAACGCTTTGGTACAGAAATCAAAGCCATGCGTATTATCTGGAACTCTCCATCTACTTTCGGTGGTATCGGTGACGTTTACAATGCCTTCATTCCATCATTGACACTTGGATGTGGTTCATACGGACGCAACTCAGTTGGTGATAACGTGAGCGCTATTAACCTTCTAAACATCAAGAAAGTAGGGAAACGTAGAAATAATATGCAATGGTTTAAAGTTCCTTCAAAAATTTACTTCGAACGCAATTCTATCCAATACCTTCAAACTTGTGAAGATATTGAACGCGTTATGATCGTTACAGACAAATCTATCGAAAAACTTGGCTTTGTTCAACGTGTTATTGATCAATTGAACGCACGTAGCAACCGTGTAACGATCCAAGTCTTCTCGGATGTTGAACCAGATCCAGACATCACAACTGTAGAACGTGGTGCTGAAGTGATGAAAGCATTTGAACCAGATACAATTATCGCTCTTGGTGGTGGTTCTCCAATGGACGCGGCTAAAGTGATGTGGCTCTTCTACGAACAACCAGAAATCGATTTCCGTGACTTGGTTCAAAAATTCATGGATATCCGTAAACGTGCCTTCCGCTTCCCATCACTTGGTAAGAAAGCGAAATACATCGGTATTCCAACAACTTCAGGTACAGGTTCAGAAGTGACACCATTTGCCGTTATCTCTGATAAGAAAAACAACCGCAAATACCCATTGGCTGACTACTCATTGACACCAACTATTGCCATTGTTGACCCTGCTTTGGTTGAATCCGTTCCAGACTTCATCGCTGCTGATACAGGTATGGACGTCTTGACTCACGCTACTGAAGCCTACACTTCAAACTTTGCTAACGACTACACAGACGGTATCGCCCTTCAAACTATCAAACTTGTCTTTGAATGGTTGGAAAAATCTGTTAAGACAGCTGACCCAGAAGCACGTGAAAAAATGCATAATGCATCTACAATGGCTGGTATGGCCTTTGCCAATGCATTCCTTGGTATGAGCCACTCAATGGCCCACAAGATCGGTGGAGTTCACCATACTGTTCACGGACGTACAAACGCAATCTTGCTTCCATATGTTATCCGTTACAATGGAACTCGTCCATCTAAGACGACTACATGGCCTAAATACAACTACTGGAAAGCTGATGAGAAATTCCAAGACATCGCGAAAATGCTTGGCTTGCCTCACTCAACTCCAGAAGAAGCAGTTGAAGCATACGCTAAAGCTGTTTACGACCTTGGTGTTGCAGTAGGTATCAAGATGAACTTCAAAGACCAAGGAATCGATGAAAAAGCTTGGAAAGACAGCTTGCATGAAATTGCCTTGCTTGCTTATGAAGACCAATGTTCACCTGCTAACCCACGCTTGCCAATGGTAGCTGACATGGAAGAAATCATGGCAGATGCTTACTATGGCTACGCAGAACGTCCAGGACGCCGTAAATAATCGTTTATCAGCCTAGAGGCAGGAGAAATCCTGTCTCTTTTCATAGTCCTATTTTTGAAGTTAGAGTTGAACTATGAGAAGAGAAGATTATGCGGATAGGATAGAAGGGCCTAGAAATAAAAGCTTAGGTGAATGAAGGGGATTGAAAAGTAGAAAAGCAAGATAGAAAAACAACGCCCGTACTTGCAATTCTACTTAAATAGTTATATAATAATGATGTTGAAAGGTGATTTGTAGTGATTCAAGTTACTCTTTTCACAATAAAAATTTCAGGATTTTCATAAGGAGGAAATCACTAATGGTAGTTAAAGTTGGTATTAACGGTTTCGGACGTATCGGTCGTCTTGCTTTCCGCCGTATCCAAAACGTAGAAGGTGTTGAAGTTACTCGCATCAACGACCTTACAGATCCAGTTATGCTTGCACACTTGTTGAAATACGACACAACTCAAGGTCGTTTCGACGGTACTGTAGAAGTTAGAGAAGGCGGATTTGAAGTTAACGGTAAATTCGTTAAAGTTTCTGCTGAACGTGATCCAGAACAAATCGACTGGGCTAACGACGGTGTAGAAATCGTTCTTGAAGCAACTGGTTTCTTTGCTAAGAAAGCAGCAGCTGAAAAACACTTGCACGCTGGTGGGGCTAAAAAAGTTGTTATCACTGCTCCTGGTGGAAACGACGTTAAAACAGTTGTATTTAACACTAACCACGACGTTCTTGACGGTACTGAAACAGTTATCTCAGGTGCTTCATGTACTACAAACTGCTTGGCTCCAATGGCTAAAGCTCTTCAAGACAACTTCGGTGTTGTTGAAGGATTGATGACTACTATCCACGCTTACACTGGTGACCAAATGATCCTTGACGGACCACACCGTGGTGGTGACCTTCGCCGTGCTCGCGCTGGTGCTGCAAACATCGTTCCTAACTCAACTGGTGCTGCTAAAGCTATCGGTCTTGTAATCCCAGAATTGAACGGTAAACTTGACGGATCTGCACAACGTGTTCCAACTCCAACTGGATCAGTTACTGAATTGGTAGCAGTTCTTGAAAAGAACGTTACTGTTGATGAAGTAAACGCAGCTATGAAAGCAGCAGCTAACGAATCATACGGTTACACAGAAGATCCAATCGTATCTTCAGATATCGTAGGTATGTCTTACGGTTCATTGTTTGACGCAACTCAAACTAAAGTTCTTGACGTTGACGGTAAACAATTGGTTAAAGTTGTATCATGGTACGACAACGAAATGTCATACACTGCACAACTTGTACGTACTCTTGAATACTTTGCAAAAATCGCTAAATAATTCCTGAGTCGATAAAAAAGCAAGGCCTTCTGGTCTTGCTTTTTCTATTTTTAGATAAAATAAAATGGATGATTTAGCGGTCATCCATTCTTTTTTAATTCTCTTTCAAATGTATCAGAAAGGGCAGTGAAGCTCAACTTTTCTAAGGTGAGTGGATGGGTAAGGGATAGTCGAAAAGCATGGAGCATAAGCCGGCTTGTTTTTGATCGAGTGTTATAGAGAGGGTCGCCTAGGATAGGGTGCTTATGGTGAGAAAGGTGAACACGGATTTGATGGGTTCGACCGGTCTTTAGTTTGCAACGAACAAGAGAAGTCTTATTTGGAAATTGCTTTAATCGACTTACCTGTGTTTCAGCATGTTGCCCCTTTTTAGAATCCACCACCCGTTTTCTGCGGTCGTGTCGATCACGACCAATGTTATCTCGGAAGATAAGTTCTTTACTCCCTATTTGTCCTTCTATGAGTGCCCAGTACTCGCGAGCGATTTCTTTTTTCTCCAACAAGCGATTGAGAATGGGTAGGATAAAAGGATTTTTAGCAAAAAGCACTAAACCACTAGTTTCCATGTCCAGACGATGAACGACATAACAGGTTTGGCCGACGTAGGCAGAGACATGGTTGAGCAGGGCAATTTCATCTGGTTGATTACCGTGTGTTTTCATGCCTTCGGGTTTGTTGACAACAATGAGATGTTGATCATGATAAACTTCTTTAACGAGGTCTGGGTTGCCCCAAAGGATTTCCTTTGAGGGGTAATCCTCCTCGTCAAAAGTCAATTGGCAAATATCCCCTGGCTTCACCATCTCGTTCCAGTGAACTTGTTTTTGATTGATTAAGATATTCTTCTTGGTTCTTAGAAAATGGCGAATCTTTCTAGGAATGAGGAGTTGTTCCTCTAGAAATTGTTTGACCGTCATTTGAGGTAAGGGTTCGGGTAATGTAAATGTGAATTGCATACAGATATTGTAACAAAAAAGGCTCTATTTGGATAGGGAATAGCTAAATTCTTGAGTTCCTATGGTGAAGATGATAAAATAAACGCATGAAATTAGATAAATTATTTGAGAAGTTCCTTTCTCTTTTTAAAAAAGAAACGAGTGAATCGGCAGAGTCGGATTCAACTAGCATGCGTCGTTCACGGAGCGATAGAAAAAAATTGTCCCAAGTAGGTCCGATTCGAAAATTCTGGCGTCGCTATCATCTGACAAAGATTGTCATCATTTTAGGACTGAGTGTTGGTTTGCTAGTAGGAACCTACCTATTTGCAATAGCCAAGTCTACCAATGTCAATGACTTGCAAAGTGCCTTGAAAACGCGAACTCTGATTTTTGACCGCGAAGAAAAAGAGGCAGGCGCCCTATCCGGTCAAAAGGGCACCTATGTTGAGCTGACAGCTATTAGTAAAGACTTGCAGAATGCTGTCGTCGCGACAGAGGACCGTTCCTTCTATAAAAATGATGGGATTAATTACGGTCGTTTCTTCCTAGCCATTCTTACGGCAGGTCGTTCTGGAGGCGGTTCTACCATCACCCAACAGTTGGCGAAAAATGCCTATCTATCTCAAGATCAAACTGTTGAACGGAAGGCCAAGGAGTTTTTCCTGGCTTTAGAATTGACAAAGAAATACAGCAAGGAGCAAATCCTTACTATGTACCTCAATAACGCCTACTTTGGAAATGGCGTCTGGGGTGTAGAGGATGCGAGTAAGAAATATTTCGGCGTATCGGCTGCGGAATTATCACTTAATCAGGCGGCTACTCTAGCTGGGATGCTCAAGGGGCCAGAGTTGTATAATCCTTTGAATTCCATTGAAGATTCGACTAACCGCAGGGATACGGTGCTACAAAATATGGTTGCTGCAGGCTATATTGATAAAAATCAAGAAACTGAAGCAGCTGGAGTAGATATGGCTTCTCAATTGCAAGATAAGTATGAAGGTAAGATTTCTGATTATCGTTACCCATCCTATTTTGATGCGGTTGTTAACGAAGCAGTATCCAAGTACAATCTCACAGAAGAAGAGATTGTCAACAATGGCTATCGAATCTATACAGAACTTGACCAAAACTATCAAGCCAACATGCAGGTTATTTACGAAAACACTGCGCTATTTCCAACGGCAGAAGACGGAACGCATGCTGAATCAGGTAGTGTTGCTCTAGAGCCTAAAACAGGTGGAGTACGTGGAGTTGTCGGTCGCGTAGCTGGTGATGACAAAACAGGCTTCCGTAATTTTAACTATGCTACTCAGTCTAAACGTAGTCCAGGCTCGACGATTAAGCCTTTGGTCGTTTATACTCCAGCTGTGGAAGCTGGCTGGGCTCTGAACAAGCAACTGGACAACCACACCATGCAGTATGACAGTTATCAAGTAGACAACTATGCGGGTATTAAGACTTCTCCTGAAGTACCTATGTATCAAGCCTTGGCAGAATCACTCAACCTGCCAGCTGTTGCGACGGTAAACGATTTGGGGATCAATAAGGCTTTTGAAGCTGGGACGAGATTTGGTCTGAATATGGAAAAAGTTGACCGCGTTCTTGGAGTTGCTCTTGGTGGAGGTGTGGAGACGAATCCTCTCCAGATGGCGCAAGCCTATGCAGCCTTTGCTAATGGAGGTCTGATGCCTGAAGCGCATTTCATCACTCGAATCGAAAATGCTAGTGGTCAGGTCATAAAGAGCCATAAAAATTCTCAAAAACGAGTGATTGATAAATCTGTAGCTGATAAAATGACCAGCATGATGTTGGGAACTTTTACAAATGGTACCGGAATTAGTTCATCACCAGCGGATTATGTTATGGCAGGTAAAACAGGTACTACTGAGGCTGCTTTTAATCCAGAATATACTAGTGACCAGTGGGTGATTGGTTATACTCCGGATGTGGTAATTAGCCACTGGCTCGGCTTCCCAACAACAGATGAGAATCATTATCTAGCAGGTTCTACCTCAAATGGAGCTGCCCATGTCTTTAGAAGTATGGCCAACACTATTTTGCCTTACACTCCAGGTAGTACCTTTACGGTTGAGAATGCCTATAAGCAGAATGGCATTGCGCCAGAAAACACGAAAAAGCAGGTCGTTGAAAATGAGACGAGTCAGTCCGAGGATCCGCTAGGAGATATTCGTAGTCGTGCTCAAAATCTTGTAGACGAAGCGGGACGTGCGATTTCGGATGCAAAGATAAAAGAAAAAGCCCAGACAATCTGGGACTCTTTCGTCAATCTCTTTCGTTAAGAGGCTTGTCAAAGCCTAGGTTTCTTGTTATAATAGATAAGATGGAGGCGTTATGGCACTAAAAAAAGCAAGCCTAGCTTGTGCAGTTTGCGGTTCAAGAAATTATTCAATCAAAATTAGTGGGAACCCCAAGCCAACACGACTAGAAGTAAATAAATTTTGTAAACATTGTGGAAAATATACGACACATAGAGAGACGAGATAGGAGAGAACGATGGGTTTTATTAAGGATATTTTTAAACTTCTTAAAGAAACAACTTGGCCAACTCGCAAAGAAAGCTGGAGAGATTTTCGCTCTATTATGGAATACACAGCCTTCTTTGTGGTCATCATTTACATTTTTGACCAGTTGATTGTTTCAGGTTTGATTCGATTTATTAACATTTTTTAGAAGAAAAGCGGAGAGCTTCTGCTAGCTTTCTTCTATATATGTATGAAAGGAAATATCATGGATAGTTTTGACAAGGGATGGTTTGTTCTACAAACTTATTCTGGCTATGAAAATAAAGTAAAAGAAAATCTATTGCAACGTGCACAAACGTATAACATGTTGGATAATATTCTACGCGTTGAGATTCCAACACAAACCGTGCAAGTTGAGAAAAATGGAAAGAAAAAGGAAGTCGAAGAGAATCGCTTTCCAGGTTATGTCCTTGTAGAAATGGTCATGACCGATGAAGCATGGTTCGTTGTTCGAAACACACCTAACGTAACAGGATTTGTTGGCTCGCACGGTAACAGATCAAAACCAACTCCGCTATTGGAACAAGAAATCCGTGATATTCTGGTTTCAATGGGACAAACTGTTCAAGAGTTTGACATTGACGTTGAAGTTGGCCAGACTGTCCGAATCATTGATGGCGCTTTTGCAGACTACACAGGTAAAATTACTGAAATTGATAACAACAAAGTGAAGATGATGATCTCTATGTTTGGTAATGATACGATTGCAGAAGTGAATCTCAATCAAATTGCAGAATTATAACCCCCGAGAGGCTATGCCTCTCTTTTTATGTGCGGTTTAGAGCGGAAAGTGTATGGAAGAGGAGAAGTAGATCAAAGGTTAGGTGCTTTCTGCTAGACTAAAGGTAGAAAGGAGAGGTCTATGAATCTAAAAGAATTATACGAAGAAAGCAAGGGGATTGTCCATAAGTGTCGCAAAGAATACCATTTACATCTGTGGGAGAAAGAGGACTGGGACCAGGAGGGGATGCTGTGCCTGTATGAACTGGTCAGTCACCATCCAGAGTTGCTAGTGGGTGAACGACACCGACTATATGTCTGCTTTAAAACTAAATTCCGCAATCGTATCTTGGACTACATCCGCAAACAGGAAAGTCACAAGCGCCGTTTCGACAAAGAGCCTTATGAGGAGGTGAGCGAAATCAGCCATCGCCTAGGAGAAAAAGGCCTGAGACTGGATGATTATTATCTCTTTCACGAACTGCTAAGGAATTACAAGGCAAGTCAGAGTAAAGAAAAACAAGAACAACTTGACCGTCTGATGGGAGGAGAATGTTTCAAAGGACGTAAGGCACTTCTAGGAGAATTAAGAGTGGTATTCAGTGATTTTAGGTAAAAATAGTCAAAAGAATCCCTTGACAAAGAGGAAAAAGTAGGTATAATAGAAAGAGTTGAAAAGCTCAAGGTCCGTTGGTCAAGGGGTTAAGACACCGCCTTTTCACGGCGGTAACACGGGTTCGAATCCCGTACGGACTATGGTATGTTGCGGATGGAACACTTGATGAAAAAAGTTCAAAAAAGTTTCAAAAAAGTGTTGACAGAGAGAGTTAGCTGTGATATACTAATATAGTTGTCGTTTGAGAGAGATTGAGTGACAAAGACCTTTGAAAACTGAACAAGACGAACCAATGTGCAGGGCACTATAACTAAGGTTATAGTACTGAACAATGAAAAAACAATAAATCTGTCAGTGACAGAAATGAGTGAGAACTCAAACTTTTAATGAGAGTTTGATCCTGGCTCAGGACGAACGCTGGCGGCGTGCCTAATACATGCAAGTAGAACGCTGAAGGAGGAGCTTGCTTCTCTGGATGAGTTGCGAACGGGTGAGTAACGCGTAGGTAACCTGCCTGGTAGCGGGGGATAACTATTGGAAACGATAGCTAATACCGCATAATAGTAGATGTCGCATGACATTTGCTTAAAAGGTGCAATTGCATCACTACCAGATGGACCTGCGTTGTATTAGCTAGTTGGTGAGGTAACGGCTCACCAAGGCAACGATACATAGCCGACCTGAGAGGGTGATCGGCCACACTGGGACTGAGACACGGCCCAGACTCCTACGGGAGGCAGCAGTAGGGAATCTTCGGCAATGGACGGAAGTCTGACCGAGCAACGCCGCGTGAGTGAAGAAGGTTTTCGGATCGTAAAGCTCTGTTGTAAGAGAAGAACGAGTGTGAGAGTGGAAAGTTCACACTGTGACGGTATCTTACCAGAAAGGGACGGCTAACTACGTGCCAGCAGCCGCGGTAATACGTAGGTCCCGAGCGTTGTCCGGATTTATTGGGCGTAAAGCGAGCGCAGGCGGTTAGATAAGTCTGAAGTTAAAGGCTGTGGCTTAACCATAGTACGCTTTGGAAACTGTTTAACTTGAGTGCAAGAGGGGAGAGTGGAATTCCATGTGTAGCGGTGAAATGCGTAGATATATGGAGGAACACCGGTGGCGAAAGCGGCTCTCTGGCTTGTAACTGACGCTGAGGCTCGAAAGCGTGGGGAGCAAACAGGATTAGATACCCTGGTAGTCCACGCCGTAAACGATGAGTGCTAGGTGTTAGACCCTTTCCGGGGTTTAGTGCCGCAGCTAACGCATTAAGCACTCCGCCTGGGGAGTACGACCGCAAGGTTGAAACTCAAAGGAATTGACGGGGGCCCGCACAAGCGGTGGAGCATGTGGTTTAATTCGAAGCAACGCGAAGAACCTTACCAGGTCTTGACATCCCTCTGACCGCTCTAGAGATAGAGTTTTCCTTCGGGACAGAGGTGACAGGTGGTGCATGGTTGTCGTCAGCTCGTGTCGTGAGATGTTGGGTTAAGTCCCGCAACGAGCGCAACCCCTATTGTTAGTTGCCATCATTTAGTTGGGCACTCTAGCGAGACTGCCGGTAATAAACCGGAGGAAGGTGGGGATGACGTCAAATCATCATGCCCCTTATGACCTGGGCTACACACGTGCTACAATGGCTGGTACAACGAGTCGCAAGCCGGTGACGGCAAGCTAATCTCTTAAAGCCAGTCTCAGTTCGGATTGTAGGCTGCAACTCGCCTACATGAAGTCGGAATCGCTAGTAATCGCGGATCAGCACGCCGCGGTGAATACGTTCCCGGGCCTTGTACACACCGCCCGTCACACCACGAGAGTTTGTAACACCCGAAGTCGGTGAGGTAACCTTTTAGGAGCCAGCCGCCTAAGGTGGGATAGATGATTGGGGTGAAGTCGTAACAAGGTAGCCGTATCGGAAGGTGCGGCTGGATCACCTCCTTTCTAAGGATAAGGAACTGCGCATTGGTCTTGTTTAGTCTTGAGAGGTCTTGTGGGGCCTTAGCTCAGCTGGGAGAGCGCCTGCTTTGCACGCAGGAGGTCAGCGGTTCGATCCCGCTAGGCTCCATTGGTGAGAGATCACCAAGTAATGCACATTGAAAATTGAATATCTATATCAAATAGTAACAAGAAAATAAACCGAAACGCTGTAGTATTAAAAGAGTTTATGACTGAAAGGTCAAAAATAAGGTTAAGTTAATAAGGGCGCACGGTGGATGCCTTGGCACTAGGAGCCGAAGAAGGACGTGACAAACGACGATATGCCTTGGGTAGCTGTAAGTAAGCGATGATCCAGGGATTTCCGAATGGGGGAACCCAACAGGTACTACCTGTTACCCATATCTGTTAAGGATATGAGGAGGAAGACGCAGTGAACTGAAACATCTAAGTAGCTGCAGGAAGAGAAAGCAAAAGCGATTGCCTTAGTAGCGGCGAGCGAAACGGCAGGAGGGCAAACCGAAGAGTTTACTCTTCGGGGTTGTAGGACTGCAAAGTGGACTCAAAGATTATAGAAGAATGATTTGGGAAGATCAGCCAAAGAGAGTAATAGCCTCGTATTTAAAATAGTCTTTGTACCTAGCAGTATCCTGAGTACGGCGGGACACGAGAAATCCCGTCGGAATCTGGGAGGACCATCTCCCAACCCTAAATACTCCCTAGTGACCGATAGTGAACCAGTACCGTGAGGGAAAGGTGAAAAGCACCCCGGGAGGGGAGTGAAATAGAACCTGAAACCGTGTGCCTACAACAAGTTCGAGCCCGTTAATGGGTGAGAGCGTGCCTTTTGTAGAATGAACCGGCGAGTTACGATATGATGCGAGGTTAAGTTGAAGAGACGGAGCCGCAGGGAAACCGAGTCTGAATAGGGCGCCTTAGTATCATATCGTAGACCCGAAACCATGTGACCTACCCATGAGCAGGTTGAAGGTGCGGTAAGACGCACTGGAGGACCGAACCAGGGCACGTTGAAAAGTGCTTGGATGACTTGTGGGTAGCGGAGAAATTCCAAACGAACTTGGAGATAGCTGGTTCTCTCCGAAATAGCTTTAGGGCTAGCGTCGACATAAAGATTCTTGGAGGTAGAGCACTGTTTGGGTGAGGGGTCCATCCCGGATTACCAATCTCAGATAAACTCCGAATGCCAATGAATTATGGTCGGCAGTCAGACTGCGAGTGCTAAGATCCGTAGTCGAAAGGGAAACAGCCCAGACCACCAGCTAAGGTCCCAAAATAATTGTTAAGTGGAAAAGGATGTGGGGTTGCACAGACAACTAGGATGTTAGCTTAGAAGCAGCTATTCATTCAAAGAGTGCGTAATAGCTCACTAGTCGAGTGACCCTGCGCCGAAAATGTACCGGGGCTAAAACAATTTACCGAAGCTGTGGATACCTTTATAGGTATGGTAGGAGAGCGTTCTATGTGTGATGAAGGTATACCGTGAGGAGTGCTGGAACGCATAGAAGTGAGAATGCCGGTATGAGTAGCGAAAGACAGGTGAGAATCCTGTCCACCGTAAGACTAAGGTTTCCAGGGGAAGGCTCGTCCGCCCTGGGTTAGTCGGGACCTAAGGAGAGACCGAAAGGTGTATCCGATGGACAACAGGTTGATATTCCTGTACTAGAGTATGTAGTGATGGAGGGACGCAGTAGGCTAACTAAAGCAGACGAATGGAAGTGTCTGTCTAAGCAGTGAGGTGTGAATTGAGTCAAATGCTTAGTTCTATAACATTGAGCTGTGATGGGGAGCGAAGTTTAGTAGCGAAGTTAGTGACGTCACACTGCCAAGAAAAGCTTCTAGCGTTAAACATACTCTACCCGTACCGCAAACCGACACAGGTAGTCGAGGCGAGTAGCCTCAGGTGAGCGAGAGAACTCTCGTTAAGGAACTCGGCAAAATGACCCCGTAACTTCGGGAGAAGGGGTGCTGACTTTAAGTCAGCCGCAGTGAATAGGCCCAAGCAACTGTTTATCAAAAACACAGCTCTCTGCTAAATCGTAAGATGATGTATAGGGGGTGACGCCTGCCCGGTGCTGGAAGGTTAAGAGGAGTGCTTAGGAGTAATCCGAAGGTATGAATTGAAGCCCCAGTAAACGGCGGCCGTAACTATAACGGTCCTAAGGTAGCGAAATTCCTTGTCGGGTAAGTTCCGACCCGCACGAAAGGCGTAATGATTTGGGCACTGTCTCAACGAGAGACTCGGTGAAATTTTAGTACCTGTGAAGATGCAGGTTACCCGCGACAGGACGGAAAGACCCCATGGAGCTTTACTGCAGTTTGATATTGAGTGTCTGTACCACATGTACAGGATAGGTAGGAGTCTATGAGATCGGGACGCCAGTTTCGAAGGAGACGTTGTTGGGATACTACCCTTGTGTTATGGCCACTCTAACCCAGATAGGTTATCCCTATCGGAGACAGTGTCTGACGGGCAGTTTGACTGGGGCGGTCGCCTCCTAAAAGGTAACGGAGGCGCCCAAAGGTTCCCTCAGAATGGTTGGAAATCATTCGCAGAGTGTAAAGGTATAAGGGAGCTTGACTGCGAGAGCTACAACTCGAGCAGGGACGAAAGTCGGGCTTAGTGATCCGGTGGTTCCGTATGGAAGGGCCATCGCTCAACGGATAAAAGCTACCCTGGGGATAACAGGCTTATCTCCCCCAAGAGTTCACATCGACGGGGAGGTTTGGCACCTCGATGTCGGCTCGTCGCATCCTGGGGCTGTAGTCGGTCCCAAGGGTTGGGCTGTTCGCCCATTAAAGCGGCACGCGAGCTGGGTTCAGAACGTCGTGAGACAGTTCGGTCCCTATCCGTCGCGGGCGTAGGAAATTTGAGAGGATCTGCTCCTAGTACGAGAGGACCAGAGTGGACTTACCGCTGGTGTACCAGTTGTCTTGCCAAAGGCATCGCTGGGTAGCTATGTAGGGACGGGATAAACGCTGAAAGCATCTAAGTGTGAAACCCACCTCAAGATGAGATTTCCCATGATTTTATATCAGTAAGAGCCCTGAGAGATGATCAGGTAGATAGGTTAGAAGTGGAAGTGTGGTGACACATGTAGCGGACTAATACTAATAGCTCGAGGACTTATCCAAAGTAACTGAGAAAACTTAGCGTATGGTTTTTCTAATTATTTGATAGATATTCAATTTTGAGTAGGTATTACTCAGAGTTAAGTGACGATAGCCTAGGAGATACACCTGTACCCATGCCGAACACAGCAGTTAAGCCCTAGAACGCCGGAAGTAGTTGGGGGTTGCCCCCTGTGAGATATGGAAGTCGCTTAGCTCTAGGGAGTTTAGCTCAGCTGGGAGAGCATCTGCCTTACAAGCAGAGGGTCAGCGGTTCGATCCCGTTAACTCCCATAGGTCCCGTAGTGTAGCGGTTATCACGTCGCCCTGTCACGGCGAAGATCGCGGGTTCGATTCCCGTCGGGACCGTAAGATAACGGAAGTTATTTTAGACTCGTTAGCTCAGTTGGTAGAGCAATTGACTTTTAATCAATGGGTCACTGGTTCGAGCCCAGTACGGGTCATATTTGCGGGTTTGGCGGAATTGGCAGACGCACCAGATTTAGGATCTGGCGCTTAACGGCGTGGGGGTTCAAGTCCCTTAACCCGCATAGTAGAAATTTGCCGGCTTAGCTCAGTTGGTAGAGCATCTGATTTGTAATCAGAGGGTCGCGTGTTCAAGTCATGTAGCCGGCATTAAAACTAGAAGAGGTCGATGCGAACGTAGTTCAGTGGTAGAACACCACCTTGCCAAGGTGGGGGTCGCGGGTTCGAATCCCGTCGTTCGCTTAGAGAGGCCGGGGTGGCGGAACTGGCAGACGCACAGGACTTAAAATCCTGCGATTGGAAACGATCGTACCGGTTCGATCCCGGTCCTCGGCATATAATAATGAGCACCCTTAGCTCAACTGGATAGAGTACCTGACTACGAATCAGGCGGTTAGAGGTTCGAATCCTCTAGGGTGCATTTTTTCTATTTAACTCGGGAAGTAGCTCAGCTTGGTAGAGTACTTGGTTTGGGACCAAGGTGTCGCAGGTTCGAATCCTGTCTTCCCGATTGATTTATTGACCAAGATACTTAAGTGAGTATCTTTTTTTGGTTATTTGTCAACTGTAGTGGATTACCAAAAAGTCATACTCTGGAGAGGACCAAATCAGTCCTCTCCTTTTTGATATTCAAAGCGACGAGAATTCTAGTTTTAAAATTGTCAAAGTTCCGAAAGCCAAAGATATTGCGTTTGATGAGTTTTATGAGATGATTAGTTGCTTCTAGTTTGGCTTTGGAATAGAGTGATTCAAGGGCAGTAATGATTTTTTCTTTGTCCTTGAGAAAGGTTTGAAAGACAGCCTGAAAGTGATTTCGAATAATCGCTTGTGTTCTGCATTCAAGGACAGTGATAATATTGAGATTCTTAAAGCCTTGTACGGATAAAACTCATTTTAAAGGCGTACTCGTCTCAGGACATAGTCTTATGAAGTCGACTAAAGTCATTGAGCTTCCGAATGACGGTTGAAGTTGAAATGGAAAGCTATCGGTCATAGAAGTTTTTTCAACTAGTTTTTGAGCAATGATAGCACTTGAAACGACGCTTTTTCAGAAGAATTCTGGTAGGCATACCAGTTGTTCCAAGGTAAGGATTTTTAGAAGATTTCTGGAAGTCATATTTCTTCATTTGACTTCCGCACTCAGGGCAAGACGGGACGTCATAGTCCAGTTTAGCGATGATTTCCTTGTGAGTATCCATATTGATGATATCTAGAATCTGGATATTAGGGTCTTTAATATCGAGTAGTTTTATGATAAAATGTAATGGTTCCATATGAATCTTTCTAATGATGGTTTGGTCGCTTTTCATTATAGAACTTATGGGACTTTTTTTCTACAACAAAATAGGCTCCATCATATCTATAGGGGATTTACCCACTACAAATATTATAGAGTCTGCAAACAACACCCCATGACTAGAAGATTCTTCTAATCATGGGGTGTTTTCTCTATAGGAGGGCTAGGTTATACTCTTCGAAAATCTCTTTGAACCACATCAGCTTCGCCTTGTCGTAGGTATATGACGCTGACTCCGTCAGTTCTATCCACAACCTCAAAGCTGTGCTTTGAGCAGCCTGCGGCTAGCTTTCTAGTTTACTCTTTGATTTTCATTGAGTGTTATTTCTTTTTCTTGTTTTTTATCAACCATCCAAGTCCGAGAAGGGCAAGGATACTGAATCCAGCAAGGACAAGGAGGGATTTGCTCTCAGTTCCTGTGTTTGGAAGGAGGTTCTGAGAGTGAGCCTCTGCAACAGTTTCTTGAGTTTCAGGATTGGCGGCTAGGTTTTGAGCTTGACCTTGTTCTGGTTCAACGTCCAGGCTAGAAAGATTAAATTCTGGTTTTTCTTCCACAGCTGGAGCGACAATGGCACCACCTTGAGACAAGCGGAGAACAACGGCAGTGAGAGCGTTCAATTTCAAGCCTTTTTCAGTCCATTCGAGACCTTGAGGGTTAGCAATTCCTACTGGTCCTGCTTGGTTTTCATCTGCGAGGACTTCAGCCTTTCTCAAGTGAGCAAAGGCAGTTCCCAAGTTGAATTCGCGAGCCTTATCATCTGCATTGACAAAGACTGCGTAGACATCGCCGTTTGGAGCTGTGATTTGGTAGCCGATGACCACGTCTTCTTTTTCAACACCATTTTGGCCTGGGAGAGTGATGAGTCGGACGCGCTCTTTGATATCTTGTAGACTCTTGAGTCGGAAGGCGTCTGTAGATTGACGAAGAGCGATCAATCCTTTCATGTAGTCACGGCTCTTGACATTTTCAGGATATTCTTTGCTATCTGTAGCCTTGGTCCAATCAAACTTGTTGACAGCATCACTAGAGTCGTAAGAGTCATGGATAAAGTAAGGATAGACAAACGGCTTGCCGTCCTTATCACGCAATAAGTGAGATTTGTGTGGGGTCTTATCCTCTGGAACAGGAGTCTTGTAGGCTGGGTCTAGGAATTGTTTAGTGCGTCCATATTCCTGACCGGAATGGATAAACGGAGTTCCTTGAGCAGTCAAGACCATGAGATTTCCAAGTCGCAAACGGCGATGGATTTCAGCGTAGTTCTCAGCCTTGCTTGGGTCTTTTTTGATAGACTGGGCAATGATATCAAAGAGGGTCAAGTTATCATGGGCTGCGATATACTGGATAACATCTCCAGGGTTGTCTGCTTCAAAGTTGGTTGGTTGGGCAATGAGATTTTTAAAGATGGTATTGATATCGCGTTTGCCACCCGTGATAAAGGCAGGTTGGCCTTCGTTTGGATAGCCAGACTTGAGGTTGTTGCGGATGTCGTCTGAAAAGACAGCGACAGTATCTGTTTTCTTCATCCAAGACTGGTCAGCAGGTTGTACAGGCGCATTTTCATCACCAGTATAGGTTCTCCAGCCTTCACCTAGCATGATAAGATTTGGATTGAGGGCGTGTGCAGCCTTGTAAGCTTCTTCGATTGAAGCCGCATCGTGGTCACCCATCATATCGAAGCGGAAACCATCTACTTTGTAGGTTTCAACCAGATACTTGATAGAGTCTACCAAGACACGTTTAGACATGTAGTGGGTAGTTCCCAAACGGCCGCCTCCAAAGCTAGTACGTGGAGTTCCGTCTGCGTCCATAAAGTGATAGTAGTTTGGCTCAATATCCTCAAAAATGTCAACATTGGCAGTATGGTTGTAGACCACATCCAAGATAGCCCCCATGCCACGTTTGTGGATTTCGTTGATGAGGTTTTTGAATTCGACAATACGTTTTTCTGGATCCTTAGGATCGCTTGAGTACATACCAGTCAAGGAGAAGTAGTTTTGAGGATCATATCCCCAGTTGTAGTTGCTGTTGCTTGAAGCGTAGGCAGATAAACGTTCATGGTTTTTCAATTCATTGACAAAGTAGTAAGACAAGACTGGAAGGAGTTGGATATGAGTCACACCCAAGTCTTTGAGATAGTCTAGTTTTTCGATAAAGGCTTCAAAGGTACCAAATGGCTTGGTCAAATCTTTTGCGATGGCAGGATCCGAAGTGAAGTCACGCACATGAGCTTCATAGATGACGGCATCTTCACGCGATTTGAAGTTACGAATCTTCCCATAGGTCAAGTCTTGCGGACCTAGTTTGGATGGATCGACGAAGGCAGCTTTAGCGATCTTATGAGCGGCATCTGTTTTTGCTAGGTCACTATTCCAAGCCGCTAATGATTTGGCATAAGGGTCAAGAACGAGGACGGTTTTACCTTGACGCTCGATTTGGTAGTGGTAGTAATAGCCAGTGTAGTTGCTGATACCGAGACCAGAGTTTGCATCCAGAGTTTGTTTCCAGGTTCCTTTTTCTCCTTTTTCAAGGGCGACAGTTCCAACTACTTTTTCAGGGTCTTTCTTGTCATAGACAACAACGGAAACCTTATCAGCACTTGGAGACCAGAGGGTGAGGTCAACACGCTTGCCATCTTCTTTTAGAGTTGCGCCGAGTGGACCATCGTAACTGTAGGACTCATCCTTGAGGCGCCAGCTTGAACGTGTGGTAAAGCGGTCTGAATTGTAGCTGACAGTGTACGGGTGTTGAGTGTCAGAGAAGTCGCCGATGTAGGTCACTTTTTTACCTGCCTCATCCACTTCCACGTCTGTGATAGCTACTTTATTCCCTTGGTAATCAGCGATGCTGGAGTGTTTGAGGATATCATCTTTCTTAGCTCCAACGAGGGTAGAAAAACTGCTTTCGATACGAGATTTAGCCACGTGTTGGGCACCAGTCATGCGGATATCGTGAACGTAGTAGGGGTTGGTGTAGATGGTTTCGTCATCATCCTTGAGGAAAATCTGACTGTGATTTTTTAGATCAGTGAATTTATAATCTTCTTTTCTGATTTTCACATCATCGCCTTTCTTGCTTTCGTCTAGTAATAAAAATCCAAATTCTCTTGCAGCTTCATTGAGTGGAATGTCAATGTAACGACCATATTTTCCAGTTGCGGTAAAGTCAGTACCGTCAGGCCATTCTCCACTGCTTGGTTTTTTAACATCGCCCCAATACCAAAGAGATTTTTTGTCATAGTTGCCATCGGTGCGATAGTAGTTGACACGAATAGTTCCTGCTGGTTGAGGGCGATAGTTGTATACCTTGTAGTTTTCATCTAGCCAGGCCTCATTCATTTTTGGAGAGAGGCGCTCTACCGAACGGTCCCCTGTCAGGTTATCTCCCTTGGCATTGTTGATAAGGAAGCTGACTTTCTTGGCTTGCTCATTTTTGAGTTTGACATCTAGATAATAGCCGTAGTCATCTTTCTTGGCATCCTTGAAGGACTTGGCTCCATTGGGCCAGTTTTCAGACGGCTTTTCAACATCGTCCCAAGTCCAAAGACCTTGAGAATCTTTGTTTTCTTCAGGGAGTTTTTTTACATGGATTCGGAAGTAGTTGTCTGCGATGGGTTCTTCAGAAGATGTGTCAGCTTGTGTTTTTTGATCTGAAGTTGGCGCCGAAGTGCTGGCATCTACTTTCTCTTCCTTGCTGTTAGGCTGGCTTGTGGTAGTGTCGTCTTGTTTAGGTGTTTCAGCTGCTAGAGGAGCTTCAGTTGCGGGTGCTTCTTTTTTAGCGTCCAGGGAAGCGTTTGCATTCTTTTGTTCAGAAATAGGCGTTTCCGTTTGAGTTTGACTAGTTTCAGTCTCAGTAGGGGCCTTGGTCACAGCGCTGGTATTTTCCTGAGTTTGGGGAAGGTTTTCATTAGCCGAAATAGTTGGCATTGCAGCAGAAAGCAAGACAATGCTGGCACCGATAAGGACAGAGCCTGTTCCATTTTTCAAGGAACGAATACCATAAATCATTTTTTTCTCAGTTTGAGATGGGTTCTTTTTCATCACAATTCTCCTTGTGTAGTTGATCCCTATCAGTATAGCACGAGGTAAACATTAGTGCAAGCGTTTTCCTAGTTTTTGAGAGAAAATATAATGCTTCATTCTCTTGAAATTTTAAAATAATATATAGGAAAAGATTGTTTAAAAAATAGTAAAGAAACCTTGAAAAATCTGGCTAAATAAGGTATAATATAAGTAATCATTTGTCGTAGGTTTTGTCTGAAATATTGTCCAGACAAGACTCACAGCAGTTAAATCTTCTGAAAAAGTCAGATTTAGCTGCTCTTTTTGTGCTTTTTTTCAGGTTTTCGAGTGCTTGTAACAAAGATTTAAAGATTCTGAAAATTCATCAGAAGGACATGGTGATAAGGTTTTTTAAAACCATATGACGATTAGAAAAGCCTGATTGACAAGGCTTGAAACTTTATTTACAAAGGAGAATCATCTTGGCAGGACATGACGTTCAATACGGGAAACATCGTACCCGTCGTAGTTTTTCAAGAATCAAAGAAGTTCTTGACTTACCAAATTTGATTGAAATTCAAACGGATTCATTCAAAGCTTTCCTAGACCATGGTCTTAAGGAAGTGTTTGAAGATGTATTGCCAATTTCAAACTTCACAGACACAATGGAGTTAGAATTTGTTGGCTATGAAATCAAGGAACCGAAATACACACTCGAAGAAGCACGTATCCACGATGCTAGCTATTCAGCGCCCATTTTTGTAACCTTCCGCTTGATCAATAAAGAAACAGGCGAAATCAAGACTCAAGAAGTCTTCTTTGGTGATTTCCCAATCATGACAGAAATGGGCACTTTCATCATCAATGGTGGTGAACGTATTATCGTATCTCAGTTGGTCCGCTCACCAGGTGTTTACTTTAACGATAAAGTTGATAAAAACGGTAAAGTGGGTTACGGTTCAACTGTTATCCCTAACCGTGGAGCTTGGTTGGAACTTGAAAGCGACTCAAAAGACATCGCTTATACTCGTATCGACCGTACTCGTAAGATTCCTTTTACGACCTTGGTTCGTGCGCTTGGTTTCTCAGGTGATGATGAAATCTTTGATATCTTTGGTGATAGTGAGTTGGTTCGCAATACTGTTGAAAAAGATATCCACAAGAATCCAATGGACTCTCGTACAGACGAAGCCTTGAAAGAAATCTACGAACGCCTTCGTCCAGGTGAGCCTAAGACTGCTGAAAGCTCACGTAGCTTGCTTGTAGCGCGTTTCTTTGATCCACGCCGCTACGATTTGGCAGCCGTTGGTCGTTACAAGATCAATAAAAAACTCAACATCAAGACACGCTTGCTTAACCAAACCATTGCGGAGCCATTGGTAGATCCAGAGACTGGTGAAATCTTGGTAGAAGCTGGCACCGTTATGACTCGTAGCGTGATCGAAAGTATCGAGAGTCACTTGGATGGCGACTTGAACAAGATCGTTTATATTCCAAACGATGCAGCTGTTCTTACAGAACCAGTTGTGCTTCAAAAATTCAAGGTTGTTGCCCCAACGGACCCAGACCGTGTTGTAACCATCATCGGAAATGCCAATCCTGACGACAAGGTTCGTGTTGTAACTCCTGCGGATATCCTTGCAGAGATGAGCTACTTCCTCAACTTGGCGGAAGGTATTGGACGTGTGGATGATATCGACCACCTTGGGAACCGTCGTATCCGTGCAGTTGGTGAATTGCTTGCTAACCAAGTACGTCTTGGACTTTCTCGTATGGAACGTAATGTCCGTGAACGTATGTCTGTTCAGGACAATGAAGTTTTAACACCACAACAAATCATCAACATCCGTCCTGTAACAGCTGCGGTTAAAGAATTCTTTGGTTCATCACAGTTGTCACAGTTCATGGACCAACACAATCCACTTTCTGAGTTGTCTCACAAACGCCGTTTGTCAGCCTTGGGACCTGGTGGTTTGACACGTGACCGTGCTGGATATGAAGTACGTGACGTGCATTACACTCACTATGGTCGTATGTGTCCAATCGAGACACCTGAAGGACCTAACATCGGTTTGATCAATAACTTGTCATCTTACGGACACTTGAACAAGTATGGATTTGTTCAAACACCATACCGTAAGGTTGACCGTGAAACAGGTGTTGTTACCAATGAAATCGTTTGGTTGACAGCCGATGAAGAAGATGAATTTACTGTAGCGCAGGCTAACTCTCGCCTCAACGAAGATGGTACTTTTGCTGAGAAAGTTGTCATGGGACGTCACCAAGGGGTCAACCAAGAGTATCCAGCAGAAGTGGTTGACTACATGGATGTGTCACCAAAACAGGTAGTTGCCGTTGCGACTGCATGTATTCCTTTCTTGGAAAACGATGACTCCAACCGTGCCCTCATGGGTGCCAACATGCAACGTCAGGCTGTGCCTTTGATTGATCCAAAAGCACCTTACGTTGGTACTGGTATGGAATACCAAGCAGCTCATGACTCTGGTGCAGCGGTCATTGCTCAGTATGATGGTAAAGTTACATACGCAGATGCTGACAAGGTAGAAGTTCGTCGTGAAGATGGTTCATTGGACGTTTACCACATCCAAAAATTCCGTCGTTCAAACTCAGGTACTGCCTACAACCAACGCACTCTCGTAAAAGTTGGCGATGTCGTTGAAAAAGGCGACTTTATCGCTGACGGACCTTCTATGGAAAAAGGGGAAATGGCGCTTGGACAAAACCCAATCGTTGCCTACATGACATGGGAAGGTTACAACTTCGAGGATGCCGTTATCATGAGCGAACGCTTGGTCAAAGACGATGTCTACACATCTGTCCACCTTGAGGAATACGAATCAGAAACGCGCGATACAAAGCTTGGGCCTGAAGAAATTACTCGTGAAATTCCAAACGTTGGTGAAGATGCCCTTAAAGACCTTGACGAAATGGGGATTATCCGTATCGGTGCTGAGGTTAAAGAAGGCGATATCCTTGTAGGTAAAGTCACCCCTAAAGGTGAGAAAGACCTCTCAGCTGAAGAACGTCTCTTGCACGCTATCTTCGGAGACAAGTCTCGTGAAGTGCGTGATACTTCTCTTCGTGTACCACACGGTGCCGATGGTGTCGTTCGTGATGTTAAGATCTTTACACGTGCAAATGGAGATGAGTTGCAATCAGGTGTCAACATGCTGGTTCGCGTCTACATCGCTCAAAAACGTAAGATCAAGGTCGGAGATAAGATGGCCGGACGTCACGGAAACAAAGGGGTTGTCTCTCGTATCGTTCCTGTAGAAGACATGCCTTACCTTCCAGATGGAACTCCAGTCGATATCATGTTGAACCCACTTGGGGTGCCATCACGTATGAATATCGGTCAGGTTATGGAGCTTCACCTTGGTATGGCAGCTCGTACTCTTGGTATCCACATCGCAACACCAGTCTTTGACGGAGCAAGTTCTGAAGACCTTTGGTCAACCGTTAAAGAAGCAGGGATGGATAGCGATGCCAAGACAATCCTTTACGATGGACGTACAGGTGAGCCGTTTGACAACCGTGTATCAGTTGGTGTCATGTACATGATCAAACTCCACCACATGGTTGATGATAAATTGCACGCGCGTTCAGTCGGACCATACTCAACCGTTACCCAACAACCACTCGGAGGTAAAGCTCAGTTTGGTGGACAACGTTTCGGTGAGATGGAGGTTTGGGCTCTTGAAGCCTACGGTGCGTCAAATGTTCTTCAAGAAATCTTGACTTACAAGTCTGACGATATCAATGGACGTTTGAAAGCTTATGAAGCTATTACAAAAGGAAAACCAATTCCAAAACCAGGTGTCCCAGAATCCTTCCGAGTTCTTGTGAAAGAATTGCAATCTCTTGGTCTTGACATGCGTGTCCTTGACGAAGATGATCAAGAAGTGGAACTTCGTGACTTGGATGAAGGAATGGACGAAGATGTCATCCACGTAGATGACCTTGAAAAAGCCCGCGAAAAAGCAGCCCAAGATGCAAAAGCAGCATTTGAAGCTGAAGAAACTGCAAAAGCGGAAGCAACAGAAGAAGCTGCTGACCAAGAATAAGCAGTTCACTTAGAATAGAAAGGGAAGAAATAGTGGTTGATGTAAATCGTTTTAAAAGTATGCAAATCACCCTAGCTTCTCCAAGCAAAGTCCGTTCATGGTCTTATGGAGAAGTCAAAAAACCTGAAACAATCAATTACCGTACGTTAAAACCAGAACGTGAAGGACTCTTTGACGAAGTCATCTTTGGTCCTACAAAAGACTGGGAATGTGCTTGTGGTAAGTACAAACGCATTCGTTACAGAGGGATTGTTTGTGATCGCTGTGGGGTTGAAGTAACGCGTACGAAAGTTCGTCGTGAGCGTATGGGGCACATCGAGTTGAAAGCTCCTGTATCTCACATCTGGTATTTCAAGGGGATTCCAAGCCGTATGGGCTTGACCCTTGATATGAGTCCTCGTGCCCTCGAGGAAGTTATCTACTTTGCGGCTTACGTGGTAATTGATCCTAAGGATACACCGCTTGAGCACAAGTCTATCATGACAGAGCGCGAATACCGTGAGCGCTTGCGTGAGTATGGTTATGGTTCATTCGTTGCCAAAATGGGTGCCGAAGCCATCCAAGACCTTTTGAAACAAGTAGATCTTGAAAAAGAAATTGCTGAACTCAAAGAAGAGTTGAAAACAGCTACTGGACAAAAACGTGTCAAAGCCATTCGTCGTTTGGATGTTTTGGATGCCTTTTACAAGTCTGGGAACAAACCTGAATGGATGATTCTCAACATCCTTCCGGTTATTCCACCAGACCTTCGTCCAATGTTGCAGTTGGATGGTGGCCGTTTTGCCTCATCTGACTTGAACGACCTTTACCGCCGTGTTATCAACCGTAACAACCGTTTGGCTCGTTTGCTTGAGTTGAATGCACCAGGTATCATCGTTCAAAATGAGAAGCGTATGCTTCAAGAAGCGGTTGACGCATTGATTGACAACGGTCGTCGTGGTCGTCCAATCACAGGACCAGGTAGCCGTCCACTGAAATCATTGAGCCACATGCTTAAAGGGAAACAAGGACGCTTCCGTCAAAACTTGCTCGGTAAACGTGTTGACTTCTCAGGACGTTCCGTTATCGCCGTTGGTCCAACTCTTAAGATGTACCAATGTGGTGTGCCACGTGAAATGGCGATCGAGCTCTTTAAACCATTCGTGATGCGCGAAATCGTTGCCCGTGACATCGTGCAAAACGTCAAAGCAGCTAAACGCTTGGTAGAACGCGGAGATGAGCGTATCTGGGATATCCTTGAAGAAGTAATCAAAGAACACCCAGTGCTTTTGAACCGCGCACCGACCCTTCACCGTTTGGGTATCCAAGCCTTTGAGCCAGTCTTGATTGATGGTAAGGCCCTTCGCTTGCACCCACTTGTCTGTGAAGCCTACAATGCCGACTTTGACGGGGACCAAATGGCCATCCACGTACCGCTTTCAGAAGAAGCCCAAGCAGAAGCTCGTATCTTGATGCTCGCTGCTGAGCATATCTTGAACCCGAAAGATGGTAAACCAGTTGTTACTCCATCTCAGGACATGGTTTTGGGTAACTACTACTTGACTATGGAAGAAGCTGGTCGTGAAGGTGAAGGAATGGTCTTCAAAGACCGTGACGAAGCTGTTATGGCTTACCGTAATGGTTATGTTCACCTCCACTCACGTGTTGGTATTGCAACAGACAGCCTCAACAAACCTTGGACAGAAGAGCAAAAACACAAGGTCTTGTTGACAACTGTTGGTAAAATCCTCTTCAACGATATCATGCCAGAAGGTCTACCTTACCTGCAAGAACCTACAAATGCCAACTTAACAGAAGGTGTTCCAGCTAAATACTTCTTGCCACTAGGTGGAGATATCAAGGAAGCAATCAGCAACCTTGAACTCAATCCTCCATTCAAGAAGAAAAACCTTGGAAATATCATCGCTGAAATCTTCAAACGTTTCCGTACGACAGAAACTTCTGCCCTACTTGACCGCATGAAGAACCTCGGTTACCACCACTCAACTCTTGCAGGTTTGACAGTGGGTATTGCCGATATCCCAGTCGTTGATGACAAGGCTGAAATCATTGAAGAATCACACAAACGTGTAGAACAAATCACCAAACAATTCCGTCGTGGTATGATCACAGACGACGAGCGCTACAACGCTGTAACAGCTGAATGGCGTGCTGCCCGTGAAAAATTGGAGAAACGTTTGGTTGCCAACCAAGATCCTAAGAACCCAATTGTTATGATGATGGACTCTGGAGCCCGTGGTAACATCTCAAACTTCTCACAGCTTGCCGGTATGCGTGGTCTGATGGCGGCTCCGAACGGACGTATCATGGAATTGCCAATCCTTTCAAACTTCCGCGAAGGTTTGTCAGTACTCGAAATGTTCTTCTCAACTCACGGTGCCCGTAAAGGTATGACCGATACGGCCCTTAAGACAGCCGACTCAGGTTACTTGACTCGTCGTTTGGTTGATGTTGCCCAAGACGTTATCATCCGTGAGGACGACTGTGGAACAGACCGTGGTCTCTTGATCCGTTCTATCGCAGAAGGAAAAGAGATGATCGAGTCTCTCGAAGAGCGTCTCAATGGTCGTTACACTAAGAAAACTGTTAAACATCCAGAAACTGGTGCAGTGATCATCGGTCCAAATGAGTTGATTACAGAAGACAAGGCGCGTGAAATTGTCAACGCTGGCGTGGAAGAAGTCACTATCCGTTCTGTATTTACATGTAACACTCGTCACGGTGTCTGCCGTCACTGTTACGGTATCAACTTGGCGACTGGTGATGCGGTTGAAGTTGGTGAAGCAGTTGGTACAATCGCTGCCCAATCTATCGGGGAACCTGGTACACAGCTTACAATGCGTACCTTCCACACGGGTGGGGTTGCCTCAAATACCGATATCACTCAGGGTCTTCCTCGTGTCCAAGAAATCTTTGAAGCTCGCAATCCGAAAGGGGAAGCGGTTATCACTGAAGTCAAGGGTGAGGTTACAGCCATCGAAGAAGATGCTTCAACTCGTACCAAGAAAGTCTTTGTTAAGGGTGAAACTGGCGAAGGCGAATACGTGGTGCCATTTACAGCACGTATGCGTGTCGAAGTTGGAGACCAAGTTTCTCGTGGTGCAGCATTGACAGAGGGTTCTATCCAACCAAAACGTCTCCTTGCTGTTCGTGATGTCTTGTCAGTTGAAACTTACCTTCTCGGTGAAGTACAAAAAGTTTACCGCAGCCAAGGGGTAGAAATCGGTGACAAGCACATCGAGGTAATGGTTCGTCAAATGATCCGTAAAGTTCGTGTCATGGATCCAGGTGACACAGATCTTCTCATGGGTACTCTCATGGATATCAACGACTTTACAGATGCCAACAAAGATGTTCTTATCGCAGGTGGAGTTCCAGCGACTGGTCGTCCAGTCCTTATGGGAATTACCAAAGCCTCACTTGAAACCAACAGTTTCTTGTCAGCGGCTTCCTTCCAGGAAACAACTCGTGTCCTTACAGATGCAGCTATCCGTGGTAAGAAAGACCATCTCCTTGGACTTAAAGAAAATGTTATCATCGGTAAGATCATCCCAGCAGGTACTGGTATGGCTCGCTACCGTAACCTTGAACCACAGGCTATCAATGAAGCATCATATCTGGCTCCAGAACAAGAAGAGACAGAAAACGCTCCAGTAGAGGACGCTGTGGAAATCCAAGTTGAAGAAACAGTAGAATAAAAGCAAATAAGAGGGCCTTCGGGCTCTCTTTTGTTTTACTCTTCTGTCTCTATTGGGGTTAGGTGAGCACGACGCAATATCTCCCAAATCGCTTCAACTATTTTCCATTTTTGTCAGTTGAGCGTTAAAACAGGACATTTGAGAAGAGGGGAGGGATTTTATCTTTCTCGCAGAGTATAATCATGTATACGAAGGGAGAACTGAAAATGATAAAATCAATTCGCATCTTATTGTTACTGGCTTTGATCCAGATTAGTTTGAGTAGCTGCTTGCTGTGGAAGGGAGCCATCTTAACCTTAAAGCAGTCAAGCGCTTATTTTTTAGTGTTTATCGTATTGGCATCAGGTCTGTGTGCGGGGATGAATTTCTTTTATACCCAAGATCAGGATGTTCATAGCATCTTAAACAGTCAGAAAAAAGTGAAACTATTTTATAGTATCTTGTTGGTCTTAAACCTAGTAGGTGTCTGTCTGGTGTTGTCGGAGACTATTTTAACACAGACAGCTTTTCAGCAAGAGCTGGTAGATCTTTTCTTGCCCTCCTTCTTTTTCTTATTTGGCATTGATTTACTTGTCTTTTTACCGTTTGAAAAATACAGCCGAGATTTGGGAACCACTCTTAATAAGAAAAAAACAGTTATCCTAACAGTTCTGGCAACCTTGCTGTTCTTAAGAAATCCAATGACGGTTTTATCTATTGTTTTTTATGTTGGTTTAGGCTTCATTTTTGCTCGGTTTTTGTTTCCAAAATCTATGAGAAGAGAATTTTCCTTTTACGGGCATGTAATCCGAGATATTTTACTTGTCAGCGCCATGTGTATATTTTTTTAAAAAACACTTGTCTATCAATAAAAATCCCTTATTTTACCAAAGTTGTTATAGTAAGTTTGTAAAGAAAATTCACACAAAAGAAAACTTTTTGGTATAATAGTAGCATGTACACAAAAAATGAAGAAGAGCTGATCAATCTGGGAGAACGCCTAGGAACCTTGCTCCAAAAAAATGATGTTTTGATCTTGTCTGGGGAATTGGGTGCTGGTAAAACAACCTTTACAAAGGGTCTTGCCAAGGGCTTGGGTATTCGTCAGATGATCAAAAGTCCAACTTACACCATCGTGAGAGAGTATGAGGGTCGCCTTCCGCTCTACCACTTGGATGTCTATCGGATTGAGGGGGATGCTGATTCGATTGACTTGGATGAGTTTCTCTTCGGTGGTGGTGTGACCGTTATTGAGTGGGGCCATCTTTTGGGTGAGGATTTACCAGATTCTTACTTGGAGTTGGAACTCTTGAAAGAGGCTGAGGGTCGTCGCCTCTATTTTACCGCTCAGGGTTCTCGTGCTGAGGAATTGATTAAGGAGCTTCAAGATGGAGTATGAACTTTGTATTCGTGAGGCTGAAGCTCATGATGCACCTGCTTTGGTTGCATTCTTGGATTTAGTTGGACAGGAGACAGATTTCACCAGTCTGGATGAAAATGGTATCCTGATGACAGAATCTGAAATGGTGTTTTTTATTGAAAAGCAAGCGACTTCAGATAACCAAATCACTCTCCTAGCCCTCCTGAATCATGAAATTGCAGGTGTTTTGAACATCACGGCAGAGCAACGTATACGGATTCGCCACATCGGGGATATCTTTTTGGTCATCCAAAGGAAGTTTTGGAATCATGGCTTAGGAAGCATACTCCTTGAAGAGGGAATTGAGTGGGCTAAAACCAGTGGAGTTCTGCGTCGTTTGCAACTCAGTGTACAAAAACGAAATGAGGCAGCTATCCACCTCTATTCAAAATTTGGATTTGTTACAGAAGGCTTACAAGAAAGAGGAGCCTATTTAGAAGAAGGGATATTTTTAGATGTTTGTTTGATGGGCAGACTGATAGATGAATAACAAGATGGTTAAAAAAATAATTGGAATGATGCTAGGTTTCCTAGCAGTGACAGTTGTAGGTGTAGGGATTTATGGCTACACAATCTACCAACAGGGAACTGAAACCTTAAGTAAAAAAACTTATAAGAAAATTGGTGAAGAAACCAACGTTATCGAAGCGACAGAGCCTTTAACTATTCTCTTGATGGGGGTGGATACGGGAAATGTGGAACGTACAGACCCCTGGGCGGGAAATAGTGATTCTATGATTCTCTTGACGGTTAATCCCAAAACCAAGAAAACCACTATGATGAGTTTGGAACGGGACATTTTGACCAAGATTGAGACTGGAAACGGTCAAGTTCAGGAAGCAAAACTCAATGCTGCCTATGCCAATGGCGGTGCGGAACTTGCAATTTCTACTATTCAAAAGATGATGAATATCCACATTGACCGCTATGTGATGGTCAACATGCAAGGACTCCAACAGCTAGTTGATGCAGTTGGGGGCATCACAGTCAACAACACACTCGGTTTTCCAATTTCGATTGCTGATCAGGAAGAATTTAATAAAATCTCGATTGGAGTCGGTGAGCAAACTTTGAATGGTGAGGAAGCTCTGGTCTATTCGCGGATGCGTTACCAAGATCCTGAAGGAGACTATGGTCGTCAAAAACGTCAACGTGAAGTCATTCAAAAGATTATGGAAAAGGTCTTGAGCCTCAATAGTATCAGTCATTATCAAGCGATCCTAAAAGCGCTTAGTGACAATATGCAGACAAATGTTGATTTGTCTGCTTCCAGTATCCCACAACTACTTGGTTACCAAGATTCCTTTAAAAATATCGAAACTCATCAACTTCGTGGTGAAGATGCGGAGTTGCAAGGAATCTCTTATCAAATTGTAACGAGAGAGCATATGCTAGAAATGCAAAATCTCTTGCGTCGTTCCCTAGGGAGAGAAGATGTGACGGAGTTGGAGACCAACGCTGTTCTATATGAAAATCTTTATGGTCGAACAGCACCTTTCACAAATGCTTCAAACGAAGAGATAGAATAAAACGAAGAATCAAATCGTGGGAAATTTCCTGCGATTTTTTCAAAAAAATTCGAATAGATAGGTAGGAGGAAATATGAAAGCAGAAATCATTGCTGTAGGAACGGAAATTTTGACAGGGCAGATTGTCAATACCAATGCTCAGTTTTTATCAGAGAAATTAGCAGAAATTGGAGTAGATGTTTACTTCCAAACGGCAGTGGGAGATAATGAAGCTCGTCTTTTGTCCTTGCTAGAGATTGCGAGCTCGCGTAGCAATCTTGTGATTTTGACAGGTGGCTTGGGACCAACCGAGGATGATTTGACCAAACAAACTCTGGCTAAATTTTTGGGAAAAAATCTAGTGTTTGACCCTCAAGCGCAAGAGAAGCTAGATATCTTCTTTGCTCATAGACCTGACTATGCTCGGACACCGAATAATGAGCGCCAAGCCCAAATTATAGAAGGGGCAACTCCACTGCCAAATGAGACAGGTTTAGCAGTCGGAGGGGTATCGGAAGTAGATGGCGTGACCTACGTGGTCCTCCCAGGACCGCCAAGTGAGTTGAAACCTATGGTCTTAAATCAGCTCTTACCTAAGTTAATGACTGGTGCCAAGTTGTACTCACGAGTGCTCCGTTTCTTTGGGATTGGTGAAAGTCAGTTGGTGACCATTTTGGCGGATTTGATTGACCATCAAACTGATCCGACCTTGGCGCCTTATGCCAAGACGGGAGAAGTGACCTTGCGCTTGTCTACAAAAGCAGTCAGTCAAGAAAAGGCTGATCAAGCACTGGATATCCTAGAAAATCAAATCTTGGATCGTCAGACTTTCGAGGAACTTTCTCTGCGAGACATCTGTTATGGATATGGGGAGGAGACTAGCCTAGCAAGTGTCGTTGTAGAAGAGCTTAAGAAGAGAAAGAAAAGCATTACTGCAGCAGAGAGCTTGACGGCAGGCCTTTTTCAAGCGACATTAGCAGACTTTTCAGGCGTTTCTGCCATTTTTAATGGCGGTTTTGTCACATACAGTTTAGAAGAAAAGTCTAAGATGCTGGATATTTCCGAGCAAGAGCTGAAAGAACACGGGGTCGTTTCAGAGTTTACGGCTAAAAAAATGGCAGAGCAGGCACGGCTCAAGACTCAGTCTGATTATGGAGTTAGTTTGACGGGTGTGGCTGGGCCAGATAGCCTAGAGGATCATCCAGCTGGGACGGTCTTTATCGGATTGGCACATGCAAAAGGGACAGAAGTTATCAAGGCTAATATAGCAGGGCGGAGTCGAGCAGATGTTCGACATATCGCGGTCATGCATGCCTTCAACCTAGTTCGCAAGGCTTTATTAAGTGACTAACTTTTGATATAATAGTAGATAGGTCTTAGGACTATTAGAATACAGGAGAATAGAATGGCGAAAAAACCAACAAAAAAATTAGATGAAATTGGGAAAAAATTTGGGGCTGACCGTGAAAAAGCATTGAACGATGCCCTGAAATTGATTGAGAAAGACTTTGGTAAAGGCTCAATTATGCGCTTGGGTGAGCGCGCGGAGCAAAAAGTTCAAGTGATGAGTTCAGGATCATTGGCTCTGGACATTGCCCTTGGTTCAGGTGGTTATCCTAAGGGACGTATCATCGAAATCTATGGACCGGAGTCATCTGGTAAGACAACGGTTGCCCTTCATGCGGTGGCGCAGGCGCAAAAAGAAGGTGGTATTGCAGCCTTTATCGATGCGGAACATGCGCTTGACCCAGCCTATGCAGCAGCCCTTGGTGTGAATATTGATGAGTTGCTTTTGTCACAACCAGACTCAGGGGAGCAAGGTCTTGAAATTGCTGGAAAATTGATTGACTCAGGTGCAGTTGACCTTGTCGTTATCGACTCAGTTGCTGCCCTTGTACCTCGTGCAGAAATTGATGGAGACATTGGAGACAGCCACGTTGGTTTGCAAGCTCGTATGATGAGCCAGGCCATGCGTAAACTTGGTGCTTCTATCAATAAAACCAAAACAATTGCCATCTTTATCAACCAGTTGCGTGAAAAAGTTGGGGTTATGTTTGGAAATCCAGAAACAACACCTGGTGGACGTGCTTTGAAATTCTACGCTTCAGTCCGTTTGGATGTTCGTGGAAGCACACAAATCAAGGGAACTGGTGACCAAAAAGATACCAATGTCGGTAAGGAAACCAAGATCAAGGTTGTCAAAAACAAGGTGGCTCCACCATTTAAGGAAGCCTTTGTTGAAATCATGTACGGAGAAGGGATTTCTAAGACCGGTGAGCTCTTGAAGATTGCAAGTGATTTGGATATCATCAAAAAAGCAGGAGCTTGGTACTCTTACAAGGATGAAAAGATCGGTCAGGGTTCTGAAAATGCTAAGAAATACTTGGCAGATCACCCAGAAGTCTTTGATGAGATTGACCACCAAGTTCGTGTTCAATATGGCTTGATTGAAGATGAAGAAGGAACAACTCCTACTTCTGTCGTTGAGGATCTAGCGCCTAACCAAGAAGTGACACTTGACCTAGGCGATGGACTTGAAATCGAAATTGAAGAATAACATAAAAAGTAGCAGATAGGAACTGCTACTTTTTATGTTTATTTCAGATGAAAGAACTAATGATCACTAAAACGACGATATTCGATGTGAAAGTCAAAATAATGTTCATCCTGTAACTTTTGGAAGATGTCGCGATAGGCTTCTTCGTCAAAATGGTCGCCACGGTAGAGGATTTCAAAACTCAGATCATCGTACTCTAGGAAAGCATTGGCTGTTTTAAAGCCATTTTGTCGATAGAAGTTCATGCGGGCCTTTCTCTGCTCCAAGTTATCGCATTCTTCATCCAAGCGCTCGACTTCCAGCAACATGGTTCGCTGGTAAAAATCTGTCAGCTTTTCGATGATTTCCTTTCCGTACCCGTGGCTCCTTAGGTGGGGCATGATGGCAAAAAAGCTTATATAGAAGGCTTTTTGATTGGAGATGGAGAAGGCAAAGCCGACAAATTCTTCTTCATTATAAAAGGCAAAAAAGTGGGCGTCATCTCGGTCCTGATAGCGCAAGAACTCAGACAGAGGGACTCGTTCTTCCTCGGGGAAAGCTTCCTTGTTTAGCTTTTCAACCTTATCAAGATCTGGAAATGCATCGGTTATTAATTGACTGGTCAAACTCATAAGTGACCTCCTTTTCTTGATTATAGCAAATTGTCTCTCTGTAAGCAATTGATTTTAAGAAAGCCAAGCAATCCTTGTCGCTCTTCCAGAAAGCTGATATAATAGCTTTATGAATAAGAAACGATCAGTGGACCTAATACATGGTCCTATTCTTCCCTCGCTTTTAAGCTTTGCCTTTCCAATCTTGCTGTCTAATATTTTCCAACAGCTTTATAATACAGCTGATGTCTTGATTGTTGGGCGTTTTCTTGGTCAAGATTCCTTGGCTGCAGTAGGGGCGACAACTGCCATTTTTGACTTGATTATAGGTTTTACGCTTGGTGTTGGCAATGGGATGGGGATCGTCATTGCCCGCTATTATGGGGCTCGTAATTTCACTAAAATTAAAGAAGCAGTAGCAGCAACCTGGATTTTAGGAGGGCTTCTCAGTATTTTGGTCATGCTGATGGGCTTTGTTGGCCTGTACCCACTCTTGCAATACCTAGATACTCCTGCAGAAATCCTTCCCCAGTCCTATCAATATATTTCTATGATTGTGACCTGTGTAGGCGTCAGCTTCGCTTATAATCTCTTTGCAGGCTTGCTGCGGTCCATTGGTGATAGTCTAGCGGCTCTTGGATTTCTGATTTTTTCTGCCTTGGTCAATGTGGTGCTGGATTTGTATTTCATTACGCAACTGCATCTGGGAGTTCAATCTGCGGGCCTTGCTACCATTATTTCGCAAGGCTTATCAGCGATTCTCTGCTTTTATTATATCCGCAAGAGTGTTCCAGAACTGCTCCCTCAACTCAAGCATTTTAAATGGGACAAGGCCTTGTACGTGGATCTTTTGGAGCAAGGTTTGGCTATGGGGTTGATGAGTTCGATTGTGTCTATCGGTAGTGTGATTTTACAATCCTCTGTTAATACCTTTGGTGCTGTGATTATTAGCGCCCAGACAGCGGCTAGACGCATTATGGCCTTTGCTCTGCTTCCGATGACGGCTATTTCTTCTGCCATGACAACCTTTGCTTCTCAGAATCTCGGGGCTAAGCGACCAGACCGCATTGTTCAAGGACTTCGAATCGGTAGTCGTTTGAGCATGTCCTGGGCAGGTTTTGTTTGTATTTTCCTCTTTTTTGCCAGTCCTAGTTTGGTTTCCTTCTTGGCCAGTTCGACAGATACTTACTTGGTTGAAAATGGTAGTCTTTACCTGCAAATCAGTTCAGTCTTTTATCCGATTTTGAGCCTTTTGCTGATTTATCGGAATTGCTTGCAGGGATTGGGGCAGAAAGTCCTTCCTCTAGTTTCCAGCTTTATAGAACTAATCGGGAAAATCGTTTTTGTGGTTTTGATTGTCCCCTGGGCAGGGTATAGGGGAGTTATCCTTTGCGAACCCCTTATCTGGGTTGCCATGACTACCCAACTGTACTTTTCACTTTTCCGCCATCCCCTGATAAAAGAAGGCAAGGCAATCTTGGCAACAAAAGTGTCATCATAGCTCGATTTGCTGAACAAAATCCATTTCCTCTAGTGAAAATCGAAAAAACTTGTGTTATAATAAGAAAGATTAAAATGTGAAAAAAGGAGATTCCTAATGGGACGTAAATGGGCCAATATCGTAGCCAAGAAAACGGCTAAAGATGGAGCTAACTCTAAAGTATATGCAAAGTTTGGTGTAGAAATCTATGTAGCAGCTAAAAAAGGTGATCCAGACCCAGAATTAAACACTGCTTTGAAATTCGTTATCGATCGTGCTAAACAAGCCCAAGTGCCAAAACACGTTATCGATAAAGCGATTGATAAAGCAAAAGGAAACACAGACGAAACCTTTACAGAAGGACGTTACGAAGGATTTGGACCAAATGGTTCTATGCTGATCGTTGATACCTTGACTTCAAACGTCAACCGTACGGCAGCCAATGTCCGTGCTGCCTTTGGTAAAAACGGCGGAAACATGGGTGCTTCAGGTTCTGTTTCATACCTCTTTGATAACAAGGGTGTGATCGTATTTGCTGGTGAAGATGCGGATGCCATCTTTGAACTTTTGCTCGAAGCGGATGTGGATGTAGATGATGTAGAAGCAGAAGAAGGAACGATTACTGTTTACACTGCTCCAACAGACCTTCACAAAGCTATTGTTGCCCTTCGTGAGTCAGGTATCCAAGAATTCCAAGTGACAGAATTAGAAATGATTCCTCAGTCAGAAGTGGAATTGTCGGGTGACGACCTTGAAACCTTTGAAAAACTTTACAGCGTTCTTGAGGACGACGAAGACGTACAAAAGATCTACACAAACGTAGATGGATTCTAATAGAAAAACGAACAGTTTTACTAGCTGTTCGTTTTTTTGATATTTGAACCTAGACTCTGGTCCCAGAATCTGAATCTTTTTGCTGCTGGCTTCCTCCTAGGCCTACAGCTATTTTATGAACGAGTAAGAGCTGTCCATTGTCCTGTTTTGCAAAAGTTAAGGTAACGGTCTTAATCTTGTCACCAATGGAGATATAGGTGATTTTTCTCGTATCGTACCCTCCGATAGTGGAGTCAAACTCGGAGTCTGGTAGTCCGTGTTTTTTGATAATATCCTTGTAGTTGGTACCACCTTTTCCTTTGTTGTCAAGGTCACCTTCGATTAAGGCGTCGAACTGTTCTCGGGTCCAGGTGAAGGTATCTTCTTCCTCCTCCTCTGGGATGGAATAGGTGCTATCATCTGTCAAGTCGCTCTCTTCTTCGCGTTCCATTGAGGCACTGGCCTCGCTGTAGGAACGGTTAAACTCCCTAGCAAACTCTTTGTAGACATTAGCGTACAGTACCTGGGCCGTAAAGAAAAGTACAACAGAAGCAATTGCTAGGGATGTTCCGATAATGGCCATCGTTTTCCGTTTTTTAAGGTTGACGATAAGGCCGATAATGCCCAAGATCAAAGCGACAATAGCGATGAAAAAAGACAGATAGTTAATAAACGGAATCCAAGACCCTAAAAGTGCGATGGCTCCAAAAATAGTTGCTAAAATCCCTAAAACTTTTTGTTCTTCTGGTTTCATTTGAAAGTTTTCTCCCTTCATCGAGTGAATGGATTTCTATCCATGGTAGTTAGTGCTTATTATAGAAAAAATATTGCATAATGTCAATTTGTGCCAAAATAGTTCTCTTGGAAACTTTTTTCTTGACATTTCTTCTGGAAGTGATAAAATAGTTCTCATGGAAACTTAAATAGTTCCTGTGAGAACTATTTAAAAGATAAGAAAGGAGCAATCATGGACAAGCCGATGTTAATGTTTAAACGTTTTGGACACCAGGTTCATCTGATGGTACAGAAAGAAGCTAAGCGATGTGGCATTGAATTTATGGGTGGACCGCAAGGGCAGGTCCTGAGATTTTTAGATCGTCGTGAGCATGATCAAGAATTAACGCTTATCAAGGATATTGAACAAGAACTCAATATTACTAAGTCTGTGGCAAGTAACTTGGTCAAGCGTATGGTACAAAATGGTTTGGTCGAGTTA
Source organism: Streptococcus oralis (assembly GCF_901543815.1). GTDB lineage: Bacteria > Bacillota > Bacilli > Lactobacillales > Streptococcaceae > Streptococcus > Streptococcus oralis_CM. Next base: position 258,802 of record NZ_CABEIU010000002.1, read on the forward strand.
GAGGCCAGTCCAAGTGATAAACGAGCAAAATTTGTTCGTTTGACCGACAAATCGCGTTCGCAGATGCAAGAAATTAAAGTATTTTTTGATCGAATTGATCAGAGTTTGTTAGAGGGTGTTTCGGATTCGGACTTGGCAATATTTGAAAAGGTTCTCGGTCAGTTGCAAGAAAATGTTGAGAAGATAGGAGGAGAGAATGAAGAAACTCGCTAAACGTATTACAGGAAAAGAGTGGGGAATGATCGTCCTTACGATTCTTTTCACTTGTTTCTCGGTCTATCTAGAGTTAGAGGTGCCGACTTATATTTCGCAAATTACAGAATTACTGGGAACGTCTGGAACGCAGTTGGGTGAACTCTGGTCACCAGCTGCGAAGATGATTGGTTTGTCTTTATTGGCTTTCTTTTCATCTGTTATGGTTGGTTTCTTTGCCGCTCGCGTTGCAGCATCCTATACAACCCATCTACGCACTGATGTATTTCATCAGGTTTTGGATTTTTCACAGACAGAGATCAAACGTTTTTCAATCCCAAGTCTCTTGACTCGGACGACTAATGATATCACACAGGTACAGATGCTCTTTACCATGGGCTTGCAAGTGGTTACTCGTGGTCCAATTATGGCTATCTGGGCGATTGGAAAAATACTTGGGAAATCAGAATACTGGCTCTGGACAGTGGTTGTGGCTGTTATTGTGAATGTCTTGATGACCACCGTTCTCATGACTCTGGCTTTTCCAAAACAATCGGTCATCCAAAAATTGACAGATAAACTCAATAGCATCACTCGTGAAAGCTTGACAGGGATTCGGGTTGTTCGTGCATACAATGCGGAAGATTACCAAGATGAGAAATTTGAAGCAGCCAACGATGAGGTAACACGTCTTAATCTCTTTGTCAATCGATTGATGGCGATTATGAACCCAATTATGATGGCGATTTCCAGTGGATTAAGTTTAGCCATTTACTGGATTGGTGCCTATATCATCAACGACGCAAGTTTGACAGAACGTCTGCCACTCTTTAGTGATATGGTGGTCTTCATGTCCTATGCTATGCAGGTGGTGATGGGTTTCTTGCTCATGGGAGCACTCTTTATCGTTCTTCCACGTACCTTGGTTTCGGCAGGGCGTATCAATCAAGTATTGGATTTGCATTCTTCTATTGAAAATCCTAGTCATGCACAGACAGCGGATCATTCAGTTCAGGGACAAGTGGAATTCCGTGATGTAACTTTCCGCTACTCTAAAAACTCTGAAGCAGTCGTGGAACATGTCACTTTCAAAGCAGAAGCGGGTCAAACCGTAGCCTTCATCGGATCGACTGGATCAGGGAAGTCCACCCTAGTCAACCTCTTGCCTCGTTTTTACGACGTTTCAGATGGACAAATCCTAGTGGATGGTGTCAATGTACAAGATTACAATTTGGAAGATTTGCGCAATAAGGTCGGCTATATTCCACAAAAAGCTGTACTCTTTTCTGGAGATGTCAAGGGGAACTTGGACTTTGGTAAGAGCAAAGAAACTCCTCTAAGCGAGGCTGCTATGTGGCAAGCTCTTGAATTGGCCCAGTCTAAAGCATTTATCGAGGACAAGGAAGCAGGTCTTGCATCAGAAGTAGCCCAAGGTGGAACCAACTTCTCAGGAGGTCAAAGACAGCGTTTGGCTATTGCGCGTGCCTTGGCTCGTAAACCAGAGATTCTCATCTTTGATGATTCCTTCTCAGCCTTGGACTACAAGACAGATCGTGTCCTACGCCAAGAGCTAGCTGAGAAAACAAAATCCATGACCAAGCTTATTGTAGCGCAGCGCATTTCTACCATTATGGACGCCGACCTGATCTTAGTTTTGGATCAAGGAAAAGTCGTGGGACAAGGCACCCACAAGGAACTTCTAGCTACCAACGAAGTCTACCAAGAAATTGCCTATTCACAACTATCGAAGGAGGAATTGGAACATGGAAAATAAAAAAGTGTCGGTCTGGAAACAGTGCAAACCTTATATGGCAGGCCTCCAACTCCCTCTCCTAATAGCAGTTGTGGCTGCAGTCATTTCAAGCATCATCACCGTTTATGGGCCAACTAAGATTAAGGAAATTACAAACTTGATTTCAGATGGTTTGGCTACAGAAATCGACTTGGTAGCTGTATCAAACATTGCTGGATTTTTAGTTGTCCTATATGTATTTGGAGCTATCCTTAACTATACACAGGCCTATATCTTTTCAACGAGCATTCAGCATTTTTCAAAACGCTTGCGGACGGCAATCGCTGAAAAAATCAATCGTTTGCCACTTGGCTATTTTGACCGTCATTCACAAGGAGACACCCTTTCGCGCGTGACCAATGATGTGGATACGGCGGCACAATCTCTCAACCAAAGTTTAGGGGCAGTTCTTTCAGCTAGTTTCTTGTTGATTGCTGTCTTGGTGACCATGTTTGGGATGAACTGGATTTTGGCATTGGTAACCGTTGTATCAACCCTTGTTGGTTTTGCGGCGGTTTCCGTAATCATGGCCAAGTCACAGGGTTATTTTAAAGCCCAACAAAATAATCTAGCGGCCGTCAATGGTTATGTGGAAGAGATGTACTCTGGCCACAATGTTGTAACCAGCTACAACGCAGTGGACACCTCCAAAGCGAGATTTGCAGGTTTAAACCAAGACTTGCATGACAGTATCTGGAAATCTCAATTTATCTCTGGTATCATGATGCCAGCCATGATCTTTGTTGGGAACTTTAGTTATGTCTTAGTCATCATCGTTGGAGCCGCGCTGGCGTTAGAAGGGCATATCACTATAGGGATTATTGTAGCCTTTATGGTTTACGTACGGACCTTCTCTCAACCTCTGTCACAGATTGCCCAAGGGATTACGAGCTTGCAACAAGCGAGTGCAGCCATGACTCGTGTATTAGAATTTTTAGCTGAAGCAGAGATGCAAGATGAATCTCACAAGGAAAGACAATTGACCCATATGAAAGGGAAAGTAGTCTTTGATCATGTGTCCTTTGGCTATACACCAGAGCGCACCATCATCCATGATTTTTCTGCGACAGCTCATGCAGGTCAAAAGGTCGCAATCGTTGGACCGACTGGGGCTGGTAAGACAACCATTGTCAATCTTTTGATGAAGTTCTATGAGATAGATAAGGGAAGTATCCGCATCGATGGCGTGGATACTAAGGACATGAAACGCTCAGAAGTACACGATGCCTTTTCAATGGTCTTGCAGGACACTTGGCTCTTTGAAGGAACGATTCGAGAGAACCTGATCTATAATCAGACAGACATCAGTGATGAACGAATGATGGAAGCCAGCAAGGCTGTGGGAATCCACCACTTTATCATGACCTTGCCAGATGATTACGATACTATTTTGGATGACACCGTGACCTTGTCTGTTGGACAAAAACAGCTCTTAACCATTGCTCGTGCCCTTCTCAAGGATGCACCGCTCTTGATTTTGGACGAGGCGACATCCTCAGTCGACACACGTACAGAGGAATTGATTCAAAAAGCCATGGACCGTTTGATGGAGGGTCGAACTTCCTTTGTCATCGCCCACCGCTTGTCAACTATCCGTAATGCCGACTTGATTCTTGTCATGAAAGATGGGAATATCATCGAGCAAGGCAATCACGAGGAACTAATGGCGCAAGGTGGCTTCTACGCTGATTTGTACAATAGTCAATTTACAGAAGACGAAGCAGAAGAATAAATCTAAAGAAGGCTTGACGGCCTTCTTTTTCTGCACTATACTAGAAGACAAATGTCTCACCAGTAGACAAAAACAAGGTAATGAATGAGAAATTTAATGAAAAATTATCAAGAATGGTATCGAAATATCAGCTCCAGACTAATCAGTCATCCCACCCTTTTATTTCTATTACACAGTTTCAATCGTTTGATGACAGTCTCCATGCCTATGGTCTATCTGACCTTGCTAGTCACCACTTATCTGCAATTAGGACTTGGGAAGCAAGTTGGGGTTTATGTGCTTATTCCTGCATCAGGTTTTGTGATTTTATCTCTTTTTCGTAAGAAAATCAATCACCCGCGGCCTTATGAAACTTGGGATATCTGTCCCCTGCTTGAAAAAGATAGCTCGGGACAGTCGATGCCCAGTCGCCATGTCTTTTCGGCAACTATCATCTCCATGGCTTGTCTGCATGCTAGTCTACCTGTTGGATTGGCATGCTTGCTCTTTTCAGTTTTGCTGGGGTTGGTGAGGGTTTTAGGGGGTGTTCATTATCCCAAGGATGTCTTGGTTGGCTATGCTTGTGGTCTGGTGTGGGGGTTCCTTTTCTTCCTATTCTGACATGTAAGTTAAGTTAGTCCTACAACCACTTACTGCTTCAAATTGACCACTTGCTTTTTTGCCCTTGTATTCCTAACTTAGCTTTGATATAGTAGAGTCAGAAAGGAGATGTGATGAAGTTACGAATTGAGATTGACGGCAATTTAGAGGAGACTGAAATTGTCATCAAGACCCCCACTTTGACAGATGAAATTGCAGACTTGCAACGACTTTTGCAAGAGTCAAAGGCTCCGAGATTGACTTTTTACAAGGGGACAGGTGAATATTATCTAGACCTGTCAGAAATTCTCTTCTTTGAAACAGAAGGGAGCAAGATTTATGCTCATAACCAGAAGGAAGCCTATGAAGTTCGTCTCAAACTCTATGAGTTGGAGTCCATCTTACCTCGCTATTTTAGTCGAGTGTCCAAGTCAACGATCGCAAACATCCGTCAGATTTACTCAGTGGACAAGTCCTTTTCAGGAACAGGCACCATTTCCTTTTATCAGACCCACAAGGAGGTTCATGTCTCACGGCATTACCAATCCCTCCTAAAAGAAAATCTAAGAAACATGAGGTAAAAAAGATGAAGAAGAAAGCATTTGGTATTGTTTTATTAGTTTTAGCAGCTTGGATCTTGCTGCAAGGGAATTTTGGAATTCCTTCTTTGGATGGCAAAATATGGCCTTTACTAGGTATTGTTTTTTTTGCTTATAAGTCCATTGAGTCCATCCTTAGACGCCATCTCACTTCGGCAGTTTTTACAGGGTTACTAGCGCTCATCATTGCAAATTACGCTTATGACTTGTTACCAGTTACCAATCATTCTCTCATCTGGGCTAGCATCTTGGTGGTACTCGGTGTTGGTTATCTGACGCATTCAAGTAAGTTCTGGAATGAAAAAAAATGGTGGTACGATGGAAAAAAAACAGTCGTCACAGATAAGGAAGTCGCTTTTGGTAGCGGGACCTTCTATAAGCAAGATCAAGATCTCGTAGATGACCAAGTGGAAGTCGCTTTTGGGGATGCTAAAATCTACTATGATAATGCAGAGATGTTAGGTGATTTTGCAACTTTAAATATTGAAGTGGCCTTCGGGAATGCAACTGTCTATGTTCCACAACACTGGCGTGTCGATTTGAAAGTAGAAACCTCCTTTGGTGCAGCTAAGGCAGATGCTCCTGTAGCGCCAACAAACAAAACCTTGATTATCCGTGGGGAAGTCGCTTTTGGTAAACTTGGAGTTGTTTACGTTAAATAAAAAATAGTTTAGCCCTTGATAAATTTAAGAAAGTGTGATAACATAGTACGGTATGTGGTGCTAGCACATCCGCTATATTAGATCTAATAGGAGGAAAACACAATGGCTAAAGTATGTTACTTTACAGGTCGTAAGACTGTATCAGGAAACAACCGTTCACATGCGATGAACCAAACAAAACGTGCCGTAAAACCAAACCTTCAAAAAGTTACTGTTCTTATCGATGGTAAACCTAAAAAAGTTTGGGCTTCAGCTCGTGCTTTGAAATCAGGTAAAGTTGAACGCGTTTAATAAAAATGAAAAGACCGCTTAGGTCTTTTTCTTTTGCTCTAAGGATAAAACCATTTGAAAAATAGAGCAAATATCCGCAGATACAGCATTCTGCTTTTACACTTGGGCTGAAATATGATAAAATAGAGTATCAACTAGTTGAGGTAAAAAAAATGACTGTAAAAATTAATACAAAAGATGGTCAAATCGAACTGACAGATGAAGTGATTGCAACCGTAGTAGGTGGTGCCGCAACTGAGATTTTTGGTGTGGTCGGTATGGCTAGTAAAAATGCCCTCAAAGACAATTTCCAAGCCCTTCTTGGTAAGGAAAATTATTCTAAGGGTGTTGTTATAAAAGCAGCCGAAGATGGTAGCATTGCAGTTGATGTTTATACCGTATTGAGCTACGGAGTAAAGATAAGCGAAGTGTCAAAAAACATTCAAGAGCGTGTTCGTTTTAGTTTAGAAAATCAACTAGGAATTACTGCTCAGACTGTGAATGTCTACATTCAAAATATCAAAGTTGTAGGAGAATAATCGTGTCAAAAATTACTACCAGTTTATTCCAAGAGATGGTGCAGGCTGCATCAACTCGTTTGAATAAGCAAGCAGAATATGTCAATTCATTGAACGTCTTTCCAGTTCCAGATGGAGATACTGGCACAAACATGGGAATGACCATTGAAAATGGTGCCAAAGAAGTAGCAGACAAGCCTGCTTCTACAGTTGGAGAAGTAGCGAGCATTCTTGCTAAAGGGCTCTTGATGGGTGCGCGTGGGAACTCAGGGGTTATCACATCTCAGCTCTTCCGTGGCTTCTCTCAGGCTATCAAGGAAAAAGATGAATTAACAGGTCAAGACTTGGCTCTTGCCTTCCAATCCGGTGTCGAAGTAGCTTATAAAGCGGTTATGAAACCAGTTGAAGGGACCATTTTGACTGTTTCTCGTGGAGCGGCTATTGGGGCTAAGAAAAAAGCCGAGGAGACAGATGATGCTGTTGAGGTCATGCGTGCAGCCTTGGAAGGTGCAAAAGCAGCTTTGGCTAAGACACCAGAAATGCTTCCAGTCCTTAAGGAAGTTGGTGTGGTAGACTCAGGTGGTCAAGGTTTGGTCTTCATCTACGAAGGATTCCTTTCAGCTCTTACTGGTGAATACAGTGCTTCAGAAGACTTTGTAGCGACCCCTGCCAACATGAGTGAAATGATCAATGCAGAGCACCACAAGTCTGTAGCAGGTCATGTGGCAACTGAAGATATTACCTTCGGTTACTGTACGGAAATCATGGTAGCTCTCAAACAAGGTCCAACTTATGCCAAAGATTTTGATTATGATGAATTCCGTAACTACTTGAATGACCTAGGGGATTCTCTTCTTGTTGTCAACGATGATGAGATTGTCAAAGTTCACGTCCATACTGAAGATCCAGGTCTTGTTATGCAAGAAGGACTTAAATATGGTAGCTTGGTCAAGGTTAAAGTGGACAACATGCGTAACCAACACGAAGCACAAGTTGAAAAAGAAGCAGCACAAGTCAGCAAGCCAGCTGAGGAGAAGGAATATGCCCTTATCGCAGTAGTAGCTGGTCAAGGATTGGCAGATATCTTCCGTGCCCAAGGTGTGGATTATGTCATCGAAGGCGGGCAGACGATGAACCCTTCAACAGAAGACTTTATCAGGGCTGTTGAGCAAGTCAATGCTCGCAACATTATCTTCTTACCAAACAACAAAAATATCTTTATGGCAGCTCAGTCTGCGGCTGAAGTGCTTGAACAACCTGCTGTTGTGGTAGAAGCACGTACAATTCCTCAAGGTTTGACGAGCCTCCTTGCCTTTGACCCAAGCAAGTCTATCGAAGAAAATAAAGAACGCATGGCTGCAGCTCTTGGCGATGTCATCAGCGGTAGTGTAACGACTGCCGTTCGTGACACAACTATCGATGGTTTGGAAATCCATGAAAATGACAATCTTGGTATGGTAGATGGGAAAATCCTCGTGTCAAACCCTGACATGCACCAAACCTTGACTGAAACTTTGAAACATATGTTGGACGAAGATAGTGAAATCGTGACTTTCTATGTCGGTGAAGACGGAAGCGAAGAACTTGCCAATGAAATTGCCCAAGAAATCGCAGAAGAATTTGAAGATGTTGAAGTAGAGATTCACCAAGGACAACAACCAGTTTATCCATATCTTTTCAGTGTGGAATAAAAATTAAATAAATTAAAAAGAAAGTTGATTTTTCAACTTTCTTTTTTTATGACATTTGTCATATTTCCTAGTGACAGAAGCATCTAGCTCCACTAACTTCAAAAGTCTATAATTGAAGTAGGAACTGGAGGAAGAAGAAATGAAAAATAAAATGATTATCGCAGTGAGTTTAGTAGCAGCGGGAGTTATGACCTATCTCATGTTTTCAGGATTGGATGAGGGTTTCTATCATTTTCCTTGGGAGCTCTTTGCTGGCTTTGGAATGATGTCTTGGCTTGTCAGAGAAGGTTTGAAATTATTCAGAGATGTGAAAAAGGAGTTTGAGGAATGAAAAAAACAATCATCTATTTCTTTATCGGCCTGTCACTCTTGGTATGGTTAGTGGAAATGTTTACTGGTTGGTTTGACCAAACCTTGCTTCGCCAATTCATTCGTGGTGCTTGGGGTTTTGGATTTATGATTTTCGTTGTTTTCCCTATGGGAATGGAGTGGTTGAAAGGAGAATCTCATGACTGTGATTAAAGTTGAGAAATTGAGTAAGAAAATAAAAGACAAGGAGATCTTGCGGAACATCTCTTTTGAAATCCACCATGGTGAATGTGTCGCTTTGATTGGGCCTAACGGAGCAGGTAAAACAACCTTGATTGATTGCCTCTTGGGCGACAAGTTCATGAGCTCAGGTCAGATAGTCATTCAAGGGTTTGCACCAACAGATCCTCGATTAAAGCAGCTTATTTCTGTCTTGCCCCAAGAAAATGCAGTTGTTCAAAGCTTGAAAGTGAAAGAACTTCTATCATTTTTCAAGTCACTTTATCCTGACAGTCTCTCAGACAAAGAAATTGATGACTTGTTGAGATTCTCAGACAAGCAGAAAAATCAGCTAGCGGGCAAGTTGTCTGGTGGGCAAAAACGTTTGTTCTCTTTTGTGTTGGCTTTAATAGGCCGTCCGAAAATTCTATTTTTAGACGAGCCAACTGCTGCCATGGATACCTCGACACGTCAGCATTTTTGGGAAATTGTTAATCGATTAAAGAAAAATGGTGTCACCATTGTCTATTCTTCCCACTATATCGAAGAGGTGGAGCATACGGCTGACCGCATTTTGGTTCTCCACAAGGGAGAATTGATTCGCGATACGACGCCTTATGCTATGCGTGGTGAAGAACAAGAAAAACACTTTACCGTGCCTCTAACCTATCAGGATTTTGTCAGTACCCTGACTATGGTTCAAGAGCTTGAAATCAAGCAAAATGCCCTTTCCTTCACAACCAAAGAAGCCAGTCAGGTGTGGAAAGTCTTGCAAGAACAGGGCTGCACGATCGAAGAAATTGAAGTTCGCAATCGAACTCTCTTAGATAGTATCTTTGAAACGACTCAAGACTAAAGGAGATTGACGATGAAAAATATGACAAGTCTCATGAAAGTGGAAATTATTCTGATGAAACGGCAAGCTGTCTACTACTTGCTTTCCATCGGACTTCCAAGTGTGTTTTACCTTATTTTCTCTGGTATGATGTCAGGGTCAGACATTCCAGAAATTGCTCTTCAAGCCTATCTTTTTGCCATGACGCTCTTTAGTATCATGTCAAGCGCCTTTTTCAGTATCCCCAGCACACTCGAATCCGACAAGACGAATAACTGGCAAAAATTGATTCAACATTCTCCGGTATCTATGGTAGAATATTATGTATCAAAACTGTTCAGTACTCTGCTGACTTTCTTGTTATCAATTATAGTTGTCTTTTCGGTTGGTCATTTTGTCCGTGGAGTGACTCTGCCTTGGCTTGATTGGTTGGTGATCGGTGCTATTTTGCTGGTCGGAAGCGTGGTCTTTATCAGCATGGGTGTCTTGGTGAGCTTGCTTCCCAGTGCTCAACTGATGACGGTTATTGGAAATATTGCCTATATTGCTTTGGCTGTCCTAGGCGGACTATGGTTCCCCTTGAGTTCCTTCCCAGAATGGCTCCAATCCATTGGGAAATTGACTCCAACCTACCAGCTTATGCAGGTCGTCTCTACTTATATGGAGCACCACGAGTTTAACGTTCTTGCTGCCTTGGTTGTACTAGGTTATACAGTTTTCTTTGGTGTATTGGTAATCCAACTGAAAAAACGGATCGAGGTAAAATAAATCTATGTTGGAAAAATTAAAAAACACTCATTATATGTTTCATATTTCATTAGTGTTTATCATCTTTCCTATAGCGGGTGTCATCAGTGGAGAGTACCCGCCTTTGACCTTGTTCTGGACATTATTATTTGTCCTAGCCTTCTATTCGATTTTATTAAGTCAAAACCGCATCGTGCAGTGGCTGGCTTGGTGGCTCATGATTGCCTATATTTTTTATACATCGGTTTGGCTGAATTCGGGTTTCACATGGTTTATCTTTTATTTATCTAACCTCCTCATTTATGAGCTGGATGAGATTTCTCTTCACTCTTGGCGTTTTGTCAGTTTTATTGTCTTGCAGCCATTGATTTTAACCGGGATTTATATGGTCAATCATGTTAGTCCCTGGCAACTGCTCTTTTTCTTGCTGACCTTTGTCTTTTCTGATGCTTTTACCTTTGGTCTCTATCGAATTCGAGTGTCGGAGGAAATAAAAGAAGAAAAGAGAAAGCAAAATGCAAAGCTCAATCTCTTCTTGGCTGAAAATGAACGCAGTCGTATCGGCCAGGATCTCCATGACAGTCTAGGCCATACCTTTGCCATGTTGAGTGTAAAAACGGATCTTGCCCTCCAGCTTCTCCAAATGCAGGCCTATCCTCAAGTGGAAAAAGAATTAAAAGAAATTCATCAGATCAGTAAAGAATCCATGAATGAAGTCCGTACCATCATTGAAAATCTCAAAACTAGAACACTTGCCTCCGAGTTTGTGACTGTTAAAAAAATGCTGGAAATTGCAGGAATTGAAACGGAAATCAATCACCAACTAGATACAGCTAGCCTAACTCAGGAATTAGAATCAACGGCTTCCATGATTTTGCTTGAGTTAGTGACCAATATTATCAAACATGCCAAAGCATCGAAAGCTTACTTGAAATTAGAACGAACAGAGAAAGAACTCATTCTGACAGTGAGAGATGATGGCTGTGGCTTTGCTTCTCTAAAAGGAGATGAACTCCATACCGTTCGAGACCGTGTCCTTCCTTTTTCAGGAGAAGTAAAAGTGATTAGTCAGAAACATCCGACTGAAGTGCAGGTTCGGCTACCTTATAAGGAGAGAAACTAAGATGAAACTACTTGTTGCAGAAGATCAAAGTATGTTGCGAGATGCTATGTGCCAGTTGCTTACCTTTCAACCAGATGTAGAGACTGTCCTACAAGCCAAGAATGGGCAAGAAGCAATCCAACTCTTAGAAAAGGAGTCCGTAGATATCGCCATTCTTGACGTAGAAATGCCTGTTAAGACAGGCCTCGAAGTCTTGGAGTGGATACGAGCAGAAAAGCTAGAAACAAAGGTGGTTGTGGTGACGACCTTCAAGCGCCCCGGCTATTTTGAACGTGCAATCAAGGCTGGAGTGGATGCTTATGTCTTAAAAGAAAGAAGCATTGCAGACCTCATGCAAACCTTGCACACGGTTCTCGAAGGACGTAAGGAATATTCGCCTGAATTGATGGAAGTGGTGATGACGCATCCTAACCCGTTAACAGAACAAGAAATCGCTGTTTTAAAGGGAATCGCTCAGGGCTTGTCTAACCAAGAAATCGCAGACCAACTCTATCTATCAAATGGAACCGTCCGAAACTATGTCACCAATATTCTTTCGAAACTAGATGCTGGTAATCGAACAGAGGCAGCCAACATTGCAAAAGAATCTGGTTGGCTTTGATAAGAAGGGTTAAAAAATTCCGAAATGACGACTTGAATCAAAGGAAAACCATACTAGAAAGGAGGTGGCAAATTGCCTCCTTTTCTGGTTTAGAAAAGGGGTGAAAGCTAGTGTCAAAGAGATAAAAGATCAGAATAAAAATGAAAAATATCTTGACAATGAAGGAAAAATTGTGTTACAATAATAGACGGTACTTTTTACTTTTGGTCTCTCAAAAGTGTACAGGGACGTGCTGACAAATGTTGCAAAAGTACACACAGATGGTAGCTGTCACCAAGTGTATCATCACCAAAAATAAAAAAACACAGGAGAATGTAGATGCCTACAATTAACCAATTGGTTCGCAAACCGCGTAAATCAAAAGTAGAAAAATCTAAATCACCAGCTTTGAACGTTGGTTACAACAGTCATAAAAAAGTTCAAACAAACGTTTCTTCACCACAAAAACGTGGTGTTGCAACTCGTGTTGGAACAATGACACCTAAAAAACCTAACTCAGCCCTTCGTAAATTCGCTCGTGTACGTTTGAGCAACCTTATCGAAGTTACTGCCTACATCCCAGGTATCGGACACAACTTGCAAGAGCACAGCGTGGTGCTTCTTCGCGGTGGACGTGTAAAAGACCTTCCAGGGGTACGTTACCATATCGTCCGTGGTGCACTTGATACTGCAGGTGTTAACGATCGTAAACAAGGCCGTTCTAAATACGGTACTAAACGTCCAAAAGCATAAGGAAAGGGGATAAAGAGAAATGAGTCGTAAAAATAGAGCTCCAAAACGTGACGTATTGCCAGATCCACTTTACAATTCACAATTAGTTACTCGTCTTATCAACCGCGTTATGCTTGACGGTAAACGTGGTACAGCTGCTTCAATCGTTTACGGTGCTTTTGAGCAAATCAAAGAAGCTACTGGTAACGATGCACTTGAAGTATTTGAAACAGCTATGGAAAACATCATGCCTGTACTTGAAGTACGTGCACGTCGTGTTGGTGGATCTAACTACCAAGTCCCAGTTGAAGTTCGTCCAGAACGTCGTACAACACTTGGACTTCGTTGGTTGGTAACAATCGCTCGCCTTCGTGGTGAACACACAATGCAAGACCGTCTTGCAAAAGAAATCTTGGATGCTGCTAACAACACTGGTGCAGCTGTTAAGAAACGTGAAGACACTCACCGTATGGCTGAAGCTAACCGTGCCTTCGCACACTTCCGTTGGTAAGAATAAGATACTAAGGGCGTTAAAAAAGCGACTGAAAATTAGGAAGCTTGACGCAGAATCAAAGATTCTAGGAAAGCTTATCTATTTTCCAAGCTTTTAGCCCGAGTTCAATTATGATGCTAGGAACGGTAAGGATGCAAGGTGAAAATAGGAAACTAACGCAGTATTCGACGAATACAAGGAAGTTTATCTTTTTCACACAGCATCCCGTTCCGGCTCAAATCGGCTAGCTAACTTTAGCCCGAGTTCAATTCAACTTTTCACACAAGTTGAAACCAACAATAGCATGAAAACATTGAGAACGGGTAGGTCCTGCCTATCCGTTTTTTCTAAATAATGTTATAATAGATTGTAAAATAAAAAATAGGAGAAACTAACCTCATGGCACGCGAATTTTCACTTGAAAAAACTCGTAATATCGGTATCATGGCTCACGTCGATGCCGGTAAAACAACAACTACTGAGCGTATTCTTTACTACACTGGTAAAATCCACAAAATCGGTGAAACTCACGAAGGTGCGTCACAAATGGACTGGATGGAGCAAGAGCAAGAACGTGGTATCACTATCACATCTGCTGCGACAACAGCTCAATGGAACAACCACCGCGTAAACATCATCGACACACCAGGACACGTGGACTTCACAATCGAAGTACAACGTTCTCTTCGTGTATTGGACGGTGCGGTTACTGTTCTTGACTCACAATCAGGTGTTGAGCCTCAAACTGAAACAGTTTGGCGCCAAGCAACTGAGTACGGAGTTCCACGTATCGTATTTGCCAACAAAATGGACAAAATCGGTGCTGACTTCCTTTACTCTGTAAGTACACTTCATGATCGTCTTCAAGCAAATGCACACCCAATCCAATTGCCAATCGGTTCTGAAGATGACTTCCGTGGTATCATCGACTTAATCAAGATGAAAGCTGAAATCTATACTAACGACCTTGGTACAGATATCCTTGAAGAAGATATTCCAGCTGAATACCTTGACCAAGCTCAAGAATACCGTGAAAAATTGATCGAAGCAGTTGCTGAAACTGACGAAGAATTGATGATGAAATACCTTGAAGGTGAAGAAATCACTAACGAAGAATTGAAAGCTGGTATCCGTAAAGCAACTATCAACGTTGAATTCTTCCCAGTATTGTGTGGTTCTGCCTTCAAGAACAAAGGTGTTCAATTGATGCTTGATGCAGTTATCGACTACCTTCCAAGCCCACTTGACATCCCAGCAATCAAAGGTATCAACCCAGATACAGACGAAGAAGAAACTCGTCCAGCATCTGACGAAGAGCCATTTGCAGCTCTTGCCTTCAAGATCATGACTGACCCATTCGTAGGTCGTTTGACATTCTTCCGTGTATACTCAGGTGTTCTTCAATCAGGTTCTTACGTATTGAACACTTCTAAAGGTAAACGTGAACGTATTGGACGTATCCTTCAAATGCACGCTAACAGCCGTCAAGAAATTGACACTGTTTACTCAGGTGATATCGCTGCTGCCGTTGGTTTGAAAGATACTACAACTGGTGACTCATTGACAGATGAAAAAGCTAAAATCATCCTTGAGTCAATCAACGTTCCAGAACCAGTTATCCAATTGATGGTTGAGCCGAAATCTAAAGCTGACCAAGATAAGATGGGTATCGCCCTTCAAAAATTGGCTGAAGAAGATCCAACATTCCGCGTTGAAACAAACGTTGAAACTGGTGAAACAGTTATCTCTGGTATGGGTGAGCTTCACCTTGACGTCCTTGTTGACCGTATGCGTCGTGAGTTCAAAGTTGAAGCGAACGTAGGTGCTCCTCAAGTATCTTACCGTGAAACATTCCGCGCTTCTACTCAAGCACGTGGATTCTTCAAACGTCAGTCTGGTGGTAAAGGTCAATTCGGTGATGTATGGATTGAATTTACTCCAAACGAAGAAGGAAAAGGATTCGAATTCGAAAACGCAATCGTCGGTGGTGTGGTTCCTCGTGAATTTATCCCAGCGGTTGAAAAAGGTTTGGTAGAATCTATGGCTAACGGTGTTCTTGCTGGTTACCCAATGGTTGACGTTAAAGCTAAGCTTTACGATGGTTCATACCACGATGTCGACTCATCTGAAACTGCCTTCAAGATCGCGGCTTCACTTGCTCTTAAAGAAGCTGCTAAGACTGCACAACCAGCTATCCTTGAGCCAATGATGCTTGTAACCATCACTGTTCCTGAAGAAAACCTTGGTGATGTTATGGGTCACGTAACTGCTCGTCGTGGACGTGTTGATGGTATGGAAGCACACGGTAACAGCCAAATCGTTCGTGCTTACGTTCCACTTGCTGAAATGTTCGGTTACGCAACAGTTCTTCGTTCAGCATCTCAAGGACGTGGTACCTTCATGATGGTATTTGACCACTACGAAGATGTACCTAGGTCAGTACAAGAAGAAATCATTAAGAAAAACAAAGGTGAAGACTAATCAGTCCTCACTCTAGAAGGAAGTCACTTAGTGGCTTCCTTTTTATGTTCTATATCAAGGAAGGTTAGAAAAATATACCCTAAACTAAATTTGGCAGTAATAAAATCGTTCAATTCCCTATTCATATTTATAAAAATAGGAAAAACATTCATAAAAACACGTTTAGATAGAAAATTCAGAAAATTGCTTCTTTTGTCTTGAAAATTTTTGAAAAAATGGTATGATAGTAACAAGCTATTTTTAAGAGAAGAGAAAGGGGAACAATGGAGAAAATCAGTTTAGACGCTCCTAAGACGGGATCGGATCTAGTTTTGGAAACCCTCCGTGATTTAGGAATGGATACCATATTTGGTTATCCTGGTGGGGCTGTCTTGCCTTTATATGATGCGATTTATAATTTCAAAGGCATTCGCCACATCTTGGGTCGCCATGAACAAGGCTGTTTGCATGAAGCTGAAGGTTATGCCAAATCAACTGGAAAGTTGGGCGTTGCCGTCGTCACGAGTGGACCGGGAGCAACAAATGCCATTACAGGAATCGCGGATGCCATGAGCGATAGCGTTCCCCTTTTGGTCTTTACGGGACAAGTCGCTCGAGCAGGCATTGGGAAGGATGCCTTTCAGGAGGCGGATATTGTCGGTATTACCATGCCTATTACCAAATACAATTACCAAGTCCGTGAGACAGCTGACATTCCTCGCATCATTACGGAGGCTGTCCATATCGCGACCACAGGTCGTCCTGGCCCAGTTGTGATCGACTTGCCTAAGGATGTATCTGCCTTAGAGACAGACTTCATCTATTCACCAGAGGTGAATTTACCAAGTTATCAACCGACGCTTGATCCGAATGACATGCAAATCAAGAAAATCTTGAAGCAATTGTCAAAAGCCAAGAAACCTGTTTTGTTGGCAGGTGGTGGGGTTAGTTATGCAGAAGCAGCTGCCGAGCTCAATGAATTTGCTGAACGTTACCAAATTCCAGTGGTGACCAGTCTTTTAGGGCAAGGTACGATTGCGACTAGCCATCCGCTCTTCCTAGGAATGGGAGGTATGCACGGTTCTTTCGCGGCCAACATTGCCATGACCGAAGCGGACTTTATGATTAGTATTGGTTGCCGTTTCGATGACCGCCTGACTGGCAATCCTAAGACCTTTGCTAAGAATGCTAAGGTTGCTCATATCGATATAGATCCAGCTGAGATTGGTAAGATTATCAGTGCAGATATTCCAGTGGTTGGGGACGCTAAGAAAGCCTTGCAGATGCTACTGGCAGAACCAACTGTTCATAACAATACTGAAAAGTGGATTGACAAAGTTACCAAGGACAAGAATCGTGTTCGTTCTTATGATAAGAAAGAACGTGTGGTTCAACCTCAGGCCGTTATTGAACGCATCGGTGAGTTGACGAATGGAGATGCCATTGTTGTCACAGACGTAGGGCAACACCAAATGTGGACAGCTCAGTATTATCCTTACCAAAATGAGCGTCAGTTAGTCACTTCAGGTGGCTTGGGTACCATGGGCTTCGGAGTTCCTGCAGCTATTGGAGCCAAGATTGCAAATCCAGAAAAAGAGGTTATCCTTTTTGTCGGTGATGGTGGCTTCCAAATGACCAACCAAGAGCTAGCTATCCTAAATATCTATAAGGTGCCGATTAAGGTTGTCATGTTGAATAACCACTCACTAGGAATGGTTCGCCAGTGGCAGGAATCCTTCTATGAAGGTAGAACGTCAGAGTCAGTCTTTGATACACTTCCTGACTTCCAGCTGATGGCACAGGCTTACGGCATCAAAAACTATAAATTTGATAATCCAGAGACGATAGAGAAGGATCTAGAAGTCATTCTGGAGGATGTGCCCATGTTTATCGAGGTGGATATTTCTCGTAAGGAACAGGTCTTACCGATGGTACCAGCTGGTAAGAGCAATCATGAGATGTTGGGGGTGAAGTTCCATGCGTAGAATGTTAACAGCTAGATTGCAAAACCGTTCAGGAGTTTTGAATCGTTTTACAGGTGTCCTTTCTCGTCGTCAAGTCAATATTGAGAGTATCTCAGTTGGTGCGACAGAGAACCCCAATGTATCACGTATCACCATCATTATTGATGTAGCTTCTCATGATGAAGTAGAGCAAATCATTAAACAGCTCAATCGTCAGATTGATGTGATTCGCATTCGAGATATCACAGATAAACCACACTTGGAAAGAGAAGTTATCTTGGTAAAGGTATCTGCTCCTGCTGAAAAGCGTGCAGAAATTTTGGCCATTATCCAACCTTTCCGTGCAACAGTAGTAGATGTGGCTCCAAGCTCAATCACCATCCAGATGACTGGAAATGCTGAAAAGAGTGAAGCTTTATTGCGAGTGATTCGACCATATGGTATTAAAAATATCGCTCGTACGGGTGCAACTGGATTTACCCGCGACTAATACTCTTTGATTTTCAATGAGTATAAAATCCAGCATAAATTTGTTTAACCAGCCTATAAGGCAATAAAAATAGAAAAGAGAGAAAAACTATGGCAGTTCAAATGGAATACGAAAAAGATGTTAAAGTAGCAGCGCTTGACGGTAAAAAAATCGCCGTAATCGGTTATGGTTCACAAGGACATGCGCATGCGCAAAACTTGCGTGACTCAGGTCGTGATGTCATCATCGGTGTGCGTCCAGGTAAATCTTTTGACAAAGCAAAAGAAGATGGTTTTGACACTTACACAGTAGCAGAAGCAACTAAATTGGCTGACGTTATCATGATCTTGGCACCAGACGAAATTCAACAAGAATTGTACGAAGCAGAAATCGCTCCAAACTTGGAAGCTGGAAATGCAGTTGGATTTGCTCATGGTTTCAACATTCACTTTGAATTTATCAAAGTTCCTGCAGATGTAGATGTCTTCATGTGTGCTCCTAAAGGGCCAGGACACTTGGTGCGCCGTACTTATGAAGAAGGATTTGGTGTTCCAGCTCTTTATGCAGTCTACCAAGACGCCACAGGAAATGCGAAAAACATTGCTATGGACTGGTGTAAAGGTGTTGGAGCAGCTCGTGTAGGTTTGCTTGAAACGACTTACAAAGAAGAAACTGAAGAAGATTTGTTTGGTGAACAAGCTGTACTTTGTGGTGGTTTGACTGCCCTTATCGAAGCAGGTTTTGAAGTATTGACAGAAGCAGGCTATGCCCCAGAATTGGCTTACTTTGAAGTTCTTCACGAAATGAAATTGATCGTTGACTTGATTTATGAAGGTGGATTCAAGAAAATGCGTCAATCTATTTCAAATACTGCTGAGTACGGTGACTATGTATCAGGCCCACGTGTGATTACTGAGCAAGTTAAAGAAAACATGAAAGCAGTTCTTGCAGACATCCAAAATGGTACATTTGCAAATGACTTTGTAAATGACTATAAAGCGGGACGTCCAAAATTGACTGCTTACCGTGAACAAGCAGCTAACCTTGAAATTGAAAAAGTTGGTGCAGAACTACGTAAAGCAATGCCATTCGTTGGTAAAAACGACGATGATGCTTTCAAAATCTATAACTAATTCTTAGAATAAAAACAGAAGGCGAGTTGGGGGGTACCTAACTCGCTTTTTACCTTGTAAAGTATTTGAGGAGGAGACATGCTAAGTGCAAAAGATGTGGTGAAAGCCCACAAAGTTTTAAGTGGTGTAGTAGTGAATACACCACTGGAATATGATCATTACTTATCAGAAAAGTATGGAGCTAAGATCTATCTGAAAAAGGAGAATGCGCAAAGAGTTCGCTCTTTTAAAATTCGCGGAGCCTATTATGCCATTTCTCAACTATCAAAAGAAGAACGTGAGCGTGGTGTAGTCTGTGCCTCTGCGGGAAATCATGCCCAAGGTGTCGCCTATACTTGTAAGGAGATGAAGATTCCTGCAACAATTTTTATGCCCATCACAACACCGCAACAAAAGATTGGGCAGGTTCGCTTTTTCGGTGGAGAGTTTGTGACAATCAAGTTGGTTGGGGATACCTTTGATGCTTCTGCTAAGGCAGCGCAAGAGTTTACGTTGTCAGAAAATAGAACCTTTATCGATCCTTTTGATGATATCCATGTTCAAGCTGGTCAAGGAACTGTGGCCTACGAAATTCTTGAAGAAGCCCGTAAAGAGTCTATTGATTTTGATACAGTACTAGTTCCGGTAGGTGGTGGCGGACTGATTGCAGGGGTTTCGACCTATATCAAAGAAACCAATCCCGCTATCGAAGTAATTGGTGTAGAAGCCAATGGTGCCCGTTCGATGAAGGCAGCCTTTGAGGCTGGAGGACCAGTTAAACTCAAAGAAATTGACAAATTTGCTGATGGAATAGCGGTGCAGAAAGTTGGGCAGTTGACTTATGAAGCAACTCGTCAGAATGTTGAAACTCTTATTGGAGTAGATGAGGGTTTGATTTCGGAGACCTTGATTGATCTTTATTCCAAGCAAGGAATTGTCGCCGAACCTGCTGGAGCGGCCAGCATTGCAGCCTTGGAAGTTCTATCGGACTATATCAAAGGTAAGACCATTTGTTGTATCATCTCTGGAGGGAACAACGACATCAACCGTATGCCAGAGATGGAAGAACGTGCCTTGATTTATGATGGCATCAAGCATTACTTTGTTGTGAACTTCCCACAGCGTCCAGGAGCTCTACGGGAGTTTGTAAATGACATTTTGGGGCCCAATGATGACATCACTCGTTTTGAATATATCAAACGGGCCAGCAAGGGGACAGGTCCAGTATTGATTGGGATTGCTCTTGCTGATAAGCATGATTATGCTGGCTTGATTCATCGGATGGAAAAGTTTGACCCATCTTATATCAATCTGAACGGAAATGAGACTTTGTATAATATGCTAGTCTAAAATAAATTTGCTATCATATTATTTGCCAATTTCCTATAATGATGCTATAATGATGGTGACGAAAGGGGGAGATTCCCATGGTTTTACATGTTTTACTTGTTCTCTTTATTCTAGTGCTGATTGCATCAGCGATTATTATCAGCTCTGTATATGTTGTAAGGCAACAGTCTGTCGCTATTATCGAGCGTTTTGGTAAATACCAAAAGTTGAGTAATAGTGGTATTCATGTACGAGCGCCTTTTGGAATTGATAGAATTGCAGCCAGGGTGCAGTTGCGTCTATTGCAAAGTGAGATCGTCGTGGAAACAAAAACACAAGATAATGTATTTGTGACCATGAATGTGGCGACTCAGTATCGAGTGAATGAGAATAATGTCACAGATGCTTACTATAAACTAATGAGACCAGAAGCTCAAATCAAATCCTATATTGAAGATGCTTTGCGTTCATCTGTACCTAAATTGACCTTGGATGAACTATTTGAGAAAAAAGATGAAATTGCATTAGAAGTTCAAAAGCAAGTAGCAGAAGAAATGTCTACATATGGTTACATCATTGTAAAAACACTGATTACGAAGGTTGAGCCTGACGCTGAAGTTAAACAATCAATGAATGAAATCAATGCTGCTCAACGTAAGAGAGTCGCTGCGCAAGAACTTGCAGAAGCAGATAAGATTAAAATTGTGACCGCGGCAGAAGCAGAGGCAGAAAAAGATCGCCTACACGGGGTAGGGATTGCAGAACAGCGTAAGGCTATTGTTGACGGACTTGCTGATTCTATTCAAGAATTAAAAGGAGCCAATGTTGAACTCACGGAAGCCCAGATTATGTCCATTCTATTAACAAATCAGTATTTGGATACTTTGAATAATTTCGCAGATAATAAGGGCAATAATACCATCTTCCTACCAGCAAATCCTGATGGAGTTGAAGATATACGAACAAGCATATTATCAGCTTTAAAAGCTAAGTAATAATAATTCATTATTTGTTTTCAATAAGTAGATGTTTTTTGGATAATCCTAAAAGAATGGATATATTTCAGTATCGTAAAGAACAAAATAGGAGAAGAACATGGCTAAATCAAACTTTGAAAAAGTAGAATCAGTTGTTGGCTGGGTTCGTGATAAGAAAATCACAGGTTACCGTATCTCTAAGGAAACAAATGCACGTGAAATGTCAATTATTGCTTTGGCACAAGGTCGTGCAAAAGTGAAAAATATTTCATTTGAAACAGCTCTAGGCTTAATTGATTTTTATGACAAGAATCATGAAAAATTTGAAGATTAAACTAGGCTTACAGGCAGATTCTTAAAATGGATCTGCCTTTTGTTTTGAAAAGAGTTAGTAAAAAGACTACATATTTTATGCAGTCTTTGCTTGTTAGTTGAGATAGCGCTGAAGAAATTCTCGCGTTCGTTCTTCTTTAGGGTTCGTGAAGAAGTCTTCTGGCTTGCCTTCTTCGGCAATGACACCCTTATCCATAAAGATGACACGGTGTGAGACATCGCGGGCGAACTCCATTTCGTGGGTGACGACGATCATAGTCAGGCCTTCTTGAGCCAGGTCTTGCATGATTTTAAGGACTTCACCGACCATTTCTGGGTCAAGGGCAGATGTTGGTTCGTCGAAAAGGATGGCGTCAGGATTCATGGAGAGGGCGCGTGCGATGGCCACACGTTGCTTCTGGCCACCAGAGAGTTGTTTTGGTTTGGCTTGCCAATAGCGTTCTCCCATGCCAACTTTTTCAAGATTTTCTTTGGCAATTTTTTCAGCTTCAGAGCGTTCTCGTTTAAGGACAGTCGTTTGGGCGACGATCGTATTTTCGAGAACATCGAGATTTTCAAAGAGATTGAAGGATTGAAAAACCATTCCGAGCTTTTCACGATAGTGAGTAAGGTCATAGCCTTTTGCAAGGACGTTTTCTCCGCGATAGAGAATTTCCCCCTCAGTAGGTGTTTCAAGTAGGTTGATAGAACGTAGGAAGGTTGATTTTCCGCTTCCTGAGCTCCCGATGATGGAGATAACCTCTCCTTTGTGGACTGACAGAGAGATGTCTTTTAAGACTTCATTTTGTCCATAGAATTTTTTGAGGTGTTTAATTTCAAGAATGGGTTGATTCATTATTTCAAGTCCTCCGTTTGCATTTGATTAGCACCTGTAGTGTAGGTATCCATGTCCATGCGTCTTTCGATGAAGCGCAAGATACGGGTCACTGTGAAGGTGAGGACAAAGTAAATCACGGCGATGATTGTAAATGTCTGGAAGTATTGATAAGTTTGGGTGGCCACAGTATTACCAGAGAAGTAGAGTTCTACCACAGAGATAACATTCAGTACAGAGGTATCTTTGATATTGATGACAAACTCATTACCAGTAGCAGGTAAGATATTGCGAACGACCTGAGGGAGGACAACCTTGCGCATGGTTTGATTGTGGGTCATACCAAGAGCAGTTGCAGCTTCAAATTGTCCCTTATCGACTGCTAGGATACCTCCACGGACGATTTCTGTCATGTAGGCCCCCGTGTTGATTGAAACGATGAAGATGGCAGCCAGTGTACGGTCAAGGTTAATACCGAAGGCTTGTGCTGTACCGTAGTAGATAACCATAGATTGAACGATCATAGGCGTGCCACGGAAAATTTCAATATAGACATTGAGAATCCAGCCAAGTAGCTTTTGCAAGCCATAGATGGCCTTGCTTTCAGATAGTGGAGCAGTACGGAAGACTCCTATTGCAAGCCCGATAATAAGCCCTGCGATGGTCCCGATAATGGAGATCAAGAGTGTGATACCAGCACCACGCAAGAGTTGTTGCCAGTTTTCAGAAAGGATCTTAGCGACTTGACTAAAGAAACTACTTTCTTCCTCCGTTGTTGTCGCCTCAACTGGTTGCTCTTTGATCATCCGATCCATAAGAGCTACTTGTTCGTCCTTAGAAATGGTTTCGATGCTGGCATTGATTTGGCTGATGCGGCTGTCATCTTTACGAAGTCCAATGGCAATAGCGGTGTCTTCTTCTCCGGTTTCAAAGCCTTTGTCAAGCTGGACCATCTTGAATTTGGAGTTGGCAGATTCAGCGGTCAGGGCTTCAGGGCGTTCTGAAACATAGGCATCGATGACACCTGCTTCAAGTGCTTGACGCATCTGAGCAAAATCCCCCATGGCTGTTTCTTTTTTGGCACCTGGGATTTGGGAAATCAAGTCATAAAGGTAAACGCCTTGTTGAGACGTGATTTTTGCTCCGCTAAAATCGTTTAAAGATTTGGCGTTGGCATAGGCAGAGTCCTTTTTGACCAATAGAACAGGTTCACTAGTATAGTAACTGCTTGAAAAGGCAATTTCTTGTTTACGTTCAGCCGTTGGGCTCATACCTGCAATGATCATATCGATTTTGCCAGAAGTAAGAGCAGGAACAAGTCCTTCCCACTTGGTTTTAACGACCAAAGGTTCCTTACCTAGATCTTTGGCAATCTTTTTAGCGATTTGGACATCGTAGCCATTGGCATATTGGTTGGTACCGTCAATTTTAACAGCACCGTTACTATCATCGTCTTGGGTCCAGTTGAAGGGGGCGTAAGCTGCCTCCATCCCGATGCGTAAATATTCGTCAGCTTGGACCTTGCTAACTAGTCCTAAGGTAAGGGCTAGGCTAGCAAGGATAGATAAGCATAATTTTTTCATGTTTTCTCCTATTTCTAGTCTAAAAATGACTTCTCTCTATTGTATCGAAAAATAGTGAGATTTTCAATACAAGTAAGCCTTTACTTATAAAAAATGATATAATGATAGCAAAGATAAAAAGGGGGATTGTGTTGTGAAAAAGACTTTTTTCTTGCTTTTATTTAGCTTGTTTTGTATTTTACCACTCTCTGTTTTTGCGGTTGATTTCAAGATTCGCTCTTATCAAGGTGATTTGTATATTCATGCAGATAATACGGCAGAATTTAGGGAAAAAGTAGTATATCATTTTGATGAGGATTTTAATGGACAACTAGTAGGACTTGGCCGTTCTGGTAAGATGCCAAAGGGCTTTGAAATAGATTCCAGTCCAAAGGTTCAGGTATGGAAAAATGCTAGTGCCATTGAGAATGTCAATAGTGAAGTGATAGAAGAATCGGAAGGTTATACTGTAAAAGTGTATAATCCAGGCCAAGAGGGAGATACTGTTGAAGTGGTAATCACATGGCAATTAAAAAATCTCCTATTTCTATATGATGATATCGCGGAACTTAATTGGCAACCCTTGACGGATAGTTCAGAACCTATCGAAAATTTTGAGTTTCGAGTAATGGGCTTTAATGGAGCAGAAAAACTTTTCTTTCATACAGGGAAACTCTTTACAGAGGGCAAGGTAGAGAAGATAGATAGTGATTATCGTGTTTATTTACAGAACCTACCTCGTCAGCGTGGGGTTGAATTGCATGCCTATTGGCCTAGAAAAGATTTTGGAACAGCTTTGGATCAGGGATTGAAAGGCAATCGTTTAGCAGAATTTGAAAAAATAGAGGAATCCATTACTGCTGAAAAAGCTCAAAGCAAAGCTCTGGTTACGTGGATTATCCCTTTGCTACTTTCGCTTTCTTTAGTCTTTAGTGTTATTTTCTACTGCATTTACAGAAGAAAAACCTCCCCATCAAAGAAATATGCCAAAAATCACCGTCTCTATGAACCGCCAATGGACTTAGAACCGATGGTTTTATCGGAAGCTGTTTACTCCACTTCTTTAGAGGAAGTCAGTCCCTTGACCAAGGGAGGAGGGAAGTTCACCTTTGACCAACTCGTTCAGGCAACTTTATTGGATGTGATTGACCGTGGAAATGTTTCAATCATCTCAAATGGAGACGAGGTCCGTCTAAAAGTCGTAAAAGAAAAAGGATTAGCAAGTTTTGAAAAAGATTGCCTTAATTTGGCTTTTTCAGGAAGAGAAGAAGTGCTTGTTTCAGATTTGTTTGCAGATTACCAAGTGTCAACTAGTCTTTACCAAGGTGCAAAAGCAACTGATGAAAAACGGATTCAGAAAACGGGACGTAAGCTTAAGTCTTCTTTCGAGCAAGCTCTGAAGCAGATGCAGGATGGGGTGAGAAAGCGGGTTTCCTCTTTGCAACTTCCAGATTATTATCGTCCACTGAGTAATGGAGAAAAAATCTTGCGATTGACGATAGGTGTCTCTACGCTTCTACCTGCTTTCGTTGGTTTTGGCTGGTTCTTGTATAGTTTGGATGCTCACGGGTACCTTTCTCTACCACTTCCTATCCTTGGGTTTGTGAGCTTGATGTTAGCTGCCGTCTATTATTGGACGACACGATTTGATACTCGTGATGGTGTTTTAAACGAAGAAGGACTAGAAGCATACTATCTCTGGACTAGTTTTGAAAACATGCTTCGCGATATCGCTCACCTAGACAAGGCAGAATTAGAAAGTATTGTTCTTTGGAATCGCCTCCTTGTCTATGCTACTTTATTTGGTTATGCGGACAAGGTGAGTCATTTGATGAAATCTTATCAGATTCAAGTTGAGAACCCAGATATCAATCTTTACATAGCTTATGGCTGGCACAGTATGTTTTATCATTCAACTGCTCAAATGAGTCACTATGCTAGTATTGCAAACACAGCAAGTACCTACTCCGTCTCTTCTGGAAGTGGAAGTTCTGGCGGAGGATTCTCAGGAGGCGGAGGCGGTGGTAGTATCGGAGCCTTCTAGAAAAAATCTATCACAACATCCGAAATTATGCTATAATAGAGGACAGAAAAAGGAGTAATGTATGTATTTTATTGAAATTTTGAAGTCAATCTTTTTTGGGATTGTTGAAGGAATTACAGAATGGTTGCCTATATCAAGTACTGGCCACTTGATCCTGGTTGAAGAATTTGTACAATACAAGGACCAGAATGAAGCCTTCATGTCTATGTTTAATGTTGTCATTCAGCTGGGAGCTATTTTAGCAGTTATGGTGATTTACTTTAACAAGCTTAATCCTTTCAAACCTGGTAAAACTAAGGTAGAAGTTCGTCGAACTTGGCAATTGTGGTCAAAAGTTCTCGTTGCAACCTTGCCTTTACTATTGGTTTTTAAACTAGATGATTGGTTTGATGCCAACTTCCATAACATGGTTTCGGTTGCAATCATGTTGATTATCTATGGTGTTGCCTTTATCTATCTTGAAAAACGAAATAAGGCGCAAGCCGTTGAACCAACAGTAACAGAGTTAGACAAGTTGCCTTATAAAACAGCCCTTTACATTGGACTCTTCCAAGTCCTCGCCCTCTTCCCAGGAACGAGCCGTTCAGGTGCGACGATTGTTGGTGGTTTGTTAAATGGAACGAGCCGCTCTGTCGTAACAGAGTTTACCTTCTATCTCGGAATTCCTGTTATGTTCGGAGCCAGTGCTTTAAAGATTTTCAAATTTATTAAAGCAGGTCAACTCTTGAGTTTTGGACAACTGTTCTTGCTCTTGGTTGCTATGGGTGTTGCCTTTGCGGTCAGCATGGTTGCCATTCGTTTCTTGACCAGCTATGTGAAGAAACACGACTTTACACTCTTTGGTAAATACCGTATCGTACTCGGTAGCGTTTTGTTGCTCTATAGTTTTGTGCGTTTATTTGTATAAGAAAAAGCTTGAGGGAATTTTCCTTCAAGCTTTTTAAAATCCTGTCACTGTAATTCCTAGTAAACGAACGCCTTTCTCTTTTTCGGCTAGTTCTTCGTAAAGTTGAAGGGCGGTTTGAGAAATCTGGCTAGCGTCCTGTGTTGCTTGTGAGAGGCTTTTCCGCCTAGTTAGAGTGGAGAAGTCAGCGTAACGAATCTTTAGGATAATGATTTTTCCAGCTTTGTCTTGTTTGCTGAGATTGAGAGCAACTTTTTCAGAGAGAAGAGTCAGCTCTTTTTTGATGTCCTCTTCAGCCTGGAGAATCTTTCCATAGGTTTTCTCCTTGCCAATGGACTTACGAATGCGATTGGCCTTGACTGGTGAGTTATGAATGCCTCTAGCTTTCCGATAAAGGTCAAAACCGAGTCTGCCAAACCGATCGATTAAAGTGACTTCAGAAACGTCTAATAAGTCTGCGCCAGTATAAATGCCCATTTCATGAAGCCTTTCCACTGTTTTCTTGCCCACTCCATGAAATTTAGAAATATCCATTTGTTTGAGAAATTCTTGGGCTTGGTCAGGGAGGATAACTGTCAAACCATGTGGCTTTTGATAATCGCTGGCCATTTTAGCTAGAAATTTATTGTAAGAAACACCTGCAGAAGCGGTAAGGTGCAGCTCCTGCCAGATATCTTGTTGAATGAGACGAGCTATTTTGACAGCTGACTTGATACCGAGTTTATTTTCTGTCACATCCAAGTAGGCTTCGTCAATACTCATAGGTTCAATCAGGTCGGTGTAACGTTTAAAAATAGCTCGGATCTCAAGTCCCACAGTTTTGTATTTTTCATAATTTCCCGAGATAAAGACGGCTTGAGGGCAACGCTCATAAGCTTCTTTAGAACTCATGGCTGAATGAACACCAAAAGCTCTCGCCTCGTAGCTACAGGTAGAAACGACACCTCGACCACCTGTTTGTCTGGGGTCGCTCCCAATGATAACAGGTTTGCCCTTTAACTTAGGATTATCTCTTATTTCCACCGCAGCAAAAAAGGCATCCATGTCGATATGGATGATTTTTCTGGACAAATCATTAATCAATGGAAATATGAGCATTTTTCTTCCTTTCTAGTGTCATTTTCTATTTATTATACCCTTTTTTCTGAAAAAATGGGAAAGAGTACTCATTCTTTCAAATATATAATACAGATCGCACTGATAAACAGACTGTATTAGAAAAGAAAGTGATAAAAAAGCCTTTTTTCGCTTGTTGAAATCGGTTACTGTATGGTATACTGGTCTCATGAATGTAACAGATGACTGTTACTAGAAAGAAAAATGAGGACATTAACATGGTTGTTAAGACAGTTGTTGAAGCACAAGACATTTTTGATAAAGCTTGGGAAGGCTTCAAAGGCGTAGATTGGAAAGAAAAAGCAAGTATTTCTCGCTTCGTTCAAGCTAACTACACACCTTACGATGGAGATGAAAGCTTCCTTGCTGGACCAACAGAACGTTCACTTCACATTAAAAAGATTGTAGAAGAAACAAAAGCACACTACGAAGAAACTCGTTTCCCAATGGACACTCGTCCAACATCTATTGCTGATATTCCTGCTGGATTTATCGACAAAGAAAACGAATTGATTTTTGGTATCCAAAACGATGAACTCTTCAAATTGAACTTCATGCCAAAAGGTGGTATCCGTATGGCTGAAACTACTTTGAAAGAAAATGGATACGAACCAGATCCAGCTGTTCACGAAATCTTTACTAAATACGTAACAACAGTTAACGACGGTATCTTCCGTGCCTATACTTCAAACATCCGTCGCGCTCGTCACGCTCACACTGTAACTGGTCTTCCAGATGCCTACTCACGTGGACGTATCATCGGTGTTTACGCACGTCTTGCTCTTTACGGTGCAGACTACTTGATGCAAGAAAAAGTAAACGACTGGAATGCAATTAAAGAAATTGATGAAGAAACAATCCGTCTTCGTGAAGAAGTAAACCTTCAATACCAGGCATTGCAACAAGTTGTTCGCTTGGGTGACCTTTACGGAGTTGATGTCCGCAAACCAGCGATGAACGTCAAAGAAGCCATCCAATGGGTGAACATCGCCTTTATGGCTGTCTGCCGTGTTATCAACGGTGCTGCAACATCTCTAGGACGTGTGCCAATCGTATTGGATATCTTTGCAGAACGTGACCTTGCTCGTGGCACATTTACTGAATCAGAAATCCAAGAGTTCGTTGATGATTTCGTTATGAAACTTCGTACAGTTAAATTTGCTCGTACAAAAGCTTATGACCAATTGTACTCAGGTGACCCAACCTTCATCACAACTTCTATGGCTGGTATGGGTAACGACGGTCGTCACCGTGTTACTAAGATGGACTACCGTTTCTTGAACACTCTTGACAACATCGGTAACTCTCCAGAGCCAAACTTGACAGTTCTTTGGACTGACAAATTGCCATACAACTTCCGTCGCTACTGTATGCATATGAGCCACAAACACTCTTCTATCCAATACGAAGGTGTAACAACAATGGCTAAAGACGGATACGGTGAAATGAGCTGTATCTCATGCTGTGTGTCACCGCTTGACCCAGAAAACGAAGATCAACGCCACAACATCCAGTACTTCGGTGCTCGTGTAAACGTTTTGAAAGCCCTTCTTACTGGTTTGAACGGTGGTTACGACGATGTTCACAAAGACTACAAAGTATTTGACATCGATCCTATCCGTGACGAAGTTCTTGAATTTGAATCAGTTAAAGCGAACTTTGAAAAATCTCTTGACTGGTTGACTGACACTTATGTAGATGCTTTGAACATCATCCACTACATGACTGACAAGTACAACTACGAAGCTGTTCAAATGGCCTTCTTGCCAACGAAACAACGTGCCAACATGGGATTCGGTATCTGTGGATTTGCTAACACTGTTGATACATTGTCAGCGATTAAATACGCTACCGTTAAACCAATCCGTGATGAAGATGGTTATATCTACGATTATGAAACAATCGGTGAATACCCACGTTGGGGTGAAGATGACCCACGTTCAAACGAATTGGCAGAATGGTTGATCGAAGCTTATACAACTCGTCTACGTAGCCACAAACTTTACAAAGACGCAGAAGCTACAGTATCACTATTGACAATCACATCTAACGTTGCTTACTCTAAACAAACTGGTAACTCACCAGTCCACAAAGGTGTATACCTCAACGAAGATGGTTCTGTGAACTTGTCTAAACTTGAATTCTTCTCACCAGGTGCTAACCCTTCTAACAAAGCTAAAGGTGGATGGTTGCAAAACTTGAACTCACTTGCTAGCCTTGACTTTGGTTACGCAGCTGACGGTATCTCATTGACAACTCAAGTTTCTCCACGTGCTCTTGGTAAGACTCGTGACGAACAAGTGGATAACTTGGTAACAATCCTTGATGGTTACTTCGAAAACGGTGGACAACACGTTAACTTGAACGTTATGGACTTGAACGATGTTTATGACAAGATTATGAATGGCGAAGACGTTATCGTACGTATCTCTGGATACTGTGTAAACACTAAATACCTCACTCCAGAACAAAAAACTGAATTGACACAACGTGTCTTCCACGAAGTTCTTTCAATGGATGACGCATTGAGCTAAGATTCAATTGTAATAGAGAAAAGCCAGTCGATATGACTGGCTTTTTGTGTGCTTAAAAATTTTTTAAAAAATAGTCAAATTTGGTCAAAAAATTATTGACTTTTACTGACCAAAGTGATATAGTAGAAACATAAGGAAAATGAATTCCTTAAAAAGCTCATTTTCAACGAATTGTTCCTTGAGAATGAAGTGTAGAATCCCAGGAAAGGGGTGAGGCCTATGTTAAATCTAACAGATTTTGAAAAGAAGATGATAAAAGGCTTATTTAAAAAAGAAAAACCAGAAATTATACGTAGGGTAGCTAGTTAGCTAGTCTAAAATTTTTAAAACAAAGGTCAAAGATAGTCAATATCAGAGGCCGCGAATAATGAACAATAAACGAGGTAAAGAATATGAATAACAACTTTAATAACTTTAACAACATGGATGATTTGTTTAACCAATTGATGGGTGGTATGCGAGGATATAGTTCTGAAAATCGTCGCTACTTGATTAATGGACGAGAAGTGACACCTGAGGAATTTGCTCATTATCGTGCAACTGGTCAATTGCCAGGAAATGCAGAAGTTGATGGACAAATGCAACAACACGCTTCAGGTATGAAACAAGACGGTGTCCTTGCTAAACTAGGTCGAAACTTGACCGCAGAAGCTCGTGAGGGTAAGCTGGATCCTGTTATCGGACGAAACAAGGAAATTCAAGAAACATCTGAAATCCTCTCACGTCGTACCAAGAACAATCCTGTACTTGTCGGAGATGCAGGTGTTGGTAAGACAGCCGTTGTCGAAGGCCTAGCACAAGCTATTGTGAACGGAGATGTCCCAGCTGCCATTAAGAATAAGGAAATTATTTCTATTGATATCTCTGGTCTTGAGGCGGGTACTCAATACCGTGGTAGCTTTGAAGAAAACATTCAAAATCTTGTTAGCGAAGTGAAAGAAGCAGGAAATATTATCCTCTTCTTTGACGAAATTCACCAAATTCTCGGTGCTGGTAGCACAGGTGGAGACAGCGGTTCTAAAGGTCTTGCGGACATTCTCAAGCCAGCTCTCTCCCGTGGTGAGTTGACTGTTATTGGGGCAACGACTCAAGACGAATACCGTAACACTATCTTAAAGAATGCAGCTCTTGCTCGTCGTTTTAACGAAGTGAAGGTCAATGCTCCTTCAGCAGAGGATACCTTTAAAATCCTTCAAGGGATTCGTGACCTCTACCAACAACACCACAATGTCATCTTGCCAGATGAAGTCTTGAAAGCAGCAGTGGATTATTCAATCCAATACATTCCTCAACGTAGTTTGCCTGATAAGGCTATCGACCTTGTAGATGTAACGGCGGCTCACTTGGCAGCTCAACATCCAGTAACAGATGTTCATGCTGTTGAACGGGAAATCGAGGCAGAAAAAGACAAGCAAGAAAAAGCAGTTGAAGCAGAAGACTTTGAAGCAGCTCTCAATGCCAAAACACGCATTGCAGAATTGGAGAAAAAAGTTGAAAACCACACAGAAGATATGAAAGTGACTGCCACTGTCAATGATGTGGCCGAATCTGTAGAACGAATGACAGGTATTCCAGTATCACAAATGGGAGCGTCAGACATCGAACGTTTGAAAGATATGGCCCATCGCTTGGAACACAAGGTAATCGGCCAAGATAAGGCAGTAGAAGCAGTGGCTCGCGCTATCCGTCGTAACCGTGCTGGTTTTGATGAAGGCAATCGCCCAATCGGTAGCTTCCTCTTCGTAGGTCCTACTGGGGTTGGTAAGACGGAGCTTGCTAAGCAATTGGCGCTCGATATGTTTGGGACTAAGGATGCGATTATCCGCTTGGATATGTCTGAATATAGTGACCGCACAGCTGTTTCTAAGTTAATCGGTACAACAGCAGGTTATGTGGGGTATGATGACAATAGCAATACCTTGACAGAACGTGTTCGTCGCAATCCTTACTCTATCATTCTCTTGGACGAAATTGAAAAGGCTGATCCTCAAGTAATCACCCTTCTCCTCCAAGTCTTGGATGACGGTCGTTTGACTGATGGTCAAGGAAATACAGTGAACTTCAAGAACACGGTCATTATCGCGACATCAAATGCTGGATTTGGCTATGAAGCTAACTTGACAGAAGATGCGGATAAACCAGAATTAATGGATCGTTTGAAACCATTCTTCCGTCCAGAATTCCTTAACCGCTTTAACGCAGTTATCGAGTTCTCACACTTGAATAAGGAAGACCTTTCTAAGATTGTGGACTTGATGTTGGCTGAAGTTAACCAAACCTTGGCTAAGAAAGACATTGATTTGGAAGTCAGCCAAGCAGCTAAGGACTTTATCACAGAAGAAGGCTATGACGAAGTTATGGGTGTTCGTCCGCTCCGTCGCGTGGTTGAGCAACAAATCCGTGATAAGGTGACAGACTTCCACTTGGATAACCTTGATGCTAAACACCTAGAAGCTGATATGGAAGATGGTGTCTTGGTCATTCGTGAAAAAGCCTAACTCAAGATTTTGAGAATAAAAAAAGAAGGAACTAGCTAAAAGCTGGTTCCTTTTGTGTTTAGATGACATGACGCTCAAAGGCATCATCTGAGATTCCTTGTTCCAAGATGAGTTTTGCCCATTCTTTAGCAGAAAAGAGGCTGTGGTCTTTGTAGTTTCCGCAAGATTCGATGGTTGTTCCAGGGACATCTTCCCAAGTAGTGGTTTCAGCGATTTCCTTGAGCGAATCCTTGATAACAGCCGCGATTTCAGCACTGGTATGGCGCCCCCACATAATCATGTGAAAACCTGTACGGCAGCCAAATGGCGAACAGTCAATCATGCCGTCAATGCGGGTACGGATGAGTTTGGCCAAGAGGTGCTCGATAGTGTGAAGGCCAGCGGTAGGGATAGAGTCTTCATTTGGTTGCACCAAGCGAATATCAAAGTTGGAGATGATATCTCCCTTTGGTCCTGTTTCTTCTCCAATCAAGCGAACATAGGGTGCTTTAACATTGGTGTGGTCAAGTTCAAAACTTTCAACAATAACTTCTTTTGACATGGTCGTTCCTTTCAGTTTTCTTCTTTCATTATATCATAAAGCCTGCTCTTGATGGAGTTTGATAAATGACTTTTTGGTACTAGAATGATAATAAAGTCTCCATACATAAACCTCAGAATTATAAAGAAAGAATGGAGTAAAGGAAAAGAAAAACTGAGTTCTTTCTAATGAAGCTAGAGCGACTTTTGAAAGGTGGGATCAACTTTTAGAATTTTTGCTCGATCTCTGAACTAATTCTGAACTAGATTGGATATACTGGAGAAAATAAAGATAAAGGAGTTCAGTATGGAACATATGGTGAAAATAGACGGAGTCTGCAAAAAGCATGGCAGCAAGCAGATTTTGGAAGATATTTCTTTTACAGCTAGAAGCGGTCGGATTACAGCCTTTTTGGGTCCAAATGGTGCAGGGAAAAGTTCGACCTTGAGGATTCTCTTGGGCTTAGATCGGACGACGTCTGGTACTGCGACTTTTGATGGGCAAACCTATCAGTCAATGACTTATCCGCTCAGAACGGTAGGTGCAGCCTTTGACGGCATTGGCGGTCTGCCAAATCGAAAGGTCTATGACCACCTGCGAATTATCGCGGCGAGTAATGCTATTCCCAAGTCTCGGATCGATGAGGTTTTGGAGATGACTGGAATCGCTCATAAGAGAAAGGACCTCTTGTCAAGCCTGTCTCTAGGGGAAAGTCAGCGGCTGGGTTTGGCAGCAGCTTTGCTGGGTGATCCTCAGTTTCTCATATTAGATGAGCCGATCAATGGACTGGATCCAAGTGGGATTAAGTGGTTTAGAAATTTCATCCGTCAGCAGGCTGACTTAGGGAAAACGGTACTTCTATCCTCTCATATCCTGTCAGAGGTGCAAATGGTGACAGATGATGTAGTCTTGATTCATCATGGGCGCATTATTGAGCAGGGACAATTGGAAGAGGTGCTGCAAGATTCAGATAGTCTAGAAGATCTCTTCTTTGATTTGACAGAGGAGGTTTAAAATGAAAGAAACGATGTCTTTATTGCATTCAGAATGGTTGAAAATTTGCTCAACCAAGGCTTTCAAAGTGAGTATGGCCTTCATGTTACTCTTGGTGCCTGCCGTATCTTGGCTGGAGGGCCGACAGTATTTGTCCATTGGCTTGGATGCCACGCCTGAGACCGTTCCCGGTCTGGCAGAAGCCATTGATCCGCTGGAATATCTGGGTCTCAACGGGGCCTCTATGGCAGGCATGGTTTTGGTCATCTTAGCTGGAATTTTGGGAGCTATGGAATTCCAGTCTCATAGCTTGAGAACCAGTCTTTTGACCTGTAATAACCGCCTGAAGTTGCTTGTGGGGAAAGTCGTGACCTTTGCTTGCTTTTCTCTTGCCAGTAGCTTTTTATCAATCTACTTTAGTTATATGGTCATGCACCTAGCTTTAGGAAAGGAAGGGCTTGATCCGATTCTGCTCAATCAGGCAGCTTGGAGTTTGATTTTGTGGAAAACCTTATCTCTAACCTTATTAGGAATCCTTTCATTTTTGTTAGGTTTATTGGCTCGGACCATGCTAGTTCCTCTGCTTTTTCTCGTACCCCAAATCTATAATTTAGGAAACTATCTAGCAGCTCACACGAGTTGGGGAGCTTATTTGCCACAGCCAGCAGGAGAGTTGTTTGTGGCAACGCCAACTTCTCAATATGCCAACAATCCCTTGCAAGGACTGTTGATACTTGGTGCATGGTTACTAGTCATCGGCGGTATGACCTCTCTGCGCTTTTTGAAGACGGATTTAGGAGGGCGATACTAATGCTGAAAGCTCTGCTTAGAAGTGAATGGATTAAGTTCCGTTCTTACTATCTCGCTCTTGGTGCAGCCTTGGTAGCTCTGGTAGCTGTTCCTTTTTTTCTGATGAATCTTGACTATAGTCAGACAGCAGTTGGCCAGACGAAAGCTCTGAGCGAGGCTTTGCATGCCCTCTATCTGGCGCAGCCTGTCATCGTCATCTTTACTTCCCTCTATTTTGCCCAGGAGTTTGTCAAGTCTGGGATGCGAACGAATTTTCTAACTGTATCAAATAGAAAGGCTTGGTTGGCTGGGAAAATCCTTTTTCTGTTCTTGCTGCTCTTGGTTCTCTATAGTGTCATTATAAGTAGCTGTTTCTTTGTTATGCTGGCTCGATTTGACCTAGACTTTAGCTGGTCCTTACTGGAGAAATTCCTTTATTACAGCTCTTTTGGTCTTCTCAGCAATCTTTTTCTGGCTTTTTTAGCTGCCGGCCTCGCTTTGCTATTTCAATCTTGGATTGTGCCGGTGTCGGTGCTCTTTCCTCTCTTGATTGGTCTCAGTCGTTTATTGGCAACTTTTATCCAGGAAGCAAAATACCTGCCCGATCTTGCTACCCTCAATCTTTTTGAGTATGAAAGGCTTCAGCATTCACTAGACCTATCAGGGTTGGGGATACAGCTGTTCTGGTTAGCTTTGGTTTGGAGCTCTGCTATATTCTTAACCTTGAAACGAGATGTTCGCTAGAGGTATGCTATAATGGAAGTCATGAGACAGTATCGTATTTTGGTGGTTGATGACGACCAGAGCATTTTAAAGCTGGTGAAAAACGTCCTAGAGCTAGATGCTTATGATGTGACGACGCTTGATCGGATAGAAGACCTAGAGCTGACGCATTTTGTCGGATATGACTTGATTCTGCTGGATGTGATGATGGAGCCTGTTAATGGTTTTGAGCTGTGTTCCTACATTCGTCCTCATCTTTCGTGTCCAATCATCTTTCTGACGGCTAAGGGATTGGAGGCGGACAAAGTGGAAGGGCTCTTTCGCGGAGCAGATGACTATATTGTCAAGCCTTTTGGAACCAAAGAATTGCTGGCGCGTGTCAGAGCTCATCTTCGGCGGGAGGAAAGACGTGAGGAGCGATATTCTGAAATTGCTTCTTGTCAATTTTATCCAGAGCGTTATGAAGTTGCCTGTTTTGGTAAAGTCTTGAAATTTTCAGAGCGAGAGTTTAAGTTACTGCATTTACTAGCTAGCAATCCCAAGCAGACCTTTTCAGCTGAACGCCTGCATACCTTGCTTTACCCAGAAAGCTCAGAAACACAGCTTCGCTCCATCTCAGAATACGTATATCAAATTCGCCAAAAATGCAAACAAGAAGGGCTGCAAGCAATCGCAACAGTGAGAGGAGTAGGCTATAGATGGCAATTAGAACCCGAAATTTCAAAAGCCTAGTCTGGACAACCAGTTTAAAAATCGTCTTTTTTCATATTTTGATTTTTGTGCTTATAGGCTATGAATTTACGCAAGGAAGTAATCACGTTCTTTTTACCTTGTTCTTTTGGGCAGGGAGCTTGCTGCTGATTACTTTTTATCATATTTTGAAATTGCTCCGAAAAATCAACAGAGAAATAAAAATGCTAAAGAGCGAGAAGCTTTTAGAAGAAAACCAAAGCCAGCTTTTTCGGATCGAGGAAATGCTCGAAGTTTATAGCGATTTACGGAGCAGCCACCAAGAAAATGCTCGTCTTCTAGAAAAAGAGCAGCAGCATAATCAGGAGTTGATTTTACAGCTATCAGCGACATCGCACGATTTGAAGACGCCCCTAACTGTGATTAAGGGGAATGCTGAGCTCTTGGAGTTGACCCAGTTGGACCAGCTACAGGCAGACTATGCTGCTGAGATTTTGCAGGCCAGTCACAAGATGGAAGAATATTGTGGCTCTTTGATTGATTACGCTAAGACTTTTCAGATTGATTCTAATCAGTTCAGTCAGCTTTCCTTGGAGAACTTTTTGGCTTCTCTACAGGACGACTGGGCACTGTTCAGCAAACAGGAAAACTATCGTTTTTCTCTCCAAGAAGATTGTGATCTTAGTCTGATTTTGTCAGTTCATTTGGACTATCTCAAGCGAGCTTTGCTCAATATTTTACTAAATGCGCTTGAACATGCTGACCAAGACCAAAAAGAAGTGAAGCTGACGGTATCAGTGCAGCAGGACCAGTTGGTTTTTGCTATCTGGAACAACGGGCCTGCATTTTCAGAGGAGATGTTGCTAGGAGCGGAACAGCTCTTCTACCAGAGTGATCAAAGCCGCAATTCAGCTAATCCCCATCATGGCATCGGCTTAGCCTTTTCTAAGCAGGTAGCTCTCTTGCACGGTGGTCGTCTGACCCTGCTCAATCCAGACCAAGGAGGAGCCTGTGTTGAGTTGGCAATTTCATTGAAATAAATGAGGATGAAAAAATCATAAAAACGCATAATATCAAGTGTTCAAAAGCCTTGATATTATGCGTTTTATCTTTTATCATGTAAAGATTTACTGGATTTTTACCCAAATTGAGTTTTATCCAGCCTCGTTTAATTATTTCCGATACAAGCGATCGTATTGGTAGAATGGGTCAAAGGTTACGTTGATGCCTAGCTTGCGAAGGACATTCTTGTCTTCGTCTGTCAAGATGATGGTTGAGTGGGCTTCGCTTCCTTTGAGGTTACCAAGTTCCTTCATTGCGCGCGCAGCATCTGGATTTTCCATAGCTGTGATGGCAAGAGCAATCAGGATCTCGTTTGAGTGGAGGCGAGGATTGCGACTGCCTAGATGGTTAATCTTGAGGCCTTGAATTGGTTTGACAACTTCAGGCTCAATCAATTTCACTTCCTTAGCAATGTCAGCAGATCTCTTAATCGCGTTGATCAAGGCGGCAGCTGTAGGGCCAAAGAGTTCTGAGTTTTTACCAGTGACAATGTCACCAGATGGCAATTCGAGAGCAAGGGCAGGCCCACCGGTTTCTTCTGCCTTTTGGCGTGCTGCGACAGCAACCTTACGGTCTGCAGGTGTGATACCGAGGTCGTTCATGAGAAGTTCAATCTTCTTGACAGCAGTTTCTCCGACTTTTTCAGCCTTGAAGTCAAGAACTGTTTGATAGTAACGGCGGATGATTTCTTGTTTAGAAGCTTCGACAGCAGCTTCATCATCTGTAATAGCGAAGCCAACCATGTTGACACCCATGTCTGTTGGTGAAGCGTATGGAGATTCACCGAGAATACGTTCCAACATACGTTTGAGTACTGGGAAGATTTCGATATCACGGTTGTAATTGACAGTGGTTTCTCCGTAGGTTTGGAGATGGAAGGGGTCAATCATGTTGACATCGTCAAGGTCTGCTGTGGCAGCCTCATAGGCCAAGTTGACCGGATGATGAAGGGGAAGGTTCCAAACTGGGAAGGTTTCAAATTTAGCGTAACCAGACTTGATGCCATTGATTTGGTCATGGTACATGTTTGACATACAAGTTGCCAATTTTCCAGAACCAGGTCCAGGAGCGGTTACGACAATCAAGTTGCGACTGGTTTTGATGTAGTCGTTTTTTCCCATGCCTTCTGGAGAGATGATGTGGTCCATATCAGTCGGGTATCCTTTGATCGGATAATGAAGATAGGAATCAATCCCGTTTTTATCTAACTGGTTGCGGAAGGCATCTGCAGCGGGTTGGCCAGCGTATTGTGTGATGACAACCGAACCAACAAAAATTCCCAGTTCATTGAATTTGTCAATCAAACGAAGAACTTCTTGGTCATAAGAAATGCCTAGGTCGCCACGTGCTTTAGAATGTTCGATGTTGCTTGCATTAATGGCGATAACAACCTCAACCTGCTCTTTCAATTCTTGCAAGAGCTTGATTTTATTGTCAGGCTCATAACCAGGAAGTACACGAGCAGCGTGGAAATCTTCTAACATTTTGCCACCAAACTCCAAATAGAGCTTGCCATCAAATTGGTTAATGCGCTCCAAGATGTGGTTGCGCTGTAGATTCAGATATTGTTCAGAACTAAAAGCTTGTTTTTTCATTTTTTTACCTCTGACCTCTATTATAATAAAAAATTGGAAGATAGGAAACTATGGAGCCAAAAAAGAAATTAAAAAGATTAGGCAAACGCTTGCACTAAGTTTTAAAAAGCGCTATCATAGACTATAGATTATTAAAATAATGAGGTAAACAGATGCAAGAAAAATGGTGGCACAATGCCGTAGTCTATCAAGTCTATCCAAAGAGTTTCATGGACAGTAACGGAGATGGAATTGGCGATTTGTCAGGAATTACTAGTAAGTTAGACTATCTAGCTAAGTTAGGAATCACAGCGATTTGGCTTTCTCCCGTTTATGACAGTCCTATGGATGATAATGGCTATGATATTGCTGATTATCAAGCAATTGCAGCTATTTTCGGGACTATGGAGGACATGGACCAACTCATCGCAGAAGCTAGGAAGCGCGATATTCGAATTATCATGGACTTGGTGGTCAATCATACCTCGGATGAGCATACTTGGTTTGTCGAGGCCTGTGAAAATCCTGACAGTCCCGAGCGAGACTACTATATCTGGCGGGATGAGCCCAATGATTTGGAGTCTATTTTTAGTGGCTCTGCTTGGGAATACGATGAAAAGTCAGGGCAATACTATCTCCACTTTTTCAGCAAGAAACAGCCCGACCTCAACTGGGAGAATGAAAAACTGCGCCAGAAAATTTACGAGATGATGAACTTCTGGATTGATAAAGGTATTGGTGGTTTCCGTATGGATGTCATTGATATGATTGGCAAGATTCCTGACGAGAAGGTAGTTAATAATGGTCCTATGCTCCATCCCTATCTCAAGGAAATGAATCAGGCAACCTTTGGGGATAAAGATCTCTTGACAGTAGGGGAAACATGGGGAGCAACGCCAGAGATTGCCAAACTCTACTCGGATCCAAAGGGGCAAGAATTGTCTATGGTCTTCCAGTTTGAACACATCTGTCTTCAGTATCAGGAAGGGCAACCTAAGTGGCACTACCAAAAAGAGTTAAATGTAGGGAAATTAAAAGAAATTTTCAACAAATGGCAGACAGAGTTAGGAGTTGAAGACGGCTGGAATTCCCTCTTCTGGAACAATCATGACCTTCCTCGCATCGTCTCTATCTGGGGAAATGACCAAGAATACCGCGAAAAATCCGCCAAAGCCTTTGCAATCTTGCTTCATCTCATGAGAGGGACACCTTATATCTACCAAGGTGAAGAGATTGGGATGACCAATTATCCGTTTGAGACACTGGATCAAGTAGAAGATATTGAATCTCTCAACTATGCGCGTGAAGCTCTTGAAAAAGGCGTTCCTCTAGAGGAAATTATGGACAGTATCCGTGTCATCGGTCGTGATAATGCCCGTACCCCAATGCAATGGGATGAGAACAAAAACGCTGGTTTCTCAACAGGTCAACCTTGGTTGGCAGTTAATCCAAACTACGAAGAAATCAACGTTCAAGAAGCACTGGCAAATCCAGATTCTATTTTCTATACCTATCAGAAGTTGGTTCAGATCCGTAAGGAGAATAGCTGGCTGATTCGAGCTGATTTTGAATTGCTTGATACAGCTGACAAGATCTTCGCCTATATTCGCAAAGACGGTGACTGTCGTTTCTTAGTTATGGCTAACTTGTCCAATGAAAAACAAAACTTTGCAGTAGAAGGAAAAGTTAAATCAATCTTGATTGAAAACACTACTACTAAAGAAGTAGTTGAAAAACAGGTCTTGGCTCCATGGGATGCTTTCTGTGTGGAACTAACGGATTAAAATAAGTGAACCTCAAGCCTTTGAAGCTTGAGGTTTTTTACTAAAAATTGTGTAGAAAAATCTTAAAAAAATATTTGTTAGAATTTTCTAAAAAATCTGGTGAAAGTCCTTGCTTTTATGAAAAAATAGGGTATAATGGTGAAAACACTATCTTTAAGGAGATTACTTATGAAATCGAAAAAGTGGCTCTTAGGAGCAGGTGCTGTCTTGAGTGCAGCTCTTCTGTTAACTGCTTGTGGGCAAAGCGAAAAGAAGGCTGATGCTCCCAAGACATTTTCTTATGTCTATGCAATAGACCCATCATCTTTGGACTACAGCGTGACGAGCAAGAGCTCAACTTCTGACGTTATAGCCAACGTTGTCGATGGCCTCTTGGAAAACGATAAATACGGGAACTTGATTCCTTCGCTTGCAGAAGACTGGTCCGTTTCTAAAGATGGCTTGACCTATACCTATAAACTTCGTAAGGGTGTGAAATGGTATACTTCTGAGGGAGAAGAATACGCTGAAGTCAAGGCTCAAGACTTTGTTACAGGTCTGAAACACGCAGCTGACGGTAAATCAGACGGCTTATCCCTCCTTCAAGACTCTATCAAAGGTTTGGCTGCCTACATCAGTGGAGAAAGCAATGACTTTTCTACTGTAGGAGTTAAGGCTGTTGATGATTACACGGTTGAATACACGCTTAACAAACCAGAAAGCTTCTGGAACTCTAAAGTCACAACTGCTACCATGCTTCCAGTTAATGAAGAATTCTTGAATTCTAAAGGGAGCGATTACGGTGCACCAACTCCATCAGGTATCCTATATAACGGTCCTTATTTCTTGAAATCATTGACTTCAAAATCAGTCATCGAGTATGAAAAGAATCCAAACTACTGGGACAAGGACAATGTTAAGATTGACAACATCAAACTAACTTTCTATGATGGATCAGACCAAGAATCCTTGATTCGTAGCTTTACACAAGGTGCTTATACAACAGCCCGTCTCTTCCCAACAAGCTCAAACTTTGAATCAACTAAAAAAGAGTACGGCGATAAGATTGTCTACAGTCCACAAGAAGCGACAAGCTACTACCTCACGGTTAACGTAAACCGCCAGTCTTACAATAAAACAGCCAAAACAGACGAAGCTCAAAAAACATCAACGAAAGAAGCTCTTCTCAACAAGAACTTCCGTCAGGCGCTGAACTTTGCTCTTGATCGTCACTCTTATACTGCTCAGTTGAATGGTGAAGAAGGTGCGGACAAGATTATTCGTAACAGCCTAGTGCCTCATGACTACGTTCAAGTAGGTGAAAAAACCTTTGGAGAGTTGGCTCAAGCAGAGCTCGTTTCTTATGGTGACCAGTGGAAAGATGTAGCCCTTACAGATGGCAAGGATACGATTTACAGTCCTGAAAAAGCCAAGGCAGCCTTTGCTAAAGCCAAGACAGAATTGCAGTCCAAGGGTGTTACCTTCCCAATCCATTTGGATATCCCGGTTGAACAAACAGATGTAATCGCCGTTCAACAAACCAACTCACTCAAGCAGTCTATCGAATCATCACTTGGTACTGAAAATGTCATTGTCGATGTCCTTCAAATGACCGATAATGAAAAAATGAGCATTACGTCTCAAGCCAAGGTACCATCTCAAAAAGACTATGACCTGAACGGAACTGGTTGGGGACCAGACTATCAAGACCCAGCTACCTACCTCAACATCCTTGATGCTAAGAAGGGTTCAGCCCTTAAACACTTGGGTATCACTCGCGGAAAAGATCCAGAAGTGATGGCTCAAGTTGGTCTAGACGAATACAAGAAACTCTTGGATGATGCCGCAGCTGAAACAAGCGATCTCAATAAGCGTTATGAGAAATACGCTAAAGCTCAAGCTTGGGTATCTGATAGTTCGCTCTTGATCCCAGTTGCCTCTTCAGGTGGTTCTCCAACTGTTAGCCGAACTGTACCATTCTCAAAAGCATACTCACAAGTCGGAATCAAGGGAGACCCGTTTGTATTCAAAGGTTTGGAATTGCAAAATGATGTCGTGACTACAAAAGAATACGAAGAAGCTCTCAAGAAATGGCAGAAAGAAAAAATTGAAACAAATGCCAAATACCAAAAAGAGCTAGAAAAACACGTCAAATAGCCTATAAAAGAAAAGGAAGTTGCAGAAAATCTGTACTTCCTTTTTCTGGTTTGGAGACAGCAGTCGTCGTAAAATCAGTTCTTGAATGACAATTGAAGTTGAAATGAAAAACTGATAAGTAATCTCAGGCGTAAAAGCTTTTTTAATTAGTTTCGGAGCAGCCAAAACTTAAAACGATGCTTCTTGAAGATAATTCTAGTGTATTGTGAAATAGAGCGAGTAGAAACCTCAAAAAAACGAACTTTAATATTTATATGGAAAATCACTTTAAGAATATTTATGCAGTATAAATGAATTTAAAATAATTCCTAAGTAAGTATCTAGCATTTTATAGTTTTAAGTTTAAAACTATAAAATGCTTATTGTAGCAACTAAAAATACTGTTTTTTAAAAATAATGGTAACTATGTTATTTTTTTGATTTTAAATTATGAAAGTGCTATAACTGTTATTGAACGCAATAAATATAAAAAAAGTGTTCAATAAATCCAATTTATATTTTATAAAATATATTCCTTGTTTATAGTCCGAAAAACGAATAGTGCACAAAAGTTTTCCGAACGTTATGACCAGCGATTCTTTTTTGGAGGTTTAATTTAAAATGAATAGAAAATATGGTCTTTTGGCGGGAGCGGCTCTGGCGACAGCAGTTGCAGTTTCAGCTTCTGTAACACCAACGGTTCATGCAGATTATCGTTGGGATTCCCGTCATAGTTGGGACTATGATTTTGATGATTGGGGTTATGACTATAATTATTGGAATCGATACAACTACCGACAGCCAGATAGTGGTCGCTATTTTTACTGGAATGGCAGCTACTACTATCGTATGAGTGATGGTAGTTACTATATTTACCGTGATGGTGAGTGGAAACCACTGACAAACAATCGTGACAACAGTTCTTCCACTAACAACTTAGTAAATGATAACCACTATCGTTACGAGAATGGCTACCATTACTATGTATTAGAAAATGGGGATTATTACTACTACCAAAATGGTCGTTGGGTGTTTGTCAAGAAATCTGCGGATAATCAAAAAGAGTCGGAGTTAGAAAATCCAGGTGGGGTGGAACTCCCAGAAAATCCCCCATTCAATGGAGCTGATGGGGAATTTAATCCTTTTGAATCAGGTACTATTGAGTTTCCAGAGACTCCGTTGAGTTTCCAGAGACTCCGTCTTACGGAGGTGCGGACGGTGAATATGCTCCTTTTGACTTGGGAACAATCGAACTTCCAGAGAATCCA
The DNA here is from genome assembly GCF_901543815.1 of Streptococcus oralis. Lineage (GTDB taxonomy): Bacteria > Bacillota > Bacilli > Lactobacillales > Streptococcaceae > Streptococcus > Streptococcus oralis_CM. The sequence continues at coordinate 303,509 of NZ_CABEIU010000002.1, forward strand.
CCATTCAATGGAGCTGACGGGGAATTTAATCCTTTTGAATCAGGTACTATTGAGTTTCCAGAGGTTCCGTCTTACGGAGGTGCGGACGGTGAGTATACTCCTTTTGACTTGGGAACAATCGAACTTCCAGAAAATCCCCTATTCAATGGAGCTGATGGTGAGTTGGATCCTTTTTCGCCAAAACCAGACCAGCCAAATGAAGAACCAAAACCAGATAATTCAATCAATCCCTCTGTCCCAGAGACTCCAGGTTTGGTAACAACAGATGAACCGAGTGAAAATCAGATACCTCCGTATGTTGAAAAACCAGCACCAGGTTTAGAGCACTTATTATGGGCTCCAAATGGAAGCCAACCCAAATTAGTCATCCCACCAGGAAAACCAGGTGACAAGATTCTGGAAAATGATACAAACTATGCCTTTGATGGTACCAATCACTATTACTATGTTGAATCAAACGATGCAGTTACAGGTTACACAGCCTACTGGAAGTGGACGGGAGATGTATGGAAGCTACATGGAATGACAGATCCAACTGACCCAGCGCTGGATCCGAACTTGCACTCAAATCCCGTAGATGATGAGTATAGCTATAGCGATCAAAACTCTAGCGTGAAATTGTATTCGACTAATTTAGTCGAAACTGCCAAAGCAGGACAAGCACTTCCTTTCCAAAATGTCGAGGAATTCAAAAACTATGTGATCGAAAAACTAAATCCTAAGTTTTTAGATAACGCGGGTTGGGATGCAAAGGTCACTTGGGAAATTGAAGATGAGGATATCTTTGAGAAGACCAAAAATGATCCTTGGGCTAGAGATTATGTTTTAGTTGCCAACCTCAAGAGCGGAGTGGATGAAGAAAAATACCGCGATGTAGAATTTGGTTATGTGAAATTTGTCTTCCGCGTTGCTGCGACGGATGATACGAATTATTACTATATGGAAAAGGCCAAAGAAGCATTCGCTGGAATCAATGAAATTCGTAAGGAACAAGGTTTGAAAGAATTGACTTGGTCAGATGAGATTTATCAAAATCAAGCTCTACCAAAAGCAAACCAGATCTCTCGCCAATACGATAGCTCAGGTTTTGTTGGTCGTCGTGATCAAGATGCAGCTACTGTTGTCAAGAAATGGGCAAATGGCGGTTTGAGAGAATTGCTTTTGGATCCAAATGCGACAGAAGGAGCTGTAGCAGCAGTAGTTAGTGGAAACGGGGACTATTACTGGGCTTACAATTATAAATAAAATAAATTTCTAACTTCGTCAAGCTCTTTGTTAATTGAAGCGGATTGATGTTAGTTAAGATTTGGAGAGGACAGCGACTGTCCTCTCTGTTTTTATATTCAGAGAGACGAAGAACTGTTTCTTAAACTTATAAAAGTCACAGAAATCAAAGGAATAGCGTTTGGTGGCTTTTATAAGGCTGTTAGCAGTTTCCTGCTTTACTTTAGAATTAGGCGATCGAATCTTATCTGCGTTCTTCCGAAAGGTTTTGGAAACGGTTTGGAAAGCGGATGGATGCCTTGGGTTTCGTCTTCTATCGGTTCGAAAGAATTTCGAAAACCAAACTAGTCGCCTATTTATTTTTGCACACTCAGCGGCTAATTGTATTCTAGAGCTGTCAATGCTAGTGTAGGTTAATCATTTGCTGGAAAAACATAAACTTTACAATTTGGGATGGATTTGATAGAATATGGTTATGTTACAAGAAGTGACATAAAGGAGTGAATGATGAAAATGAAAAAAAGACTTATCGGGACAGGTCTTGTCTTGGCGACAGGGATTTTGCTCTCGGCATGTGGACAGTCCAACACAGATACTAGCACTTATTCATCAACATTTAGTGCGAATCCGACAACTTTTAACTATCTTTTAGACTATTATGCAGATAATACTGCAGTGATTACCAATCTCGTAGATGGTTTGTTAGAGAATGACAGCTATGGGAATCTCGTACCTGCTCTTGCGGAGGATTGGTCTGTTTCATCAGATGGCTTGACCTATACCTACAAGCTTAGAAAAGATGCCAAGTGGTACACAGCTGATGGAGAAGAGTATGCTTCAGTCAAAGCTCAGGATTTTGTCACTGGGATCAAATATGCCGCGGACAACAAGGGGCAAGCCATGGATCTGATCCAAAATTCAATCAAGGGATTGAATGACTATGTGACGGGTGTGACCAATGACTTCACAACAGTTGGTGTTAAAGCCTTGGATGACTATACGGTTGAATACACTTTGACACGGCCAGAACCTTATTGGAATTCAAAGACAACCAATAGTATCCTTTTCCCAGTCAACGAAGAGTTCTTGAAATCAAAGGATAAAGATTTTGGTACCTTGACACCAGATAGTATCCTTTATAATGGTCCCTATCTGTTAAAAGATTTCACATCAAAATCTTCGATCGAATATGTGAAGAATCCACACTATTATGACCATGATAAAGTGACCATTGAAAAAGTTAAGTTAGCTTACTTTGATGGCTCTGATCAGGAGATGACCATTCGTAACTTTGAAAGTGGTGCCTATACGCTTGCGGGAGTCTATCCAAATAGCTCAAGCTATGCCAAGACGAAAGAAAAATACCAAGACAATATCGTTTATAGCTTGCAGGACAAGACTTCTTGGTACTTCAACTTTAACGTTAATCGTAAAGCCTATAACCATACTGCAAAAACATCAGATCAACAAAAGAAATCAGCTCAAACAGCTATCTTAAATAAAAATTTCCGTCAGGCTATCAACTTTGGTATTGATCGAACAGCCTACTCTGCTCAATCTAACGGGCAAGAAGCAGCCAGCAAAACCCTTCGTAATACTCTGGTTCCCCCAACATTTGTCCAGGTGGGAGATAAGACCTTTGGAGAAGTAACAGCTTCTAAGCTTGTGAACTACGGAACTGAGTGGTCAGGTATCAATTTGGCAGACGCTCAAGATGCTTACTTTAACAAGGAAAAGGCCCAAGCAAAATTTGCGGAAGCTAAAAAGGAATTGGAAGCCCAGGGCGTGACTTTCCCAATCCATTTGGATGTCCCTGTTGATCAGACGAATAAAAATGCGGTTTCTGGGATGAACTCGGTTAAACAAACCCTTGAAACAGTACTAGGTTCTGACAATATCATCATTGATGTTCAACAGCTTTCTACGGATGACTTTGGAAATGTTGCCTTCCTAGCGCCAAATCCAGCAGCTCGTGACTACGACCTAAACTTTGATGGTTGGGTTGGTGATTACCAGGATCCATCCACTTATCTAGATCCCTTCAATGCTGAAACAGGCTTTTATCTCAAGATTTTTGGTCTTGATGCTAAAGAAGACCAAGGGCTTATCAAGAGTTTGGGACTCGATACCTATACACAACTCCTGAAAGAAGCAGATGCTGAGAACAAAGATGTCGCTAAGCGTTATGAAAAATACGCTGAAGCTCAAGCTTGGATGATTGACAATTCTCTGGTCATGTCAGCTATGTCAAATGGTGGAACAGCCTCTGTAACTAAAGTAACTCCGTTTACACGTGCCTACTCTCTAGTGGGAATCAAGGGTGACGGAAATAACTATAAGTACATGAGATTGCAAAAAGACCCTGTTACCAAGAAACAATTTGACGAAGCCAAGGCTAAGTGGGAAGAAGAAAGTAAAAAGGCTATCGAAAAGAGCCAAAAAGAATTTAAAAATCATATCAAATAACAGCGAAAATAAGGTCTCCTTTAAGAGGCCTTGTTTTTTGTTTGCCAAAATTCTCGATGCTGAAAGCCCTAACTTCAAAAAAATGATCAAGAAAAAGGAATGAAAACGCTGAGAATTGTGGGAATGAATGGAATTTGTCCTACTTTTGTGATATAATTACTTTAATTATTATAGTATAGGGGAGTATCATGACGAAACGTTCAAAGAGATCTCGCTCGGGGAGAGTAAAACGAAGTGTTAACATAGTCTTATTGGCTGTTTACCTATTGTTAGCTGGCTTTTTACTGTTTTTGATTTTTAAATATAATATCCTTGCTTTCAGATATCTTAATCTAGTGGCAACTGCGTTAGTCCTACTAGTTGCCTTAGTAGGGCTGCTCTTGATTATCTATAAAAAAGCTGAGAAGTTTACCATTTTTCTGTTGGTGCTCTCTATCTTTGCCAGCTCTGTGTCGCTTTTTGCAGTACAGCAGTTTGTTGGATTGACCAATCGTTTAAATGCGACTTCTAATTACTCAGAATATTCTATCAGTGTTGCTGTTTTAGCAGATAGTGAGATTGGAAATGTTACGCAACTGACGAGTGTGACAGCACCGACTGGGACTGATAATGAAAATATTCAAAAACTACTATCCGATATCAAGTCAAGTCAGAATACTGATTTGACGGTCAGCCAGAGTTCGTCTTACTTGGCGGCTTACAAGAGTCTGATTGCAGGTGATACTAAGGCTATTGTCTTAAATAGTGTCTTTGAAAATATCATCGAGTCAGAGTATCCAGATTACGCATCGAAGATAAAAAAGATTTATACTAAGGGATTCACTAAAAAAGTAGAAGCTCCTAAAACTTCAAAGAGTCAGTCCTTCAATATATATGTGAGTGGAATTGACACCTATGGCCCGATTAGTTCAGTGTCGCGTTCAGACGTCAATATCCTGATGACTGTCAATCGAGATACCAAGAAAATCCTCTTGACCACAACGCCACGTGATGCCTATGTACCAATCGCAGACGGTGGAAATAATCAAAAAGATAAATTAACCCATGCGGGCATTTATGGGGTTGATTCGTCCATTCATACCTTAGAAAATCTCTATGGAGTGGATATCAATTACTATGTGCGATTGAACTTCACTTCGTTTTTGAAATTGATTGATTTGTTGGGTGGGATTGATGTTTATAATGACCAAGAATTTACTGCCCATACGAATGGAAAGTATTACCCTGCAGGCAATGTTCATCTTGATTCAGAACAGGCTCTCGGTTTTGTTCGCGAGCGCTACTCCCTGGCAGATGGTGACCGTGACCGCGGGCGCAATCAACAAAAGGTGATTGTGGCTATCCTTCAAAAATTAACGTCGACCGAAGCACTGAAAAATTATAGTACGATTATTGATAGTTTGCAAGATTCTATCCAAACAAACATGCCGCTTGAGACCATGATGAACTTGGTCAATGCTCAGTTAGAAAGTGGTGGAACTTACAAAGTGAATTCGCAAGACTTGAAAGGTACAGGACGGATGGATCTTCCTTCCTATGCGATGCCAGATAGTAACCTTTATATGATGGAAATTGACGACAGTAGCCTTGCATCTGTCAAAACTGCTATTCAAGACGTGTTGGAGGGCAAATGAAATGATTGATATTCATTCGCACATCGTCTTTGATGTAGATGATGGTCCCAAGTCAAGAGAGGAAGGCAAGGCCCTCTTGACAGAAGCCTACAGGCAGGGGGTGCGAACCATTGTCTCTACCTCTCATCGTCGCAAGGGCATGTTTGAAACTCCAGAAGAGAAGATAGCAGAAAATTTTCTTCAGGTTCGGGAAATAGCTAAGGAAGTTGCGAGTGACTTGGTCATTGCTTATGGGGCGGAAATTTACTACACACCAGATGTTTTGGATAAACTGGAAAAAAAGCGGATTCCGACCCTCAATGATAGTCGTTATGCCTTGATAGAGTTTAGTATGAACACCCCTTATCGCGATATTCATAGCGCCTTGAGCAAGATCTTGATGTTGGGAATTACTCCAGTCATTGCCCACATCGAGCGCTATGATGCTCTTGAAAATAATGAAAAACGCGTTCGAGAACTGATCGATATGGGCTGTTACACGCAAGTAAATAGTTCACACGTCCTCAAACCCAAACTTTTTGGAGAACGTTATAAATTCATGAAAAAAAGAGCTCAGTATTTTTTAGAGCAGGATTTGGTTCATGTGATTGCAAGTGATATGCACAATCTAGACGGTAGACCTCCTCATATGGCAGAAGCATATGACCTCGTTACCCAAAAATACGGAGAAGCGAAGGCTCAAGAACTCTTTATAGACAATCCTCGAAAAATTGTAATGGATCAACTAATTTAGGAGAAATGATGAAAGAACAAAATACGATAGAAATCGATGTATTTCAATTATTTAAAACCTTATGGAAACGCAAACTAATTATTTTATTAGTGGCACTTGTGACAGGGGCGGGAGCTTTTGCATATAGCACTTTTATCGTTAAGCCAGAATATACGAGTACCACGCGTATTTACGTAGTGAATCGCAATCAAGGAGATAAGCCGGGGTTGACAAATCAGGACTTGCAGGCAGGATCTTATCTGGTAAAAGACTACCGCGAGATTATCCTTTCGCAGGATGTATTGGAAAAGGTAGCGACAAATTTGAAATTGGATATGCCAGCAAAAACATTAGCTAGCAAAGTTCAAGTGACTGTACCAGCTGACACTCGTATCGTCTCAATCTCTGTCAAGGATAAACAACCAGAGGAAGCCAGTCGCATTGCTAATTCTCTACGAGAAGCTGCTGCAGAAAAGATCATCACTGTTACGCGAGTATCTGATGTAACGACACTTGAAGAAGCGCGACCAGCTACGACTCCCTCTTCTCCAAATGTTCGACGCAACACCTTGTTTGGTTTTCTTGGAGGAGTCGTCGTAACAGTAATTACTGTTCTTTTGATTGAGTTACTCGATACCCGTGTGAAACGTCCTGAAGATGTCGAAGATGTACTACAAATTCCACTTCTAGGGGTCGTTCCAGATTTGGACAAAATGAAATAGGAGGAAGTTATGCCAACGTTAGAAATCTCACAGGCAAAATTGGATCTTGTAAAAAAGGCGGAGGAATATTATAACGCTTTGTGCACGAACCTACAGTTAAGTGGAGATGATTTGAAAGTATTTTCTATCACTTCTGTGAAACCAGGAGAAGGAAAATCAACGACTTCCACTAATATCGCTTGGGCTTTTGCGCGTGCAGGTTACAAAACGCTGTTGATTGATGGAGATATCCGCAATTCTGTTATGTCAGGTGTCTTTAAAGCAAGGGATAAGATTACAGGTCTGACAGAATTTCTATCAGGAACTACAGACCTGTCACAAGGGCTTTGTGATACCAATGTCGAAAATCTCTTTGTGATTCAGGCTGGCTCTGTGTCACCAAATCCGACAGCTCTTCTTCAAAGTAAGAATTTCAGTACAATGCTTGAAACCTTGCGTAAATATTTTGACTATATCATTGTAGATACTGCTCCTGTCGGTGTCGTGATTGATGCAGCTATCATTACGCGAAAATGTGATGCTTCTATTTTAGTGACAGCAGCAGGTGAAACAAATCGACGGGATATTCAAAAAGCGAAAGAACAGTTGGAACAAACTGGGAAGCCGTTTTTAGGAGTTGTGTTGAATAAATTCGATACTTCAGTAGACAAATACGGTTCTTATGGAAATTATGGAGATTACGGAAAAAAATAAAAAATAGGTTGGGGGATAGAGATGAATGGAAAAGTAGTAAAGCCTTCATTGGCCATAATCCAGAGTTTTCTTGTTATTTTATTGACTTATCTGCTTAGTGCTGTGAGAGAAACAGAGATTGTTTCAACAACAGCTATTGCACTTTATATCCTCCACTATTTTGTCTTTTATATCAGTGATTATGGACAGGATTTCTTTAAGAGGGGATATTTGATTGAACTTGTCCAGACATCGAAATATATCCTATTCTTTGCGCTAGCAATTAGTATTTCTAATTTTTTCTTAGAAGATCGATTTAGTATTTCCAGACGAGGTATGATTTACTTCCTCGCATTACATACTCTCTCAGTCTATGTGCTAAACCTATTTATCAAGTGGTATTGGAAGCGAGCTTATCCCAACTTTAAAGGAAGTAAGAAGATCCTCTTGCTTACGGCGACGTCTCGTATCGAAAAGGTACTGGATAGACTAATAGAATCAAATGAGGTTGTTGGGGAGTTGGTAGCCGTCAGTGTCTTAGATAAACCAGATTTTCAGCATAATTCTTTAAATGTAGTAGCAGAGGAGGAGATAGTGAACTTTGCGACTCATGAGGTGGTCGATGAAGTCTTTATCAATCTTCCAAGTGAAAAATACAATATTGGAGAGCTTGTCTCTCAGTTTGAAACGATGGGAATTGATGTAACAGTCAATCTAAATGCTTTTGATCGTAGTTTGGCACGTAACAAGCAAATTCGTGAGATGGCAGGACTAAACGTTGTGACTTTTTCTACAACATTTTATAAAACTAGCCACGTGATTGCTAAGCGGATTATTGATATTATCGGTTCCCTGGTAGGCCTGATACTATGTGGTCTAGTCAGTGTTGTACTGGTCCCTTTGATTCGAAAGGATGGGGGTTCTGCTATTTTTGCTCAGACGCGTATAGGAAAAAATGGGCGCCAGTTCACTTTTTACAAGTTTCGCTCTATGTGTGTAGATGCCGAGGCGAAAAAAAGAGAACTCATGGAACAAAATACCATGCAGGGTGGAATGTTTAAGGTGGACGATGATCCGCGTATCACGAAAATTGGTCGTTTTATAAGGAAGACTAGCTTGGATGAGTTGCCACAATTTTACAATGTTCTAAAGGGAGATATGAGTTTGGTAGGTACACGACCACCAACAGTGGACGAGTATGAGCACTATACCCCAGAACAGAAACGCCGTCTCAGTTTTAAACCTGGAATTACTGGCCTATGGCAGGTAAGTGGACGAAGTGAGATTAAGAATTTCGATGAAGTTGTCAAATTAGATGTGGCCTATATAGATGATTGGACAATTTGGAAAGATATTGAAATTTTATTGAAGACAGTTAAAGTAGTATTTATGAGAGATGGAGCGAAGTAGATTGATAGATGTAAAAGTCATTGTAGCAACACACAAGAAGGCTAAAATGCCTCAAGATAATACTCTTTATCTTCCAATACATGTTGGGAGAGAAGGAAAATCAGATATCGGTTTTATTGGAGATAATACTGGTGATAATATTTCATCTTTAAATCCATATTATTGTGAATTAACAGGACTTTACTGGGCGTGGAAGAACTTAGACTGTGATTATCTAGGTTTGGTACACTATCGCCGTTATTTTACCAAAAGATCACAAAGATATTCAGATTATATCAGTATGGATGAAGTTATTTTATCTCGAGATGATTTAGATAATCTTCTTTTGACAAATGATGTTCTGGTTCCTAAGAAGAGGCGATATTATATTGAAACACTCTATTCTCACTATGCTCACACCTTGGATGGAAATCATCTTCATATTTCTCGTGATGTCATTAAAGAGTTAAGCCCAGAATATTTAACGACCTTTGATAAGGTCATGAAGCAACGTAGTGGTTACATGTTCAATATGTTTATTATGAGAAAAGATTTGGCAAATCAGTATTTTTCTTGGTTATTTCCTATTTTAGACAAGATGTATGAGCAAATAGATGTATCCCAGTTAACACCGTTTGAAGCTAGACTATTCGGTCGTGTTAGTGAATTATTATTTAATGTGTGGTTGAAACATAAGGACATTAAGCCAAAAGAGCTTCCATTTATGTATATGGAAAAGGTGGATTTGTTTGAAAAAGGGAAATCCTTCTTAATGGCAAAATTTTTTGGAAAGAAGTATGGTCAGAGTTTTTAGATAGGGATGAACAATAAGAATGAAATTAATAGTAAAAATAAAGTCTTTGCCAGAAATTTTAGCTCTTGTTGCGTTAGGGATATTTTTAATTATTTCAATATTAAGTGTGACTTTTTATGCTCAATATTTACCTAAAGAAGTTTATAAAATAGTGGTAGCTACTTTACTCTTTCTTTTGTTTACAAAAGAGTCATTTAATAGAAAGTATGATTACAAAACACTCATTGGATTATTTGCTACAATTTTACTTTACTTTATTATAGGGGAAATGGGCACTATCAATTCTAATATCGCAGTAGGTATATTGTTTGTTTATGCTTTACGTGATATTCCGTTTAAAAATGTAGCGAAAATTGCTTTAGTGATAAGTGTATGCTTGTTATTGTTTGTTATAATAAGTGCTAAATTGGGAGTTATACCTAATTATTTAGAGATTTCTGGGAGAGTCCGTAACTATTTGGGCTTTAGATATGCTTTATTTCCGTCGGCTCTGCTAATGAATGTAGTTGCTATTGTATTTTATTTAAAGCAAAATAGAATCTATTATTGGCAGTGGTTCTTGCTAGCTTTATCTGTTTATTGGGTATATGAACAGACTGATTCTCGTTTGACATTTTATAGTTCCTGTATATTGTTGATTTGCAATTTATTAATAAAGTGGTTTCCTGATCTTTTCTCTAAATTAGGACGTATGTTTAGTATTTTTAAATTTACCTTTATTGTAAATGCACTAGTGAGTTTTTGGATTTCATTTACTTATCTCAATTCAACTAATGTTTTTGTTAATAATTTTCTTTATGAATTAAACTACATGTTAGGTAATCGTATATATTTGACGAATAAATCTCTGCAGCTATATGGCTTTGGTTTGTTTGGCCGACAAGTTGAATGGACTGGGAATGGTCTCACTACAGAGGGAGTAAAAATTTATCAGACGTATCTATATGTGGATAATTTGTATATGCAAATTTTACAAAAATACGGTTTGCTAATCCTAGTATTGATGATTATACTGTTAACCTTAACTTTGTTTAAAGTTATTAAGAGACATCAATGGGTTCTTGCTTTTATTTTGATATTGATGAGTTTCCATTCAATAATTGATGATTTGAATTTGTACCTTCAGTACAATATATTTTGGATTTTGATAGGAAGTTTAATATATTCTGATTATCAATCTTCCAGCGAAAGAGATTAAATGTTAGAGAATGATTCGTTTGAAAAAATAATATAATGGGAAATTAAGTAGTATTAGTCAGCTACAGATTTAAGAGAATACTGAACAGGAGTACTATTATATATCGAATTGTATCGTTTTTACAGAGGAGAAAAGTATGTCGGATATCAAAATTATTCAAAATAAGATTCTGTCTATCTTGAAAGAATTTATTAATATTTGTGAAGAAAATAATTTGACCTACTATGCTCTAGGGGGAACATTGCTTGGAGCAGTACGTCACAAAGGATTTATCCCTTGGGATGATGATATTGATATTGGCATGCCGAGGGAAGATTATGAAAAGTTTAAAAAAGTAGCTTCACGTTTATTACCAAGCTATTTAAAGATAGTCAATAATCCTCTAAATCTCGATATAACTCAATTGGTCGATAAAAATGTGATTGTTAAATTTGCAAATTTGGAAAGCAATGTCTTTATCGATATTTTTCCTCTAGATGGTTATCCAGAAAAGGGGAGTTTTGCAGCTAAATTACATAGTTCTAGAGTGTTGTTTCAAAGAATGCTTTGTAAAATATCAGTTTTGGATCATCTTGAAGACAAAGATCGCGGAACTATAGAGAATCTTATAGTTAAAATATCTAAAACGCTAAGAATCCAAAAGCTACTTCCAAAAGATGCTTTAGTAAAGAATCTGCATAAACTTATTCAGAAATATGATTTAAAAACTTCCCGTTACGTTGGGAATGTTCTAGGCAGATATAGGGAGAGAGAAATAGTTCCTAAAGAGTACTTTGGGGAGCCTAACTCTCTTAATTTTGAAGATGTTATAATAAAATGTCCTACAGATTATAAAGGTTATTTGACGGAAATTTATGGCGATTTCATGGAACTCCCTCCAGTAGAAGATAGAGTGGCACATAATATCGAGCTTATATCAACTAGAGATAAAGAGTAAAGGGTAGGTTAAAAATTGGCAAAAAAAGTATGTATTGTGAAATGGATTTTAGACGATTCTGGCGGTGGTGAGCGAGTTGCTATATCATTGGCAAATGAACTCACAAAAAAGTGTGAAGTTCATTTGATTGGAATTACAACAAAGCAATCTAACCTTTTCTTTAAAATTAATTCTCAGGTAAAATACTCCAATTTTTTTGACCATAGAGTACGCTTGTCTAAGAATATTCTCAAAATCTCAAAAATGTTAAAAAAATATTTTATAGATAATGAGATAGAGGTTGCCTTTGGGATAGGGATATCCGCCAATGTATTTTTATCTTTAGCAGGAATAGGGATTCCTACTAGAGTAGTTTTATGTGATCACACCAATTCAATTACTGATAATAGAGAATTTTCTCAGAGAGTACAAAGGTATGTTGGAACAAAGCTTGCAGATAAGATTATTACTCTCACCCTAGAAGATCGTAGAAATTATATAAGCAAATACGGTATTTCTGAGGATAAGATTGCTTATATTTACAATTGGAAAGAAAATCTTCTTTCTAATGTAACTTATAACAATGAGTCGACTAAACTTGTTACAGTTGGTCGTTTTGATAATCAAAAAGGCTATGATTACCTTGTTCAAGTTGCCAAAAAGGTTTTGTCTAAGAAGTCTGACTGGACCTGGGAAATCTACGGTTCTGGCAATCAAGATGAAGTAGACAAAATCCGGGAACTAATCAAAGAAAACGATTTGCAGGATAAATTGTTCATTAAAGGACTAGAGAAAAATCAGGATCTAATATATGGGGATAAAGGGATTTACGTCATGACTTCTCGTTACGAGGGTTTACCCTTGGTATTGTTAGAAGCTCAGCAATACAATCTTCCTATTGTTAGTTTCAGTTGTCCGACAGGGCCTAGTGAGATTGTCGAAAATGGTATTAATGGTTATCTAATAGATTGTTATGATATAGATGAGATGTCTAAGAGATTGTTAGAGCTAATGAATGACAAGGAAATTAGGAATCGTTTTTCATCTCATGCCAAAGACAATATGGATAAATTTGATAAAAATATGATTCTTAACCAGTGGATTGAACTGATTGAGAAAATTTAGGAGATAAAATGAAAGATTGTTTGTTAACAATTGTAATGCCTAGTTATAATATTCAGGACTACATTTCAAAAGGAATTGAATCCTTCCAGCAAGTAAACCCAAATCATAAAGAAAAATTTGAGGTTTTGATTGTGAATGATGGAAGTACAGATGATACAGAAAAAGTAGCAAAAGAAGTTTTGGAAAAAGATTCTTTACTGAATGGACGAGTAATAACGAAAGAAAATGGTGGACATGGTTCCACTATCAATCGTGGTATTCAGGGAGCGAAAGGGAAATTTTTTAAAGTTATTGACGGAGATGATTGGATTGTTCCGGCAGAATTTGAAAAGTTTTTGGATGCTCTTGAAACTACTGATGTAGATATGATTATTACCGATTTTACAGAACAACATGTATATAATGACACTGCTGTTCGAAATGATTTTATTGATAAATATGAAGTTGGTAAGACATACACGGGAATTCCTGATGTTCGAATTCCAATGCATTCAGTTGCTTATAAAACATCTATCTTATCGAAGAATAACATTCGATTGAGTGAAAAAACTTTTTACGTTGATATGCAGTACACTCTATTTCCTTTAGAGTATGTCCATAGTTTTGTTTACTGGAATTTCGATATTTATCAATACTATATTGGAAGACCTGAACAGAGTATGAATATTGAGAGTATGAAGCGAAATGTTCGTCATCATCTAACTGTAACAAACTCTGTGCTAGACTATTTTTCAAAAATTGAGGGTGATGTTGTCTTGAATCGAGTTGTTTCTGAGACATTGGTCTATTTAATTAGTTTGCAAGTTGATTTGTCTTGGATGGTTGATGACTCTAAGGCACTCTTGACTGAACTATACAGTAAAATTCAGCAAAGTTCATATAACTACATTCCTACGAAAAAATTTGATAAATTATCTTATTTGAACCATAACACCAACTATGTACTAGGTGTGATTTTCAATCCCATTTTGAAGAAATACTCGAAGAAGAAAGAAAAAGAGAGAGGGGTTTAAGATGTTGATTAGCATTGTTGTTCCGATTTATAATGTTGCAGACTATTTGCACTTTGCTATAGAAAGTTTGATAAAGCAAACCTATCAAAATTTCGAAGTAATCCTTGTAAATGACGGTTCAACAGACAATTCTCCGATGTTATGTGAGGATTATGCAAATCGGTATGAAAATATCCATGTTTTTCACAAAGAAAATGGTGGTTTATCTGATGCACGTAACTTTGGAGTTTCTAAAGCGAGTTCAGATTGGATTTTCTTTTTAGATCCAGATGATTATCTTGAAGAATATACTCTAGAGTTAATCGTGAAAATTCATGAGGAGCATCATGCAGACTTGATTTCAACTAAGGTGAAGACAGCGTCTAAATATAATGCTTATACTTCTTATCGCTTACAAGAATCAGATTATAAAGGTCTAGCTCCAATCACAAAAGAAGAGGCTCTGGAAGCAATGTTGGATGATAAATTCGCGACAGTTTCTGCTTGTGCCAAACTCTACCACAAAAGCATCCTGGAGACAGTTCCTTTTCCAGTTGGTAAAATTTATGAAGATTTTTATGTCGTTAGTGAACACCTTTCTCTTGCAGATAAAATTGTAATCAGCCCACTTGAAACATACAATTATTATCGAAGAGAGGGAAGTATTGTCCGTTCAACATTTACTGAAAAAAGGTATGAATTCTTTGATGCGGTTGAAAGAAACGAAGAAGTCATTAGGAAAAAATATAACCAATGTGAAGAGTTACTACAATCATTACAAGCAAAAAAAATATTGGGTGGTTTTGTAGTAATTGGTGCAAAAGCTGACTCAGGTTTAAAAGATTTTGCAAAAGATAAAGAGTTATTGAGAGTCAAAATGAGTGAGTTATTAAAAAATAGTAAGTTATCATCGAAAGTAAAACTTAAATACCTTATTTTTATTTTTAGCACTAAATTGTATTTGTTGCTACGATAGTATCGTGTATAGATTCAATTTAATTTGGAATAAGTCTTAAAAATTGTAGGAAAGAGGAAATATGAAAGAAACTTTTAGAATAATTGCCCATTATAAGTCTAATCGGTCAAAGTTTTTATTTTCGCTGATTGATTCTAAATAGGACAACTTGAAATGAAAGTACTTAAAAACTATGCCTACAATCTATCTTATCAATTGTTGGTGATTATACTTCCGATTATTACGACTCCCTATGTAACACGGGTCTTTTCTTCGGATGATTTAGGAATTTATGGTTATTTTAACTCCATCGTTACTTATTTTATCCTCTTAGCGACTCTAGGAGTTGCCAACTATGGGACCAAGGTCATTTCAGGGTATCGCAAGGAAATTGAAAAAAACTTTTGGGGAATCTACTCTCTGCAATTAGGTGCAACAGTCCTTTCTCTAACCTTGTATGGTCTTCTTTGTCTAACCCTTCCCTTTATGCAAAATCCAGTAGCCTACATTCTAGGCTTGGCTTTGGTTTCTAAAGGATTAGATATATCCTGGCTCTTTCAAGGGTTGGAGGATTTTCGAAAGATTACTGTTCGCAATATTACAGTAAAATTAGTTGGAGTGATTTCCATCTTCCTTTTTGTCAAATCTGCAAATGACCTATACCTCTATGTCTTTTTGCTAACCATATTTGAACTCTTGGGGCAGATAAGCATGTGGCTACCCGCTCGGGAATTTATTGGAAAACCTCATTTTGATTTAGAGTACGCCAAACATCATTTGAAGCCTATTATTTTGCTATTCTTACCACAGATTGCTATTTCGCTTTATGTAACTTTGGATCGTACGATGCTTGGTGCTTTATCCTCTACAAAAGATGTAGGAATTTATGATCAGGCTCTTAAATTGGTAAATATTTTATTAACATTGGTAACATCGCTTGGGAGTGTTATGTTACCTCGAGTTGCTAATTTATTAGCAACAGGAGATTATAAGGCAGTCAATAAGATGCACGAGATGTCTTTTTTAATCTATAACTTGGTGATTTTCCCAATCATAGCAGGAATGTTGATTGTCAACGATGATTTTGTTCAATTTTTCCTTGGGAAGGACTTTCAAGATGCACGCTATGCAATTTCTATTATGATTTTTCGCATGTTCTTTATCGGTTGGACCAATATTATGGGAATTCAAATTTTGATTCCACACAATAAAAATAAGGAATTTATGGCTTCAACAACTGTGCCTGCGATTCTCAGTGTTGCTTTGAATTTGTTATTTCTCCCTAAGCTTGGTTATATAGGGGCAGCGATTGTCTCAGTGTTGACAGAAGCACTTGTATGGGCAATTCAATTGTTCTTTACTCGTAAATACTTAAAAGAAGTTCCCATTATTGGATCTATGACGAAAATTGTACTCGGATCTGCTATCATGTATGGCATTTTGCTGGCTTCAAAAACATTCATACATTTTTCACCGGTCATAAATGTTTTAGTGTTTGTGGTGCTTGGTGGAATCATTTACCTTTTTTTGATTCTATCTCTGAAAGTGGTAGATGTGACAGAATTAAAACAAATGATTAGGAAAAATTAGAATGCGCAAATATCGAAATATTAATTTAGATCTATTAAAAGTACTTGCATGTGTTGGAGTTGTTCTACTTCATACAACGATGGATGGGTTTAAAGAGACAGGTTCATGGAATCTTTTGACATATTTATATTACTTAGGAACTTATTCTATCCCTCTATTTTTTATGGTCAATGGTTATTTATTGTTGGGAAAGAGAGAGATTACCTATTCTTACATACTGCAGAAAGTAAAATGGATTCTAATAACAGTGTCGTCATGGACCTTTATCGTCTGGCTGTTTAAAAGAGACTTCACAGAGAACCTAATTAAAAAAATTGTAGGTTCTTTGATACAAAAAGGTTATTTCTTTCAGTTTTGGTTTTTCGGATCCTTAATGCTTATTTATATATGTTTGCCGATTTTGAAAAAATTTCTAAATTCAAAAAGAAGTTATTTATACAGTCTATCTTTATTGGTAGTTATTGGTTTGATTTTTGAGTTAGCAAATATTGTATTTCAAATGCCAGCACAAACATATGTTATACAAACCTTTAGATTATGGACTTGGTTTTTTTACTACCTTTTAGGTGGTTTTATAGCGCAATTTAACAAGGATATTATCAAAAATAGTTTTAAGAGATGGATGAAAGCAGTTGTGGTACTGTTGTTATTGATTTCACCAGTAATATTATTTTTCATAGCGAAGACTACTTATCATAATCTTTTTGCTGAATATTTTTATGATATTTTATTTGTAAAAGTTGTAAGTTTGGGAATTTTTCTAACTATCCTCACGCTTACTTTGAATGAAAAACGGAGCGAATGTATTGTTTCCCTTTCTAATCAAACTATGGGAGTTTTTATAATACATACATATACTATGAAGGTATGGGAAAAACTATTTGGTTTTAGTTTCGTAGGATCATATTTACTTTTCGCTATATTTACTTTAAGTGTTAGTTTTATTATTGTTGGAATGTTAATGAAAATTCCTTATTTCAATCGAATCGTTAAATTATAAAAAGGAGAACACTATGTACGATTATCTTATCGTCGGAGCTGGTTTGTCTGGAGCTATTTTTGCTCACGAAGCTAAAAAACGTGGAAAAAAAGTAAAAGTGATTGATAAACGCGATCACATTGGAGGGAACATCTACTGTGAAAATGTAGAAGGTATCAATGTCCATAAATATGGTGCCCATATCTTCCATACTTCTAATAAAAAAGTTTGGGACTATGTTAATCAATTTGCTGAGTTTAACAACTATATCAACTCACCTGTCGCAAACTATAAAGGAAGTCTTTATAATCTTCCTTTCAATATGAATACTTTCTATGCTATGTGGGGGACAAAAACTCCACACGAAGTGAAAGATAAAATTGCTGAGCAGACAGCTGATATGAAGGATGTTGAGCCGAAAAATCTGGAAGAACAAGCTATCAAGTTGATTGGTCCGGATATCTATGAAAAATTGATCAAGGGTTATACTGAAAAACAATGGGGACGTTCTGCGACAGACCTTCCACCATTTATCATCAAACGCCTTCCAGTTCGTTTAACCTTTGATAATAACTATTTTAACGACCGTTACCAAGGAATTCCTATTGGTGGTTATAATGTGATTATCGAAAACATGCTTAAAGATGTAGAAGTTGAACTTGGAGTAGACTTTTTTGCTCATCGTGAAGAGTTGGAAGCATCTGCTAACAAAGTTGTCTTCACAGGAATGATCGACCAATATTTTGATTACAAACACGGAGAGTTAGAATACCGTAGTCTGCGATTTGAACATGAGACTTTGGACGAGGAAAATTATCAGGGAAATGCTGTAGTGAACTATACAGAGCGTGAGATCCCTTATACTCGTATTATCGAACATAAGCATTTCGAGTATGGCACGCAGCCAAAGACCGTTATCACGCGTGAATATCCAGCCGACTGGAAGCGTGGGGACGAACCCTACTATCCGATCAACGATGAGAAAAATAATACTATGTTTACTAAGTACCAAGAGGAGGCTTCAAAGAATGATAAGGTTATCTTCTGCGGACGCTTAGCAGATTATAAGTATTACGATATGCATGTGGTGATTGAACGAGTGCTTGAGGTTGTGGAGAAAGAGTTTGGATATGACAAAAAGTAGAATCAATTGGATAGATTTTGGAAAAGGCTTTTCCATATTTTTAGTCTTAGTAGGACATGTGTTGCTTGGACTGTATCAATCGGAAAAATTTCCCACAGCAAACAACATACTATCATTGTTGATAGCACAAGTCTACATATTTCATATACCAGTATTTTTTGCCTTATCAGGATACTTTTTCAAACCTGTGTCGGATTTGAAGGAGTTCTGGCAATATGCTAAAAAGAAGACAATTGTTTTTGGTCTGCCATATATTTTCTATTCGATCATTCACTTTGGTCTTCAAAAAGTTGCAGGGGCATCTGTTCGTGTTCCTACAACCATATCTGATTTGCTAAATATCTATAAAGATCCTCTTGGGGTTTCGTGGTATTTATATATACTCTGGTCGATTTTGATAATCTATGGATTATTGTCTATTTTAGTCAAAAATCGTAGAATGTTATTTTTGATAAGTGTTTTCGCTTATTGTTTAACCCTATTTGTTCAAACAGATATTTATATTATTCAAAGAACGCTAGTTTGGGGGCTTTGTTTCTTTCTTGGCAGTGTATTGAGTGAAATTCACTTTGATAAAATTAATTTGAAAAAATTTCTTTTTTTCTTTGTGCTATTTGATTTTATTTATATGTTCGCTTGGTTCTTGTTTTATGAAGTAGGGGCTAAGAAGGATTATGTAAGCTATAGTAACCCAGGTTTGTGGGGGATTGCTTTTATTGTCTCTGTATTAGTTGCTTTTGTGATTTTTCCTAAAATGGAGAAAAATTTTCCTAAAACTTTCCTATATTTCACTAAATACGGGAAAGATAGTTTAGGTATCTATATTCTTCATGCACCAATTTGTAGCATGATTCGGATTATAATGTTGAAAGTGGGAATAAACTCAGTTTTTCTTCACGCTGTTGTTGGGATTGTCTTAGGCTGGTATTTATCCATACTAGCAACTTATATATTGAAAAAAATTCCATTTTTGAATATTGTTTTATTACCACAGAAGTATATTAAGTTAAAATAAATTATTTTGGCTCTTTGTCAGCTAACATCTGGAGAAGACAATCACTGTCTTCTCCTTTTTTGTCTTTTCAGAATATACCAAATTAACACAAAAATTCTGAAAATTCTGTTGACATCTTTTTGAAAAGAGTCTATAATGGAGAGAAAGTTTTAAAGGAGAAAATGATGAAAAGTTCAAGACTACTTACCCTTGCGGGCGTGACATTATTGGCGGCGACTACTTTAGCTGCATGCTCTGGATCAGGTTCGAGCGCCAAAGGTGAGAAGACATTCTCATACATTTATGAGACGGATCCTGATAACCTCAACTATTTGACAACTAATAAAGCAGCTACAGCAAATATTACCAGCAACGTGGTTGATGGTCTGCTAGAAAATGACCGCTACGGGAACTTTGTGCCGTCTATGGCTGAGGATTGGTCAGTATCCAAGGATGGATTGACTTACACTTATACTATCCGTAAGGATGCAAAATGGTATACTTCTGAAGGTGAAGAATACGCGGCAGTCAAAGCTCAAGACTTTGTAACAGGACTTAAATATGCTGCTGATAAAAAATCTGATGGTCTTTATTTAGTTCAAGAATCAATCAAAGGATTGGACGCCTATGTTAAAGGAGAAATTACAGACTTCTCTCAAGTAGGAATCAAGGCCCTTGATGATTATACAGTTCAGTACACATTGAACAAGCCAGAAAGCTTCTGGAATTCTAAGACAACGATGGGAGTTTTGGCTCCAGTAAATGAAGAGTTCTTGAACTCCAAAGGGGATGACTTCGCCAAAGGGACAGATCCTAGTAGTATTCTCTATAATGGACCATTCTTGCTCAAATCAATCGTAGCCAAATCTTCTGTTGAGTTTGAAAAGAATCCAAACTATTGGGATAAAGAGAATGTCCACATTGGCAAGGTGAAATTGTCATACTGGGATGGCCAAGATACCAACAAACCAACTGAAGCCTTCAAAGATGGCAGCTTTACAATGGCACGTCTCTTCCCAACAAGCGCGAGCTACCCAGAAACTGAAAAAGCCTTTAAAGACAATATTGTTTACACACAACAAGACTCAACAACTTTCTTAGTTGGTATCAATATTGACCGTCAGTCTTATCAACATACTTCTAAGACAGCTGATGAACAAAAAACATCTACCAAGAAAGCTCTTCTAAATAAAGATTTCCGTCAAGCGCTTGCCTTTGGTTTTGATAGAACTGCCTATGCCTCTCAAGTAAATGGCGCAAGTGGTGCGACTAAACTGCTTCGCAACTTGTTTGTCCCACCTACATTTGTTCAAGCAGATGGTAAAAACTTTGGTGAGTTGGTCAAAGAAAAATTGGTGACATACGGTGACGAGTGGAGCAACGTGAACTTGGATGATGCCCAAGATGGTCTCTACAATCCAGAAAAAGCCAAAGCAGAATTCGCCAAGGCTAAGACAGCTCTTCAAGCAGAAGGTGTGAAATTCCCAATCCACTTGGATATGCCTGTAGACCAAACAAACACAACGAAAGTTCAACGTGTGCAATCTTTGAAACAGTCACTTGAAGCAACTTTGGGAACAGATAATGTAGTTGTGGATATCCAACAACTTCAAAAAGACGATGTCTTGAACATCACCTACTTTGCCGAGACTGCTGCTGGTGAAGATTGGGATATCTCAGATAACGTTGGTTGGTCTCCAGACTTTGCGGATCCATCTACCTACCTTGATATTATCAAACCATCTGTAGGAGAAAATACAAAAACTTACCTAGGATTTGACTCTGGAACCAACAACGCTGCTGCCAAGCAAGTTGGTTTGGAAGACTACGAAAAAATGGTTGTGGAAGCTGGGGAAGAAACTACTGACGTTTCAAAACGTTATGAAAAATATGCTGCTGCCCAAGCTTGGTTGACAGATAGTGCCTTGATCATCCCAACAACTTCTCAAACTGGTCGTCCAATGTTGTCTAAGATGGTACCATTTACTCTTCCGTTTGCTTACTCAGGTAACAAAGGTATGAGCGAAGCCCTTTTGTACAAATATCTAGAAGTACAAGATAAGCCAGTAACAACAGAAGAATACCAAAAAGCCCAAGAAAAATGGCTGAAAGAAAAAGAAGAGTCTAATAAAAAGGCCCAAGAAGATCTCGCAAAACATGTGAAATAACTGTTGCAGAATATAAGAAAGGATTTAGTATTTCTCTTGAATGCTGAATCCTTTTTTACATTTGTAAAGAAAGATTCTAAATTTGGAGCCTCTTTTTGTCAGAATAGAGAAAATTTTTGTTAATTTTACTTGTTTCCTATTGATTTCTTAGTTATTATTTGTTATATTAAAAGCATAATTATTTTTTATTTATCAGGGTTAAGCATTGCACTTTCAGAGGAAGGAGTATTTTTTAAAAAGAAAATGTAAACGCTTACTCAAAAATGAAAGGATTTAGGAGTTTATGAATAAAAGATCATTTGAAAAACGTTGTAAATATAGTATTCGGAAATTTTCATTAGGTGTTGCTTCTGTTATGATTGGGGCTGCATTCTTTGGGACAAGTACAGTTCTTGCAGATAGCGTGCAGTCTGGCTCCACGGCGAATTTACCAGCGGATTTAGCTACTGCTCTTGCAACAGCAAAAGAGAATGATGGGCGTGATTTTGAAGCGCCTAAGGCAGGAGAAGACCAAGGTTCTCCAGAAGTTACGGATGGGCCTAAGACAGAAGAAGAACTATTAGCACTTGAAAAAGAAAAATCAGCTAGTTCAGATAAGTTACCAGAAGGCTTAGAGGGCAAATTGGATAAAGCTGAAGATAAAGGAAAAGAAGTTGATAAGGATCAATTAGCTAAAGATACTGAGAATCTCGTTCCAGAAGATGTAGCTAAAACAAAGAATGGTGAATTAAACTACGGAGCAACTGTCAAAATCAAGACACCATCAGGTGAAGGTAGTGGGATTGTCATTGGCGAAAATCTGGTTTTAACTGTCTCCCATAACTTTATAAAAGATGTTCCAGATGGCAATAATCGTAAGGTCGTTGACAATGATAATGGTGATGGGGATATCTATAGCATTTCCTATCCAGGACTACCAGATGTTAAATTTAGTAAAAAAGACATTATTCACTGGGATCGTGAAGGTTTCCTAAAAGGTTACAAGAATGATTTGGCTCTTGTGAGATTACGTACAGTTCTCGAAAATACGCCTGTTGAAGTAACCAAAAAGCCAGTAGTTAAGAAAATCGGAGATAAACTCCATGTCTTTGGTTATCCAGAAGGGAAATTGAATCCGATTGTCAATACTAAAGTTGATTTTGCAGAACCATATGGAGAAGGTGTCCAAGGGATCGGTTATCAAGGAGGAAAACCAGGTGCTAGTGGTGGTGGTATCTTTGATACAGAAGGAAAACTCGTTGGTGTTCATCAAAATGGAGTTGTTGGCCAACGTAGTGGTGGCATTCTCTTCTCACCTGCCCAATTGAAATGGATCCAAGATCACATGAAGGGAATTTCAAGTGTCAAACCAGCAGACTTGGAAGAAAAAGAAAAACTGGCTGAAGAAAAACCAAAAGAGGATAAACCTGCGGCTGCTAAACCTGAAACCCCTAAGACAGTAACTCCTGAATGGCAAACGGTAGCGAAAAAAGAGCAACAGGGAACAGTTACGGTTCGTGAAGAAAAAGGTGTCCGCTACAATCAATTGTCTTCAACTGCACAGAACGACAATGGCGATAAACCAGCCTTGTTTGAAAAACAAGGATTGACAGTTGATGCTAATGGAAATGCGACGGTTGATTTAACCTTCAAAGATGATTCTGAAAAGGGCAAATCACGCTTTGGTGTCTTCTTGAAATTTAAAGATACCAAGAACAATGTTTTTGTTGGTTATGACAAAGATGGCTGGTTCTGGGAGTATAAATCTCCAACCGATAGCACCTGGTATAAGGGGGGGCGTGTAGCAGCGCCTGAGACAGGATCAATTAACCGCCTATCAATTACCCTCAAGTCAGATGGACAACTCAATGCAACGAATAATGATGAGAAACTCTTTGATACGGTTACTTTGCCAGCAGCTGTTAATGAAACTCTTAAAAATGAGAAGAAAATCGTCCTAAAAGCTGGTTCCTATGGCAATGAGCGTACAGTTGTCAGCGTTAAAACAGACAATCAAGAAGACGTGAAAGCAGATGATACTCCTGCCCAGAAAGAAACAGGTCCGGCCGTTGATGATAGCAAGGTGACTTATGATACGATCCAGTCTAAGGTCCTCAAAGCAGTGATTGACCAAGCCTTCCCACGTATTAAAGAATACAGCTTGAACGGGCATACCTTGCCAGGACAAGTTCAACAATTCAATAAAGTATTTATCAACAAACACGAAGTCACACCAGAAGTTACTTACAAAAAAATCAATGAGACAACTGCAGAATACTTGATGAAGCTTCGCGATGATGCTAATCTTATCAATGCAGAAATGACAGTTCGTCTGCAAGTTGTGGATAATCAGTTGCACTTTGATGTGACCAAGATTGTCAACCATAATCAAGTTACTCCAGGTCAAAAGATTGATGATGAAAGAAAACTGCTTTCTTCCATTAGTTTCCTTGGCAATGCTTTAGTCTCTGTTTCTAGTGATCAAGCTGGTGCTAAGTTTGATGGGGCAACCATGTCAAATAATACCCATGTCAGCGGAGATGATCATATCGATGTAACCAATCCAATGAAAGACTTGGCCAAGGGTTACATGTATGGATTTGTTTCTACAAATAAGCTTGCTGCAGGTGTTTGGAGTAACTCTCAAAACAGCTACGGTGGAGGTTCTTATGACTGGACCCGCTTGACAGCCTACAAAGAAACAGTCGGAAATGCCAACTATGTCGGAATTCATAGTTCTGAATGGCAATGGGAAAAAGCTTATAAGGGCATTGTCTTCCCAGAGTATACCAAGGAACTTCCAAGTGCCAAGGTTGTTATCACTGAAGATGCTAATGCAGACAATAAAGTGGATTGGCAAGATGGAGCTATTGCTTATCGTAGCATCATGAACAACCCTCAAGGTTGGGAAAAAGTCAAGGATATCACTGCTTACCGTATCGCGATGAACTTTGGTTCTCAAGCACAAAACCCATTCCTTATGACCTTGGATGGTATCAAGAAGATCAATCTCCACACAGATGGTCTTGGGCAAGGTGTTCTCCTTAAAGGATATGGTAGTGAAGGTCACGACTCTGGACACTTGAACTATGCTGATATTGGTAAACGTATTGGTGGTGTCGAAGATTTCAAGACCTTGATCGAAAAAGCGAAGAAATATGGAGCTCATCTAGGTATCCACGTTAACGCTTCTGAGACTTATCCTGAGTCTAAATACTTTAATGAAAATATTCTTCGTAAGAATCCAGATGGAAGCTACAGCTACGGATGGAACTGGCTAGACCAAGGTATCAATATCGATGCTGCTTATGACCTAGCACATGGACGCTTGGCTCGCTGGGAAGACTTGAAGAAAAAACTTGGTGATGGTCTCGACTTTATATATGTGGACGTATGGGGCAATGGCCAATCAGGTGATAACGGTGCCTGGGCTACCCACGTTCTTGCTAAAGAAATCAACAAACAAGGCTGGCGTTTTGCGATTGAGTGGGGCCATGGTGGTGAATACGACTCTACCTTCCAACACTGGGCAGCTGACTTGACCTATGGTGGCTACACTAATAAAGGTATCAACAGTGCTATCACTCGCTTTATCCGCAACCACCAAAAAGATTCTTGGGTTGGGGACTACAGAAGTTACGGTGGTGCAGCCAACTACCCACTTCTAGGTGGTTACAGCATGAAAGACTTTGAAGGTTGGCAGGGAAGAAGTGACTACAATGGCTATGTAACCAACTTGTTTGCCCATGACGTCATGACTAAGTACTTCCAACACTTCACTGTAAGTAAATGGGAAAATGGTACACCAGTTACCATGTCTGATAATGGTAGCACCTATAAATGGACTCCAGAAATGAAGGTTGAGCTAGTCGATGCTACAGGTAACAAAGTGGTTGTGACTCGTAAGTCAAATGATGTCAATAGCCCGCAATACCGCGAACGTACAGTAACGCTCAACGGACGTGTCATCCAAGATGGTTCAGCTTACTTGACTCCTTGGAACTGGGATGCAAATGGTAAGAAACTTCCTACTGATAAGGAAAAAATGTACTACTTCAATACGCAGGCTGGTGCAACAACTTGGACACTTCCAAGTGATTGGGCAAATAGCAAGGTTTACCTTTACAAGTTAACTGACCAAGGTAAGACAGAAGAGCAAGAACTCACTGTAAAAGATGGCAAGATTACCCTAGACCTTCTAGCAAATCAACCATACGTTCTCTACCGTTCAAAACAAACCAATCCTGAAATGTCATGGAGCGAAGGTATGCACATCTATGACCAAGGATTTAACAGTGGAACCTTGAAACACTGGACCATTTCTGGTGATGCTTCCAAGGCAGAAATTGTCAAATCACAGGGTGCAAATGAAATGCTTCGTATCCAAGGCAATAAGAGCAAGGTCAGCCTTACTCAGAAACTGACTGGCTTGAAACCAAATACCAAGTATGCGGTTTATGTCGGTGTTGATAACCGTAGTAATGCTAAGGCAAGTATCACAGTGAATACTGGCGAGAAAGAAGTGACTACTTATACTAATAAGTCACTCGCTCTCAACTATATCAAAGCTTATGCTCATAACAATCGTCGTGACAATGCTACAGTTGACGATACAAGTTACTTCCAAAACATGTACGCCTTCTTTACAACTGGATCGGACGTCTCAAATGTTACTTTGACATTGAGTCGTGAAGCTGGTGATGAAGCAACTTACTTTGATGAAATTCGTACCTTTGAAAACAATTCAAGCATGTACGGAGAAAACCATGATACAGGTAAAGGCACCTTCAAACAAGACTTTGAAAATGTTGCTCAAGGTATCTTCCCATTCGTAGTGGGCGGTGTCGAAGGTGTTGAAGACAACCGTACTCACTTGTCTGAAAAGCATGATCCATATACACAACGTGGTTGGAACGGTAAGAAAGTCGATGATGTTATCGAAGGAAATTGGTCATTGAAGACCAATGGACTGGTTAGCCGTCGTAACTTGGTTTACCAAACCATTCCACAAAACTTCCGCTTTGAAGCAGGTAAGACCTATCGTGTAACTTTTGAATACGAAGCAGGATCAGACAATACCTACGCCTTTGTAGTTGGTAAGGGAGAATTCCAATCTGGTAACCGTGGTACGAAAGCAAGCAACTTGGAAATGCATGAATTGCCAAATACCTGGACAGATTCTAAGAAAGCCAAGAAGGCAACCTTCCTCGTGACTGGTGCAGAAACAGGTGATACTTGGGTAGGTATCTACTCAACTGGAAATGCAAGCAATACTCGTGGTGATTCTGGTGGAAATGCCAACTTCCGTGGATATAACGACTTCATGATGGATAATCTTCAAATCGAAGAAATTACCCTCACAGGTAAGATGTTGACAGAAAATGCACTGAAGAACTACTTGCCAACTGTTGCCATGACTAATTACACCAAAGAGTCTATGGATGCTTTGAAAGAGGCGGTCTTTAATCTCAGCCAAGCAGATGATGATATTAGTGTCGAAGATGCGCGTGCAGAGATTGCCAAGATTGAAGCCTTGAAGAATGCCTTGGTTCAGAAGAAAACAGCCTTGGTGGCAGAAGATTTTGCAAGTTTGGATGCGCCTGCCCAACCAGGTGAAGGCCTAGAGAATGCCTTTGATGGAAATCTATCTAGCCTATGGCATACATCTTGGAATGGTGGAGATGTAGGCAAGCCTGCAACCATGGTATTGAAAGAGCCTACTGAAATCACAGGACTTCGCTATATACCACGGGGTTCAGGTTCAAACGGTAACTTGAGAGATGTGAAACTGGTTGTCACAGATGAGTCTGGCAAGGAGCACACCTTCACTGCGATGGACTGGCCAGATAACAATAAACCAAAAGATATTGACTTTGGTAAGACAATCAAGGCTAAGAAGATTGTCCTTACTGGTACCAAGACATACGGAGATGGTGGAGATAAATATCAATCTGCAGCAGAACTCATCTTTACTCGTCCACAAGTAGCAGAAACACCTCTTGACTTGTCAGGCTATGAAGCAGCTTTAGCTAAGGCTCAAAAATTGACAGACAAAGAAAATCAAGAGGAAGTGGCCGGAGTTCAGGCGAGCATGAAATATGCGACGGATAACCATCTCTTGACTGAAAGAATGGTGAAATATTTTGCAGATTATCTCAATCAATTAAAAGATTCTGCTACGAAACCAGACTCTCCTACAAGTAGCAAGGGTGAAGAGCAACCTCCAGTTCTTGACAAACCAGAATTTACAGGTGGTGTTAATGGAGTTGAGGCAGCCGTACATGAAAAACCAGAGTATACTGGTCCATTCGGTACAGCAGGCGACCAGCCAGCACCAACCATCGAGAAACTAGAATACACAGGTGGTGTGAATTCAGTTGAAGCTACGGTAAACGAAGTACCAGAATACACAGGTGGAGTCAATGCAGTTGAAGCAGCAGTACATGAGAAACCAGAGTACACTGGCCCACTCGGTACAGCAGGCGACCAGCCAGCACCAACCGTCGAGAAACTAGAATACACAGGTGGCGTCAATGGAGTTGAAGCTGTGGTAAACGAAGTACCAGAATACACAGGTGGTGTGAATGGAGTTGAGCCAGCCGTACATGAAAAACCAGAGTACACAGCCCCACTAGGTACAGCAGGTGATGAACCAGCACCAACTGTTGAGAAACCAGAGTATAAATTAACACCAGCTCCACTAGCTGATTCAAAGACTCCAAAAGTTAAAGATACTCTGAAAAATGAAGAAAGCAAGAAGGCTCTTCCAGAAACAGGAGCAGGGCAGTCTGATACAGCCCTCTTCCTTGCAGGAATCAGCCTAGCATTGTCAGCAGCCCTCTATGCTGCTAAAAGTAAAAAAGAATAGATATTCTATTCTATTCTATACTATACTTACCTTGTTTGGATAAATGACTCGAACTCTATAGAAATCAGGGTCGGAAAATGAATCAAACACCTGGAGAGGACCTCTTGGTTCTCTCCTTTTTTCAAAGGAGAAATGATACCGCTTACTCATGTATGCGGATGAAAGGAATAGGAGAAAGATGGATAGACATTTTTTTGAGAAACGCTGTCACTATAGTATAAGAAAATTTGCAATCGGTGCAGCCTCCGTCATGATTGGTGCTAGTATCTTTGGAGCCAATATGGTTCAGGCAGCAGAAACGGCAGCACCTTCAGAAACAGAGGGAAGCATCACCCATGTTCAAGCACTGGATAAGTTACCCGATGATTTAGCCGCTGCGCTTGAAAAGGCGGACGCAGAAGCTGCAACAGAAGCAAGTCATGAAGAAACTCCAGCGACTGATGAGGGAACCAATCCTGCAACAAGTGAAGAGGCAAAACCTGAGACAAGTCCTGCAAGTCCCAAGCCAGCAGAGGTAACAAAACCTGACAATAAACCAGCTGAAACTGCTACGCCCGCACCAAAACCAGCTGAAAAGCAAATCGAAGATAGAGAAGATGTGAACCATCTTGAAGGTGCTACTGCTTCAGCAAACAACCATGAGGCTGGAACCAACTTTACTGCAGATAAGGCTATTGATGGAGATGACAATACTCGTTGGGCTACGGACAAAGATGTACCGAAACCAACCTTCGAATTAACTCTTCCAAAAACTACCCTCATCAAGCATGTGGAAATTGACTGGGATCGTCGTCTTCGCAATGGGCAAAATGACCCAAATATCAAATCTTGGAGTCTCTATTACGCAGGTCAAGAAGACGTGGGCGCTAATGGAGAAAAACAATGGAAACTAGCGCATACCAAGGCTGGAGATCCTGTTTTAGATGAGAAAGTAGACCTAGCTGAAAGTATCAAAGCTAAGTACCTCAAATTGGAGGTCAATGATTATCAAGCGGGAACAATGGGCTGGAGAAACGTTGGAATCCAAGAAATTCGAGCTTATTCAAACGTTCCGGACCATAGTAAGGTAACGGATATCCGCCAAGTAACCGAACTAACAGTAGCAGAAGACGGACAGTCTCTTGTCTTACCAACTTTGCCAGGGAAAGTTAGCCTCATCGGAAGCAACAAGCAAGGTGTGATTGACCTTCAAAATCACATCTATAAGCCTTTGACAGACCAACGCGTCAAGGTCATGGTGCAACAAATCAGAGACAGTCATACCTTTACCAAAGAGTTTGAAGTAGTCATCAAGGGGCTACATCAGGACGAAGGTGTGGGCGTGAAGCCAAAAGTAGCACCAGCTGTTCAACAATGGTATGGGAAAGAAGGCCAATCTTCTATCACTTCAGATACAGTTCTTGCGACAGGAGATTCTGGCTTTGATCAGGCTGCAACCTTCTATCAGTCAGACCTTGCCAGCCGTGGATTGGAACTAGCAACAGGTGACAAGCAAGCTCAAAAACGAATCGAATTTAAAAAGGTTGAAAACAAGGGTTATGGTAAAGAAGGGTATGGCATCACTATCCAAAATGATGTGATTACCATCGAAGCTGCCACAAACACAGGAGCCTTCTACGCCACTCGTACCCTTCTTCAAATGGGAGAAAGTAACCTCCAAAATGGCGAAATTCGTGATTTCCCAAGTTTCAGCCACCGTGGCTTTATGTTGGATACAGGTCGTAAATTTATCCCTTACGACACCCTTGTAGACATCATGCTCAACATGGCTTACTACAAGATGAACGACTTGCAGTTGCACCTCAACGATAACTATATCTTCCTAAAGGAACACTTGGCAGGTAAGAATTTAAGTCCAGAAGAACAACTCAAGTATGTACTTGAACACGCTAAGACTGGTTTCCGTGTGGAGACAGATATTGTTGGTAAGAATGGTCAAAAATTGACATCAGATGAGCACTATACCAAGGAAGAAATGCAAAATCTGATTAAACTTGCCAAGGCCTTGCATATCAACCTAGTACCAGAAATTGACACACCAGGTCATGCACTATCATTTGTCAAAGTTCGTCCAGACCTCATGTATCAAGGTAGTTTGAGCGATTATGCAGGCAAGCACAATGTTGAACGTGTTGCCATGCTCGACCTAGATAATAAATACGATGAAACGCTAGCTTTTGTCAAATCAGTTTATGACAAACTCCTCGATGGTCCAGATGCACCACTTCATGGGGTATCCACTGTTCATATTGGAACGGATGAATACTATGGCAGCAGAGAAAGTTACCGTCGCTATGTCAATGATTTGACCCAATATATCAAGTCTAAAGGTTACACCCCTCGTATCTGGGGCTCACTCAGTGCGAAACGTGGGAACACTCCTGTTGATTGGAACGGAGTAGAGGTTGATATCTGGAGTATCGGATGGCAACGACCAAATGAAGCCATTGCTCAGGGAGCTAAGATTATCAATATCACGGATGTACCGACCTATAGTGTGCCAAGTGGAAGCAATAGTCAAGCAGCCTACGGGGACTATGCTAACTACGAACGTCAGTACAATAGCTGGACACCGAATGATTTTAGAACAGGTGGAGGTCCACTTCTACCAGCTTCTCATCCAAGTATCATTGGTGGTGGGCACGCAGTTTGGAATGATAATATTGACCTTCATGAGACAGGTTTGACCTCTTATGACATCTTCAAACGCTTCTTCAAGAGCATGCAAACCACTGCAGAACGCACCTGGGGATCTGACCGTGCGGCTGCGACCTTTGCAGAACGCACCCTACCAACGAGTCCTTATGCGCCACAGTCAAATCCTGATAAAGAGATTGATCAAAGCGACTTGTTTACCATCAATCCTGAAACAGTCAAGAACTATGCAAGCAAGAAAGTGAAGACAAGCGAGCAGGGATTGGCTTTTGAGAAAGACAGCAGTATCGAAGGCTTGGCTGGTGATGTTGGTCCAAGTCATGTCTTGAAGTTTGATGTAACTGTCACTGGAGACGGAGAACAAACCTTCTCAACAAGTGGGGACAACCGTATCTATCTAGCTGATAAAGACGGCTATCTTGCTTATCAATTTGAACAGTTCCATATCCAATTCAATAAAAAACTTGAAAAGAACAAACGTTATCAAATCTCCATCGTGACCAAACCACAATCTACAGAAGTCTATGTGGATGGTGAAAAGATTGAGCGTATTGCAAATCCAGCCCACCCTCGCTTTGCCCACAATAGCTTGGTACTACCGCTTGAAAGCATCGGTGGTTTCAAAGGAATCTTGCATAGTGCAGAGTTGTCAGACAAACCATTTGTAAATCCTCGCTTGATTTCAAATGATAAGATTACTGCAACCGCAAGCAGTCAGCAACTTCCAGGAAACGCGACTGAAGGCGCTGTTGAAAAGGCCTTTGACAATGATCCAAATACCTTCTGGCATACTAAGTGGACTGGTGACACTGCGCCATACACCCTTACTATGACCTTGAAAGAAGCAGAAAAAGTCAATGGCTTGACGTATCTCCCACGCCCAGGTGGTGGAAATGGTGTCGTGACGCGCTACGAAATCTACGCACAAAAAGATGGCCAAATGGTCAAGGTTTCAGAAGGAAGCTGGGACAACAACGCCCAAGAAAAAACAGTCAACTTTACGGCGGTTCATACCAACAAGATTGAGTTGAAAGTATTGGAAGGCGTTGGTGGTTTTGCAAGTGCAGCTGAAGTTCATCTATTAAAACCTGTCAAAGAAGAGCAAGAAACGCCTGCACCAAGTCAACCAGAAAAACCAACTACACCAGAAAAACCAAAAGTAGAGCAAACAGGTGATGGAACAGTTGAATTGGCAGATCAATTCACTGCAAGTAAACCAGCTAGCGAAGACAGCATTGCAGCTGCTAGCAAGAGCGCAGACTATCTCAAGAAAGAGTACAAGGTCTTCCCAACTCCACAAAAAGTGACTTATGGAGAAGGAGTCACAGCCCTTCGTAAGCAAGTCAATCTGGTCATGGGCGATCAACTCGATATCTATACTCGCAATCGCTTGAAGAGTGTCTTGCAGGACAATCAAGTATCTTATACAACTGGTAAGGCAGCAATCGCTGGCGCAACCAATATCTATCTTGGAGTGCATGGACAAGGCTCACAAGCAGAGCAAAACTTGTCCAATGTTTCAGCAGGTCTCTTTGACAAGATTGACGCCTATGTCTTGAGTATCAAGGATAATTCGATTTCTATCGTCGGAAAAGACACTGATGCAGTCTTCTATGGTTTGACAACCTTGAAACACATGCTCAAGGAAAGCCAAGTACCAGTCCTTCGCAATGTAACAGTAGAAGATTACGCAGAGCTCAAGAACCGTGGTTTCATCGAAGGTTACTATGGAAATCCATGGTCGAATGCCGATCGTGCAGAGCTCATGCGTTATGGTGGCGATTTGAAATTGAACCAATACTTCTTTGCACCAAAAGATGATCCATACCACAACAAGAAATGGCGTGAACTCTATCCAGAAGAAAAACTAGCAGAAATTCGTGAACTTGCTCGTGTTGGAAATCAAAGTAAAACCCGCTATGTCTGGACTATCCATCCATTCATGAACAACCGCATCCGCTTTGGCAATGAAGCGCATTACCAAGAAGATTTGGCAACCATCAAGGCTAAATTTACCCAGTTGATGAAAGTGGGTGTCCGTGAATTTGGTATCCTAGCAGATGATGCACCAAGTCCAGTCGGAGGTTACAATAGCTACAATCGCTTGATGCAAGATATGACCAAGTGGTTGACTGAAATGCAGGGAACTTACAGCGGTCTTCGTAAAGAAATGATCTTTGTTCCTGGCCAGTATTGGGGTAATGGACGTGAGGATGAGTTGAAATCCCTCAATGAAAATCTCCCAAGTTCAACATCCATGACCTTGACGGGTGGTAAGATTTGGGGTGAAGTCTCTGAAAGCTTCCTTTCAACTCTTAAAAATAATCTATCCGCAGGTGGCAAGACCTATCGCCCCGTTTCACTTTGGATTAACTGGCCAGTAACAGATAACTCTAAACAACACTTGATTCTAGGTGGTGGTGAAAAATTCCTTCATCCAAATGTGGATCCAAGCTTGCTATCTGGTATCATGTTAAACCCAATGCAACAGTCTGAACCATCTAAGATTGCCCTCTTTTCAGGAGCTCAATACTCATGGAAACAGTGGAAATCAGAAGAAGAAGCTAAGAAAATCAATGACATTGCCTTCAACTTTGTAGAAAATGGTCATTTTGAAGATAGCAAGGTATCAGCAGCCTTCCGCGAACTTGGTAAGCACATGATCAACCAAAACATGGATAATCGTGTCGTCAAACTAGAAGAATCTGTAGACTTGGCTCCAAAATTAACAGACTTCATGACCAAGCTCAAAGCAGGTCAGGATGTGACTGCAGAACGTGCAGCCTTGCGTGCAGAATTTGCCAAGATTAAAGAAGCAGCCGAACTCTATAAAGCATCAGGCGATAAAAAAATGGTTGCCCAAATCCACTATTGGTTGGATAATGCAATCGATCAAATGAATGCCCTTGATGCCTTCCTTACAGGAACTGAAGCCATGGCTACAAACGATGCAGCCAAACTTTGGGATAGCTACTATAAAGGTTTGAAATTGTACGAACAGTCTCAAACTCACACCTTCCATTATGTAGACCATATGGAAAAAGCTGAATTGGGTGTTCAACATATTCGTCCATTTATCCTATCCTTGAAAGAAGTTCTAGCGTCTGAGGTTCAAAAAGTCTTGCATCCAGATCAAATCATCAGTACCTTTATCACCAATCGAACAGGTGTAGAAGGTGGTTTGGCAGAAGTAACGGATGGCGATTTGGCAACTCATGCGATTATTAAATCACCAAATAGCATCAAGACAGGTGATTATATCGGTATGAAGTTCAACAAACCAGTAGCAATTCGAACCCTGACCTTTGCTATGGGAACGCAGGCTAATCCAAATGACACCTTTAGTAAGGCAGAAGTGCAGTATCTAGATGAAAATGATAACTGGGTAACCTTGAAAGAGCCAAGCTATGTCGGAAATGAATCCCTGCTTAAGTTTGAAAATCTCAATATCAAGGCCAAGGCAGTTCGCATGATTGCGACAGTAGATCGCGAGAATACTTGGTTTGCAGTTCAGGAAATTGCAGTCAACCGTCCAGTTGAAAAAGCTCGTAGCCAACAAGCAACGACAGTTAGTCTAAGCTCAAACTTAGTTTACAAACTAAATACCTCAGCCCGTCAAATCACTGATGGCAAGGACAATACAGAAGCCATGATGGCAAATGCTGACGGTAGCAATACGACTCCAGTAGATGCCTGGGCGCAACTTGACCTCGGTGAAGTCAAGTCAGTCACTAAAGTTCGTCTTCGCCAAGGAACGGGTGATAAGCTTGCCGCAGGTGTACTTGAGTACTCTACAGATGGAACTGCATGGCAAGAGTTGGATCGCCTATCAGGAGAACAAACCAAGGAAGTGACCAGAGCGATCAATGCTCGTTACATCCGAGTACGCAATACCAAGGCACTCGACCTCTGGTGGCGTATCCAAGACTTCTCTGTTGAGACACGCTCTGGAAACAGTGACTTAACAGACACCAACGTTGATGCCTTGAAGGAAACGCCAGTAGTGGATAGCTTGGGCAGTTACGATCTTCAAATTCCAGCTGGAACGAAACTCCCTGCTCATAGCTATCTAGGTATGAAGCTTGACCGTATCCATCAGGTCAAGAGCATCCAGCTCCAAGGCCAAACCAACCCTGCTCTTAGCCTAGAGTATTCTGCAAATGCGCAAGAATGGACGCCAGCCAGCCAGTTGAAAGACAGAACTGTCGCAACCCACTTGGTACGTTATGTTCGTCTGGTCAACAAAACGGATCAGGAACAAGCTGTGACAGCCACTTCTCTCCTTGTGACAACCGAAGAAGTACAACCAACCAAACTAGAATCTACAACTATGGGCATTCATCCAACATACGGAAGCAATGATGTTCGTAAACTAAACAACCTAGATCAACTATTTGACGGTGTTTACAACAACTTCGTTGAGTTTTCAGACTATGCCCATAAAGATGGTCATGTGACCTTGAAACTTGGTAGCGAACGCACTATCAAGAAGATTAGAGCCTACATCCAAGACGGAACTCAAAACTACCTTCGTGATGGTAAGATCCAAGTCAGCCAAGACGGTAAAACTTGGACAGATGTCGTGACAGTAGGAGATGGTGTGGCCAATAGCCAACACGATGATTCACTGACAGATGGTTGGACACATGATTCTAAGATGCCAGGAAATCGCTACATCGAAGGAGAATTGACGACACCAGTCAAAGCGAACTATCTCCGTGTCCTCTATACTGCAGACTATGATGCCCGGTTTGTAGGCTTTACAGAATTGGTCATCAATGATGGTGAATTTGTCAAACCAATCAATGACCCAACAGTAGAAGGAAGTAGTGGAGAAAGCCAAGGTAATCTTTATAATAATCTTGTAGACGGCAAAGTCTTGACCAGCTACAAGTCTGAAAAAGACAAGGGCGAGTTGGTGTATCACTTGTCTGAACCAACCAATGCCAACCACCTTCGTCTCGTTTCCAGTCTTCCTGAAGGAGCTAAGGCACGTGTTCTTGCTAGAACACTCAAGGATGGTCAAGACAGTTGGACAGACCTCGGTGCCATTACATCTAGTCTCCAAACCTTCGCTATCCGAAATGGTGGCTCTCTTCTAGACGTCAAATTAGTCTGGGAAGGTGGCAAGGCTGAGTTTTATGAATTGGCGAGCTTCTATCAAGAATTAACAGAGGAAGCTGTTCAATCAAGCAAGGGTGAAGAACCAGCACCCGTTCTTGAGGTTCCTGAATTCACAGGTGGTGTCAATGCAGTTGAAGCCCTAGTACATGAACTTCCAGAGTACACAGGCCCAGTAGCGACAGTAGGAGACCAAGCTGCTCCAACAGTAGAGAAACCTGAGTTCAAGGGCGGTGTCAATGCAGTGATGGCTCTAGTGCATGAATTGCCAGAGTACACAGGTCCACTTGGTACAGCAGGAGATCAACCAGCACCGACGGTCGAGAAACTGGACTTTACAGGTGGTGTGAACGCGGTAGAAGCAGCAGTACATGGAGTACCAGAGTACACAGGTCCACTTGGTACAGCAGGAGACCAACCAGCACCGACAGTTGAAAAACCAGAGTACAAATTGAACTTAAGTCCACTCGCTGATACTAAGACTCCAGAAGTTAAACAGGATGATCAGAAGGAGCTTCCAGCAACAGGTGAAAGCAAATCTGATACAGCTCTCTTCCTTGCAGGCGTTAGCCTAGCTCTATCCGCTATCTTTATCGCGAAAGGGAAAAAGGAATAGCATCTGATTACCTTTGTTTTTGACAAATTTTAGCATCAAGAGAAAGTGAAAAGACAGCTCCATAACCTCTATAATAGTTAGAGAAACTATTAAAAGAGTTATGGTGCTGTTGGGATAAACTATTGAGCTATAAAGAATAAAAATCCTGAGAATTTTACTTCTCAGGATTTTGCTTATTGTTGCGGTTGACTTGGTTGGTTTTGCTCAGCAGGTGCAGTGTCTGATTGTTGAGGAATCGTCTGCGTTTGACTTGTGTTTGGAGTAGTTGAACTTGACTGAGAAGTCGAGCTCTCAGATGTTGAGCTAGAACTTTCAGATGTCGAACTTTGTTGTGTAGATGATGAAGGGGTCCACGTATTGCGTGCTCCATTCTTAAAGACAAATTCTCCGCTTCTGTAAAGGCCTTCAGGCATGGTCCAATCTCCTGGGTGATCATCAGTTGAGAGATAGGTCATCATTGAACGGTAGACCTTAGCTGCAACGTAGAAGCCATCACCAACGATAGGAGTAAGTCGGTTAGAGTAACCGGTCCAGACAGCCATTGAATATTTACGAGTATAGCCGACAAACATTTCGTCTGGAGCTACATAACCAGAGTTCTTGATGTATTTCTCGATTTCATCATCTGTATAGTTTGATGTACCAGTCTTACCAGCTTGTGGTAACCATGATAGGTAGGCACCACGTCCTGTTCCGTAGGTTAGGACCGTTTTCATCATTTCTGTCATCATGTAGGCAGTAGTTTCTTTCATAGCGCGTGTTCCTGAATCAGAAAACTCTTTTGAACTACCATCACTAAAGATGATTTTGTTGATGTACATTGGCTTATGGTAAATACCGCCATTGGCAAAGGCAGCATAGGCTGCGGCCATTTTTTCACTGCTTGCCCCGTACTTTTTGTTAGATTCGGTTGTGTTACTGGAAATCGCGTTGGCATAGGGCATATCTGGGTAGTCAATACCGAGTCCATTTAGGAAGGTCTTGGCTCTATCCAAACCGACTTTATTCAAGGTTTCTACAGCTGTAACGTTCCGTGATTGTTGAAGAGCATACTGTAACGTGATGTTTCCAAAGTAACTCTTATCCCAGTTGTAGACAGGGGTGTTGGTCCCAGGATAGTTATAAGGTACGTCATGAACGATAGCAGCAGTTGAGTCGTAGATGTCATACTCCAAGGCTGGCGCGTAATCTGTGATGGGTTTCATGGTTGAACCCCAGTCACGGTTGGTTTCGACAGCTTGGTTCATACCGAAGGAAACATTGCTTGATTGGTGACGGGCACCTAATTGAGCGATGACTTTTCCATTTGTGACATCTACGATGGTAGAAGCTACTTGCAACTCATCATCTGGATAATTAACGTATTCGTCGGTATTGTAGATATCCCAGAGACGTTGTTGAACGGCTGGATCAACATTGGTATAAACTTCCATTCCCGTTGTCAAAAGGTTGTAGCCTGTTTCTTGTTCGACTTGATCAATCACTTCTTTGAGGTAATTGTCCATATACGGAGGATAGCTATTAGCAGATTTTAGACTTTGAAGTCCGTCTGTAATAGGAGTGTTAATGGCTTTTTCGTATTGTTCGGCTGTAATGTAACCTTGTCCCTTCATCTCGGAGAGAACCAGATCTCGGCGTTCTTGTGCCGCTTCTGGATGAGAGTAGGGATCATACTGATTTGGAGCCTGGGGCATTCCAGCTAGGAGAGCCAATTGAGGTAGACTTAAATCTTTGAGGTCTTTACCATAGTAGTTTTGGGCTGCCGTTTGCATCCCGTAATTTCCGTTGGACATATAGACCTTGTTGATGTAGTAAGTTAGGATCTCTTGTTTGGTTGCTTTTTGTTCTAACTGAACGGCTAGCCAAGCTTCCTGTGCCTTACGTGAAAGTGTTTGATCAGATGTTGACGTTGAGAAATAGGTTAGTTTAATCAACTGCTGTGTCAAGGTAGAACCACCTTGAAGACCACCCCCACCACGAAGGTTTCGTAAGGAAGCGCCTAGGATACGAATCGTATCTACTCCTCGATGACTGAAGAAACGATGATCTTCAATAGAGACAATTGCATTGACCAGCTCCGTAGGGATTTCATTAGCCTGTGCATTGACACGGCGCTCAGAACCCAGATCAGCGATAAGTTCATTTTTGCTGTCATAGATCTTACTAGACGTTGTAGCGACTAGTTTGCTTTCGGATAGAGCCGGAGCCTTGCTTACATAGTACAGAAAAAGGCCTCCACCTAGCATAATAGCTGCGATAAATAAGGTCAAAAGGCAGATACTGACATACTTAGCTATTCGCAGGAAAGTTTGTTTGTTCATCTTGTTTTACCACCTAGTAAATGTTCTTTGATAACTTCGAGATAGGGAATCTGTGGAAAGGCACCAGGCTCAATCCTATATCCATTTTCTCGAATATATCCAAGTGGCATTGACTTTTGTCCCATATCTTGATGATAGAAACGAATCAAATCAATGGCCGGCAATAAGTAGGTTTCTTGCTGAGAAGAAAAGTGAAGGAGGACAAAGCAGATTCCTTGCTGGGCAAGAACTTGTTCCATATGCTGGATCTGATGGAGATGGAAATTCTTCATCGGAATCGCATGTTTTTGCCTAGTTTCCTTTGCTTCAAAGTCGATGTAGTATCCATCATAAACCCCTGAATAGTCAGTCGTTGAGGCCTGTCTAAAGTAGGCTTCAACGATCTTGGCTCGACTTCGTTGGGGATAGTCGACACGTACGATTTGGATGGGAGTCGGTTTCTTGTGAATCACTGCCAATCCATGTGACAAATAGTAGTCGTTCGTAGCGTTGATCATCTTTTCAAAAGACATTCCCCGATTTGCGAAATTTTTAGTTTGTGACGGGGGGGCTTGTCTCTTCTGTGATGAAAGTTTATGTGGATAGTTGACCATAATTCTCCTTATTGGTACAATAACATCACTCTATTATATCATAAATTTACAAAGAAAGGGTTAAAAATGACAACAGCCTTGATTTTAGGCTATTCAGCCTTCGACCTTGGGCTCTTTAATGACAAGGATATTCGCGTTGATATTATCAAAACTGCCATTCGGAGAGATCTAGAACGTCTAGCAGAAGAAGGGGTGACCTGGCTTGTCTTTACAGGGACTCTGGGCTTCGAGTATTGGGTGCTTCAAGTGGCAAAAGACATGAAAACAGACTATGGCTTTCAGTTGGCAACGATTTTTGCCTTTGAAACCCATGGTAGTAACTGGAATGAGGCCAATCAAATCAAACTCAGTGAGTTTAAGCAGGTTGACTTTGTCAAATATGCCTATCCACAATATGAGCACAAGGGGCAACTACGTGATTATCAGAAATTTCTGCTGGAAAATACGGATGGATGCTACCTGTTTTATGACGAAGAAAATGAAACCAAGTTACAGTATTTTTACCAGATGATGAAAAATCAAGAAGGCTATATTACAAAAAGATTAACATTTGAGGATCTGAACGAAATGGTGGAAAATTTTTCCGAAAAGTGAGGCTTTGACCTTGATTTTTGTTTGTCTTTTTTTATATAATAAGAATAGCAATCAAGAATGGAGAGAGAAATGGCAAGTATTATTTTTTCAGCAAAAGATATTTTTGAACAAGAGTTTGGACGTGAAGTTCGCGGATATAGTAAGGCAGAGGTAGACGAGTTCCTAGATGATGTGATCAAGGATTATGAGACTTACGCAGCTTTGGTCAAATCTCTTCGTCAGGAGATTGCTGATTTGAAGGAGGAATTGTCTAACAAGCCACAGGCAAGTTCTACTCAACAAAGTTCTATCGAAGTAACAAGTTCTACTCCAATGACAAATTTTGATATTTTGAAACGATTGAATCGACTTGAAAAAGAAGTATTCGGTAAGCAAATTGTAGACAATTCTGAGTTATAATTAGGTGTCTATTAGATGCAATTTTTGGATAATCGCGTGAAGAGAATCCCTTTTCATGAGGAAAGTCCATGCTAGCACAGGCTGTGATGCCTGTAGTGTTTGTGCTAGGCGAATCCATAAGCCTAGGGACGAGAGATCGTTACGGCAGTCGAAATGGCTAAGTCTTTGGATAGGTCAGAGTAGGCTTGAAAGTGCCACAGTGACGGAGTCTTTCTGGAAACAGAGAGAGTGGAACGCGGTAAACCCCTCAAGCTAGCAACCCAAATTTTGGTCGGGGCATGGAGTGCACGGAAACGAACGTAGTACTCTGACTGCTATCAGTTATAGGCTGTTAGCGGTAGACAGATGATTATCGAAGGAAGTGGTCCTAGTCACTTCTGGAACAAAACATGGCTTATAGAAAATTGCATATAGGTTGGGGCTGAGAACTTTTTCTCAACCTCATTTTTTAAAGTGAACAAGAGAAAGGTCTTGCAAGACTAGAAATGAAAGAAAAATTTAATTTAATCGCAACTGCTGCGGCGGGTCTCGAGGCTGTCGTTGGACGTGAGGTGCGAGACCTGGGCTATGATTGCCAGGTTGAAAATGGCCGTGTTCGTTTTCAAGGAGATGTGAAGGCAATCATCGAGACCAACCTTTGGCTTCGTGCAGCTGACCGTATCAAGATTGTAGTTGGGAACTTTCCGGCTAAGACCTTTGAAGAACTTTTCCAAGGAGTTTTTGCTCTAGATTGGGAAAACTATCTCCCGCTCGGGGCACGTTTCCCTATTTCAAAGGCCAAATGTGTCAAGTCTAAACTGCACAATGAGCCTAGTGTTCAGGCTATTTCCAAGAAGGCGGTTGTGAAGAAACTGCAAAAGCACTATGCCCGTCCAGAAGGGATTCCCTTGATGGAAACTGGTCCCGAGTTTAAGATTGAGGTATCTATTCTCAAAGATGTGGCAACTGTCATGATTGACACGACAGGTTCTAGCCTCTTTAAACGTGGTTATCGTACGGAAAAGGGTGGAGCGCCTATCAAGGAAAATATGGCAGCGGCCATTTTACAACTCTCTAACTGGTATCCAGACAAGCCTTTGATTGATCCGACCTGTGGTTCAGGAACTTTCTGTATCGAGGCGGCTATGATAGCTAAAAAGATGGCGCCAGGACTTCGCCGTTCCTTTGCTTTTGAGGAATGGAACTGGGTCAGCGATCGGTTAATCCAAGAAGTTCGCACAGAGGCGGCTAAGAAAATTGACCGTGAACTTGAACTGGATATCATGGGCTGTGATATAGACGCTCGTATGGTAGAAATTGCCAAGGCCAATGCTCAAGCAGCTGGTGTAGCTGGAGACATCACTTTTAAGCAAATGCGGGTACAAGACTTGCGCACAGACAAAATAAATGGTGTTATCATTTCCAATCCGCCATATGGTGAACGTTTGTCGGATGATGCAGGAGTTACCAAGCTCTATGCTGAGATGGGACAAGTCTTTGCACCACTGAAAACCTGGAGTAAGTTTATCCTGACGAGTGACGAAGCTTTTGAAAGCAAGTACGGAAGTCCAGCTGATAAAAAACGCAAACTGTATAACGGAACCTTAAAAGTGGATTTATATCAATACTTTGGTCAGCGTGTGAAGCGCCAAGAGGTAAAGTAGAAAGGAAGACAGATGAGTAAAAAAAGACACAATCGTCATAAAAAAGAGCATCAAGAATCCAAATTTGATTTTGACGAGGCGAAAGATCTGACAGTTGGTCAAGTCATCCGTAAAAACGAAGAAGTTGAAGCTGGAGTATTGCCTGAGGACAATATCTTGGATAAATACATCAAACAGCACCGCGAGGAAATCGAAGCCGACAAGTTTGAAACACGTCAATTTAAAAAAGAAGAACTGCAGGAAGCTCAGGCTCAAGAAGAATTGACGACACAGGAAGTCTCAGAAATCACTGAAGAGTCGGCACCAATCATAGAGGAACCCGAGACAGTTTCAGAAGAAACGGTGTCAGACTCAGTGGAAACTACAAGCTCGGATGTGATTTTGCCTCCTTTGGGAGAAGAAAATCAAGACTTGGAACCGCTTGTGTTGGAAAAGCAAGAGCCAGCAGAGGTTGCTGATGAGAAAGAAGAGGAAGGGACGGCTCTACTTTCACGCTCAGCTCAGGCAGAATCAGAAACAGTTTCTAATTCTAAAAAGAAGCGCGTGTTTGTTATCGGTTCAGCCTTGGCAGCAGCCCTTATCTTGGCAGGTAGTTACTATATCTATCGTCAAGTAAATCGCTCCAACCAAGCCATCCAGTCTTCCCAGTCTTCTTCTAGTAATCAAGAAACACAAACAGCCCTACAAGAGTTTAATGCCCTCTACGATGCTTTTTATACAGATGCTAATAAAACGGCTTTGAAAAATAGTCAGTTTGACAAGTTGGACCGACTCAAGGCTCAACTAGATAAACTCGAAGGTAGCCGAGAGCACACTCTGGCCAAGTCTAAGTATGATAGTTTAGAAGCTCAAATCAAGGCTGTGCAAGAAGTGAATAATCAGTTTGAAACTCCAGCAATTACCGACGGTGTCTTGGATACCAATGCAAAGGTCAAGGCAGATGCTAAATTTACAGAAATTAAAACAGGAAATACAGAGCTAGATAAACTGTTAGATAAGGCCATTAGCCTTGGTAAGAGCCAGCAAACAAGCGCCTCTAGTTCAAGTTCAAGTAGCAGTAGTCAGGAAAGTTCAAGTACAACGACTGATAGCAGTACGAGCAGTTCGTCTGCTTCATCAAGTTCAGCATCTGCCAGCAGACCAGAAAGTGGAGGTTTGTCTAGCGATGGTGTCAATCTTCAAAGAAGTGCTAGTCGTGTACCGTACAACCAATCAGCTGTAGATGATAGCAACAACCCTGCCTGGAATTTTGCTGATGGTGTTTTGGAACAAATCCTAGCAACATCACGCGCTCGTGGTTATATCACTGGTAATCAATATATCCTAGAACGGGTCAATATCGTAAACGGAAATGGTTATTACAACCTCTACAAACCAGATGGAACCTATCTCTTCACCCTCAACTGTAAGACTGGATACTTTGTTGGTAATGGAGCTGGTCACGCAGATGATTTGGATTACTAGGAGTCCGTTACAAAATTCTTTCCTTTCATAGGTAAAAATGATAAAATAAAACATATTAAACAAGAGGAGTGTCACATGA
This sequence comes from Streptococcus oralis, assembly GCF_901543815.1. GTDB lineage: Bacteria > Bacillota > Bacilli > Lactobacillales > Streptococcaceae > Streptococcus > Streptococcus oralis_CM. The sequence goes on from NZ_CABEIU010000002.1 coordinate 347,535, forward strand.
CAAAAGCTAACTTTGGTGTCGTAGGTATGGCCGTAATGGGTCGTAACCTTGCCCTAAATATCGAATCTCGTGGCTATACAGTTGCCATTTACAACCGTAGTAAAGAAAAAACAGAAGATGTAATTGCCTGCCATCCAGAAAAGAACTTTGTACCTAGCTACGATGTAGAGTCTTTCGTTCAATCTATCGAAAAACCTCGTCGTATCATGCTCATGGTTCAAGCTGGACCTGGTACAGATGCAACTATCCAAGCTCTTCTTCCACACCTTGACAAGGGTGATATCTTGATTGACGGAGGAAACACTTTCTACAAAGATACCATCCGTCGTAATGAAGAATTGGCAAACTCTGGTATCAACTTTATTGGTACAGGGGTTTCTGGTGGTGAAAAAGGTGCCCTTGAAGGTCCTTCTATCATGCCTGGTGGACAAAAAGAAGCTTATGAATTGGTAGCAGATGTTCTCGAAGAAATCTCAGCTAAAGCACCAGAAGATGGCAAACCATGTGTGACTTACATCGGTCCTGATGGAGCTGGTCACTATGTGAAAATGGTTCACAACGGTATCGAGTATGGGGATATGCAATTGATCGCAGAAAGCTATGACCTCATGCAACACTTGCTTGGTCTTTCTGCAGAAAACATGGCTGAAATCTTTACTGAGTGGAACAAGGGTGAATTGGACAGCTACTTGATCGAAATCACTGCTGATATCTTGAGCCGCAAAGACGATGAAGGCCAAGATGGACCAATCGTAGACTACATCTTGGATGCTGCGGGAAACAAAGGAACTGGTAAATGGACTAGCCAATCAGCACTTGACCTTGGTGTGCCATTGTCACTTATCACTGAGTCAGTATTTGCGCGTTACATCTCTACATACAAAGAAGAGCGTGTACATGCTAGCAAGGTCCTTCCAAAACCAGCTGCTTTCAAATTTGAAGGAGACAAGGCTGAGTTGATCGAAAAGATTCGTCAAGCCCTTTACTTCTCAAAAATCATTTCTTACGCACAAGGTTTTGCTCAATTGCGTGTGGCTTCTAAAGAAAACAACTGGAACTTGCCATTTGCGGATATCGCATCTATCTGGCGAGATGGCTGTATCATCCGTTCACGTTTCTTGCAAAAGATTACAGATGCCTACAATCGCGATGCAGATCTTGCTAACCTTCTTTTGGATGAATACTTCTTGGACGTTACTGCTAAGTACCAACAAGCAGTTCGTGATATCGTAGCTCTTGCTGTTCAAGCTGGTGTACCAGTGCCAACCTTCTCAGCAGCCATTACTTACTTTGATAGCTACCGTTCAGCGGACCTTCCAGCTAACTTGATCCAAGCACAACGTGACTACTTTGGTGCCCACACTTACCAACGTAAAGACAAAGAAGGAACCTTCCACTACTCTTGGTATGACGAAAAATAAGTAGGTCTGCCATGGGGAAACGGATTTTATTACTTGAGAAAGAACGAAATCTCGCTCATTTTCTCAGTCTGGAACTCCAAAAAGAGCAATACCGTGTTGATCTGGTCGAGGAGGGGGGAAAAGCCCTCTCCATGGCTCTCCAGACAGATTATGACTTGATTTTACTGAATGCTCGTCTGGGGGATATGACGGCCCAGGATTTTGCAGACAAGCTGAGTCGGACAAAACCAGCTTCAGTGATCATGGTCTTGGACCATCGCGAAGAATTGCAAGACCAGATTGAGACAATCCAGCGCTTCGCCGTTTCTTACATCTATAAGCCAGTTATTATTGATCAGCTGGTGGCTCGTATTTCAGCGATTTTCCGAGGTCGGGACTTTATCGACCAACACTGTAGTCAGATGAAGGTCCCAACGTCTTACCGCAATTTGCGTATGGATGTAGAACATCATACCGTTTATCGTGGCGAGGAGATGATTGCTCTGACGCGCCGTGAGTATGACCTTTTGGCCACTCTCATGGGAAGCAAGAAGGTCTTGACTCGTGAGCAGTTGTTGGAAAGTGTTTGGAAGTACGAAAGTGCGACAGAAACTAATATCGTGGATGTTTATATCCGTTATCTACGTAGCAAGCTTGATGTAAAAGGTCAAAAAAGCTACATTAAAACCGTACGTGGTGTTGGTTACACCATGCAAGAATAGAGAAGCAGTTGCAGTTGTGTAACTGCTTTTTTTGAGAAGTTTCTATATATTGACATACGGTAAAGTCTTTGCTACAATCGTTTCAGGAGGATACAAGGAATGAAAGTATTGAAAAAAATCATGCAAGTTGGATTAGCAGTGTTTTTTCTTGGTCTTTTAGCGACAAGTACAGTATTGGCGGATACCACAGGTGGGCAGTTTGTTGATAAGGACAATAGAAAATACTATATAAAAGATGACCATAAAGCGATCTATTGGCATAAAATAGACGGTAAAATGTACTATTTTGATGATGATGGAGAAATGGTAGTCGGCTGGCAATACTTAGAAATTCCTGGGACGGGTTATCGTGATGATTTATTTGATAATCGTCCAGTTTTCGAAATTGGCCTTCAATATAAATGGTACTACTTTGATCAAGATGGGGTATTACAAGAATTTGTTGGCTGGCAACAATTAGAGGTTAAAGATTCATTAACTGTTGGTAAAAAATATGGTGAAGGCTTTGAAGGGCCAGAAGTTCTTAAATTAGCAAATTATTACTTTAATGAAGATCATTCTTTAAAAACAGGTTGGCTCTACGATCAATCTAATTGGTACTATCTAGCAAAAACAGGTCATTTAGGAAAAGACTACCTTGGTGGTGAAAGACGTGCGGGTTGGATAAACGATGATTCGACTTGGTACTACCTAGATCCAACAACTGGTATTATGCAAACTGGTTGGCAATATCTAGGTAATAAGTGGTACTACCTCCGCTCATCGGGAGCTATGGCAACTAGTTGGATTAAAGATGGTTCGACTTGGTATTATCTAGATGCTAAAAATGGAGATATGAAGACAGGCTGGGCTTATGTCGGTAACAAGTGGTACTATCTCCGTTCATCAGGAGCTATGGCAACTGGTTGGATTAAGGATGGTTCGACTTGGTATTACCTACATGCAAATAATGGCGATATGAAGACTGGTTGGTTCCAGGTTAATGGTAAATGGTACTACGCATATAGTTCAGGTGCTTTAGCAGTGAATACAACTGTAGAAGGCTATTCTGTCAACTATAATGGCGAATGGGTCCAATAATGAAAGAGGCGATTGTGAAGGAAACAATCGCTTTTTTTGTGAAAATATAATAAAATAGATAGGAGAAAATACTACTGTATGAAATGAGACGGTCTTTCCGTCTGGTTAAAGGAAAACATGACAAAAAAAGTTGGTGTCGGTCAGGCACATAGTAAGATTATTTTAATAGGGGAGCATGCGGTCGTTTACGGTTATCCTGCCATTTCCCTGCCTCTTTTGGAGGTGGAGGTGACTTGTAAGGTAGTTCCTGCAGCGAGTCCTTGGCGTCTCTATGAGGAGGATACCTTGTCCATGGCAGTTTATGCTTCGCTGGAGTATTTGGATATCAAAGAAGCCTGTATTCGCTGTGTGATTGACTCAGCTATTCCTGAAAAACGGGGGATGGGTTCGTCAGCAGCTATCAGCATAGCGGCCATTCGAGCTGTTTTTGACTACTATCAAGCCGACTTGCCTCATGATGTGCTAGAAATCTTGGTCAATCGGGCTGAGATGATTGCCCATATGAATCCTAGTGGTTTGGATGCAAAAACCTGTCTCAGTGACCAACCTATTCGCTTTATTAAAAACGTTGGATTTACAGAGCTTGAGATGGACCTATCCGCCTATTTGGTAATTGCAGATACGGGTGTGTATGGTCACACTCGTGAAGCTATCCAAGTGGTTCAAAGTAAGGGCAAGAATGCCCTACCGTTTTTGCATGCCTTGGGAGAATTGACCCAGCAAGCAGAAAATGCAATTAGACAAAAAGATGCTGAAGGATTGGGACAAATCCTCAGTCAAGCTCATTTACATCTAAAGGAAATTGGTGTCAGTAGCCCTAAAGCAGACTCCCTTGTTGCAACGGCTCTTAACCATGGTGCTCTGGGTGCCAAGATGAGTGGTGGTGGGCTAGGAGGCTGTATTATCGCCTTGGTAGCCAATCTGGACCAAGCGCAAGAACTAGCAAAACGATTAGAAGAGAAAGGAGCTGTTCAGACATGGATCGAAAGCCTGTAACAGTACGTTCCTACGCAAATATTGCCATTATCAAATATTGGGGAAAGAAAAAAGAAAAAGAGATGGTTCCTGCTACTAGCAGCATCTCTCTGACTTTGGAAAACATGTACACAGAGACGACCTTATCTCCTCTACCGACGGATGCGACTGCTGATGCCTTTTATATCAATGGTCAGCTTCAGAGTGAGGCTGAGCATGCCAAGATGAGCAAAATCATCAACCGTTACCGTCCAGAAGGTGAGGGATTTGTCCGTATCGATACCCAAAACAACATGCCGACTGCGGCTGGCTTGTCATCCAGTTCTAGTGGTTTGTCCGCCTTGGTCAAGGCTTGCAATGCTTATTTCCAGCTTGGCTTGAATCGGAGCCAGTTGGCGCAGGAGGCTAAGTTTGCCTCAGGGTCGTCCTCTCGCAGTTTTTATGGACCGCTAGGTGCTTGGGATAAGGATAGTGGAGAGATTTACCCTGTAGAGACAGACCTGAAACTAGCTATGATTATGTTGGTGCTGGAGGACAAGAAAAAACCAATCTCTAGCCGTGATGGGATGAAACTCTGTGTGGAAACCTCGACGACTTTTGATGATTGGGTTCGCCAGTCTGAGAAGGATTATCAGGATATGCTGGTTTATCTCAAAGAGAATGATTTTGCTAAGGTTGGGGAATTAACGGAGAAAAATGCCCTAGCCATGCACGCTACGACCAAGACTGCTAGTCCAGCCTTTTCTTATCTAACGGATGCTTCCTATGAAGCGATGGACTTTGTCCGCCAACTTCGTGAGCAAGGCGAGGCTTGCTACTTTACCATGGATGCTGGTCCTAATGTCAAGGTCCTCTGTCAAGAGGAAAACTTGGAGCATTTATCAGAAATCTTTGGTCAACGTTACCGCTTAATTGTGTCAAAAACAAAGGATTTGAGCCAAGATGATTGCTGTTAAAACTTGCGGAAAACTATACTGGGCGGGTGAGTATGCTATTTTAGAGCCAGGACAGTTAGCCTTGATAAAAGCTATCCCCATCTATATGAAGGCTGAGATTGCTTTTTCTGACAGCTACCGTATCTACTCAGATCTGTTTGATTTCGCAGTGGACTTGACGCCAAATCCTGACTACAGTTTGATTCAAGAAACGATTGCTTTAGTGGAAGATTTCCTGACTTATCGAGGTCAGGATTTAAGGCCTTTTTCTCTAGAAATCCGTGGCAAAATGGAACGGGAAGGGAAAAAGTTTGGTCTGGGTTCTAGTGGTAGCGTTGTTGTCTTGGTGATCAAGGCCCTACTGGCTCTATATGATATTACGGTTGATCAGGAACTCTTGTTCAAGCTGGCTAGCGCGGTCTTGCTCAAGCGAGGCGACAATGGTTCCATGGGGGACCTTGCCTGTATTGTGGCAGAAGATTTGGTTCTCTACCAGTCTTTTGATCGAAAGAAGATAGCTGCTTGGTTGCAAGAAGAAAGCTTGGCGACAGTTTTGGAGCGTGACTGGGGCTTTTCTATCTCACAAGTGAAACCAACCCTAGAATGTGATTTCCTAGTGGGATGGACCAAGGAAGTGGCTGTATCGAGTCAAATGGTTCAGCAAATCAAGCAAAACATAGGCCAGAACTTTTTAACTTTCTCAAAAGCAACGGTATCTGCTTTGGTAGAAGCCCTGGAGCATGGGAATGCAGAAAAAATTATCGAGCAGCTGGAAACAGCCAGTCAGCTTTTAGAAGGTTTGAGCCCAGATATTTACACACCTTCGCTGAGACAGTTGAAAGAAGCCAGTCAAGATTTGCAGGCTGTTGCCAAGAGTAGTGGCGCTGGTGGTGGTGACTGTGGCATTGCCTTGAGTTTTGATGAGCAATCAACTGAAACCTTAAAAAATCGCTGGGCCGATCTGGGGATTGAGCTCTTATACCAAGAAAGGATAGGACATGACGACAAATCGTAAGGACGAGCACATCCGCTATGCCCTTGAGCAGAAAAGTTCCTATAATAGCTTTGATGAGGTGGAGTTGATTCACTCTTCGCTACCGCTTTATGACCTAGATGAAATCGATCTTTCGACAGAATTTGCAGGTCGAAAGTGGGACTTTCCTTTTTATATCAATGCCATGACGGGTGGGAGCGAAAAAGGTAAAGAAATCAATCAAAAACTGGCTCAGGCGGCAGAAGCCTGTGGGATTTTGTTTGTGACGGGATCTTATAGCGCAGCCCTCAAAGATCCAACAGATGCCTCTTTTTCTGTCAAATCTAGCCGTCCAAATCTCCTCCTTGGAACCAATATTGGCTTGGACAAGCCTATCGAGTCAGGACTTCAGACTGTAGAAGCGATGAATCCTCTTCTCCTCCAAGTGCATGTTAATGTCATGCAGGAATTACTCATGCCCGAGGGAGAAAGAAAGTTCAGAAGCTGGCAATCGCATCTGGCAGACTACAGCAAGCAAATCCCTGTTCCTATTATTCTCAAGGAAGTGGGTTTTGGGATGGATGTGAAGACCATCGAGAGAGCCTATGAACTAGGTGTTCGAACGGTTGACCTGTCGGGCCGTGGTGGTACTAGCTTTGCCTATATCGAAAACCGTCGCAGTGGTCAGCGTGATTACCTCAATCAATGGGGTCAGTCTACTATGCAGGTCCTTCTCAATGCCCAAGACTGGAAAGACAAGGTCGAACTCTTGGTCAGTGGAGGCGTTCGAAATCCTCTTGATATAATTAAGTGCTTGGTATTTGGTGCCAAGGCTGTAGGACTGTCACGTACCGTTCTGGAATTGGTTGAAAGCTATACCGTCGAAGAAGTGATTGGTATTGTTCAAGGCTGGAAAGAAGATCTGCGTTTGATCATGTGTGCCCTTAATTGTGCAACCATAGCGGATCTGCAAAACGTAGACTATATTCTTTATGGCAAACTCAAAGAAGCAAAAGATCAGATGTAGAGAGGTCGGGACAAGAATCCCGCCCTTTTTTGTAGTCTTTTGTCCAACGGTAGTGGGCTGAAAGAACCTAGCTTGTACGAGCGATTTCTGTCCTATCTCCTTTTTCCATCCTCAGACCGAGGTGACTTTTTTGAATTGTGATAAAATAGAAGGGAGAGGATGCGTCTATGAAAAAATTTCAAATCTTTTTATTTATTGAAGCCTGTCTGTTGACGGGAGCTCTGATTTTGATGGTATCAGAGCATTTTTCGCGTTTTCTGCTGATTTTATTCCTCTTTCTTCTCCTGATACGCTATTATGCAGGCAAAGAGGGCAACAACTTTCTCCTCCTTGTGGCTACCATTCTTTTCTTTTTCATCGTCATGCTCAATCCTTTTGTGATTTTAGCTATCTTTGTAGCAGTCATATACAGTCTCTTTCTTCTCTATCCGATGATGAATCAAGAAAGAGAGGAGACCGACTTGGTCTTTGAAGAGGTAGTGACGGTTAAAAATGAAAAGAATCGCTGGTTTGGCAATCTCCATCATTTTTCTAGTCACCAGACCTGCCAGTTTGATGATATCAATCTCTTTCGTCTCATGGGAAAGGACACCATTCATCTAGAAAGAGTCATCCTAACCAATCATGACAATGTCATTATCCTTAGAAAGATGGTCGGAACGACTAGGATTATCGTACCCGTAGATGTGGAAATCAGCCTCAGTGTTAACTGTCTTTATGGAGATCTTACCTTCCTTCATCAACCTAAGAGATCCCTCCGCAACGAACACTATCATCAGGAAACCAGAGACTACCTCAAGAGTAACAAGAGCGTCAAAATTTTCCTAACCAGTATGGTTGGTGATGTGGAGGTAATCAGAGGATGAAAAAGCAATCCTATCTGTTAATCAGCCTGACTTCTTTCCTCTTTATCCTCTTTTTGGCTAATAGTCTGCTTGATATTCTCAATCTTGATTGGTCCTATTTGCTACAGGATATTGAGAAAACGGAGAAACTCATCTTCTTGATCTTGGTCTTTAGCCTTTCCATGACCTTCTTTTTTGTCCTCTTTTGGCGCGTGATGGAAGAAATTTCTCGCAGAAAAATGCAGATCAATCTCAAGCGACTGCTAGCAGGAAAAGAGGTGATTCCCTTTGCAGATCCAGATTTGGATGCCAGTTTTAAGTCCTTGTCTGGCAAACTCAATCTCTTGACAGAAGCTGTTCAAAAGGCTGAAAATCAAAGTCTGGTCAAGGAAGAAGCAATCATCGAGAAAGAGCGGAAGCGGATAGCACGTGACTTACATGATACGGTTAGTCAGGAGTTGTTTGCGGCCCATATGATTTTATCAGGTGTCAGCCAGCAGGCTTTGAAGCTTGATAGAGAAAAGATGCAGACCCAGTTGCAAAGTGTTGCAGCCATCCTAGAGACAGCCCAGAAAGATCTGCGGGTCTTGCTCCTACATTTGCGACCTGTAGAGTTGGAAGAGAAGAGTTTGGTTGAAGGAATTCAAATCCTTTTAAAGGAGCTTGAGGACAAGAGTGACCTCAAGGTTAGTCTCAAGCAGAATGTGTCTAAATTGCCTAAGAAGATTGAAGAACATATCTTCCGCATTTTGCAGGAGTTGATCAGCAATACCCTTCGCCATGCCCAGGCCTCATGCCTAGATGTCTACCTCTATCAGACAGATGTTGAATTGCAGCTGAAGGTAGTGGACAATGGGATTGGTTTCCAGTTAGGGAGCTTAGACGACTTGAGTTATGGACTGCGAAATATCAAGGAGCGGGTTGAAGATATGGCAGGAACGGTTCAACTCTTGACAGCTCCCAAGCAAGGACTGGCGGTTGATATCCGTATTCCCCTGCTAGACAAGGAATCATAAAGGAGTAGAGATGAAAATTTTACTGGTAGATGACCATGAAATGGTCCGATTGGGCTTGAAAAGCTACTTTGACCTCCAAGACGATGTAGAAGTTGTGGGCGAAGCTGCAAACGGGTCTCAAGGGATTGAGTTGGCCTTGGAACTGCGTCCAGATGTCATTGTCATGGATATTGTCATGCCTGAGATGAATGGAATTGATGCGACCTTAGCCATCCTCAAAGAATGGCCTGAAGCCAAGATTTTGATTGTAACTTCTTACTTGGACAATGAAAAAATCATGCCGGTCTTGAATGCTGGTGCTAGGGGCTATATGCTCAAGACTTCAAGTGCAGACGAATTGCTCCACGCTGTCCGTAAGGTAGCAGCGGGCGAGCTGGCTATTGAGCAAGAGGTCAGCAAGAAGGTCGAATACCACCGCAATCATATGGAACTTCATGAGGAATTGACTGCGCGTGAACGAGATGTGCTCCAACTGATAGCTAAGGGCTACGAAAATCAGCGCATCGCAGATGAACTCTTTATCTCTCTCAAGACGGTCAAGACCCATGTGTCCAACATTCTTGCCAAACTTGAGGTCAGTGATCGCACTCAGGCGGCGGTCTATGCCTTTCAGCACCACTTGGTCGGGCAGGAGGACTTTTAGATGAGTCTTGTAGATTTACTTGGGGAGTTAGAGGCGGCAAAAGACCCTGAGAAAGCAGGCTCCATGGAAGCCTATATGCGCCATCAATTTCCCTTTCTAGGGATTGCAGGTCCTGAAAGAAATGCCCTCTATAAAAAGTACTTTCCAAGCGCGAAAAAAACAAGAGTTATTGACTGGGATTTTGTAGACACTTGCTGGGAAAAGGAGCCTAGAGAATACCAATATGTGGCTGCCAACTATTTGAAAGCCATGCAGTCTTATCTAACGAAGGACGATTTGCCTAAGCTTGAGCGCCTGGTCGTGACCAAGCCTTGGTGGGACACGGTAGATATTTTAGACAGAGTAGTAGGAAGTTTGGTAGCTGACTATCCGGAACTTGAAGAAGTGATTTTAAAATGGAGCATATCGGACAATATCTGGCTAAGACGAGTCGCTATTGACCACCAGTTATTAAGAAAAGAGAAAACAAATGTCCAACTGATGGAAAAGATCCTGCTCAACAATCTGGATCAGACAGAATTTTTCATCAACAAAGCTATCGGCTGGGCTCTAAGAGACTACTCCAAGACCAATCCCGAATGGGTAGCACGTTTTATTGAAAAGAATAAGAAAAGAATGGCTGAACTTAGTATCAAGGAAGCCAGTAAGTACCTCTAGTACTATTGAAAAGCGTATTCATTACTTGAAAAAAGTCGCCCGTTTATGTTATAATAGGCTGTATTTAAAAAATTTTAAGGAGAAATGACAGAATGTCTGTATCATTTGAAAACAAAGAAACAAACCGTGGTGTCTTGACTTTCACAATCTCTCAAGACCAAATCAAACCAGAAGTGGACCGCGTATTTAACTCAGTAAAGAAAACTCTTAACGTTCCAGGTTTCCGTAAAGGTCACCTTCCACGTCCTATCTTTGATAAAAAATTTGGTGAAGAAACACTTTACCAAGATGTGTTGAACGCTCTTTTGCCAAACGCTTATGAAGCAGCTGTAAAAGAAGCTGGTCTTGAAGTGGTTGCGCAACCAAAAATTGACGTCACTTCAATGGAAAAAGGTCAAGACTGGGTTATCACTGCTGAAGTCGTGACAAAACCTGAAGTTAAATTGGGTGACTATAAAAACCTTGAAGTATCAGTTGATGTAGAAAAAGAAGTGACAGATTCTGACGTTGAAGAACGTATCGAACGTGAACGCAACAACTTGGCTGAATTGGTTATCAAAGAAGGTGCTGCTGAAAATGGCGACACTGTTGTGATTGACTTCGTTGGTTCTATCGATGGTGTTGAATTCGACGGCGGAAAAGGTGAAAACTTCTCACTTGGACTTGGATCAGGTCAATTCATCCCTGGTTTCGAAGACCAATTGGTAGGACACTCAGCTGGCGAAACTGTTGATGTTGTTGTAACATTCCCAGAAGACTACCAAGCAGAAGACCTTGCAGGTAAAGAAGCTAAATTCGTAACAACTATCCACGAAGTAAAAGCAAAAGAAGTTCCAGCTCTTGACGATGAACTTGCAAAAGATATCGACGAAGAAGTAGAAACTCTTGACGAATTGAAAGAAAAATACCGCAAAGAATTGACTGCTGCTAAAGAAGAAGCATACAAAGATGCGCTTGAAGGCGCAGCAATCGATAAAGCTGTAGAAAACGCTGAAATCGTAGAACTTCCAGAAGAAATGATCCACGAAGAAGTTCACCGTTCAGTAAATGAATTCCTTGGAAACTTGCAACGTCAAGGTATCAACCCTGATATGTACTTCCAAATCACAGGAACTACTCAAGAAGACCTTCACAAACAATACGAAGCAGAAGCTGAGTCACGTACGAAGACTAACCTTGTTATCGAAGCAGTTGCCAAGGCTGAAGGATTTGACGCTACTGAAGAAGAAATCCAAAAAGAAGTCGAACAATTGGCAGCAACTTACAACATGGAAGTTGCGCAAGTTCAGAACTTGCTTTCAGCTGATATGTTGAAACACGATATCACAATCAAAAAAGCTGTTGAATTGATTACAAGCACTGCAACAGTAAAATAATCTTGAAAGAGAAAAAGCCCACCTGATTAGGTGGGTTTTCTTATGGTCTATTTCCAAAGATCTCTTTGAGGTCTGCATCTGTAATCCCGATCATTGCTGGAATGCTGGACCAGTTTTCCTCGGTGAGGATGTAGGATAGAGGAGAGTTCTCATGATTTGTCGTTTCGGTAGGGACTGGGCTGGTTTGGTCAACTGAATCGACCAGATCCTGAAAGCGTTCAATCAGATAGGTCTTGCGAGCAGTCCCGATATGCTTGACTGCATAGTCAAAGGCCTGTAATTCGCCAAGAAGGATGAGCTTGCTCTTGGCCCGTGTAATAGCTGTGTAGATGAGATTTCGCTCCAGCATGCGCTTGCTAGCACTAGTGATGGGCAGGATGACAACAGGAAACTCACTTCCCTGAGACTTATGGATACTCATGGCATAGGCTAGTCGAATCTTGTACCATTCATTTCGAGGGTATACGACTTCATTGCCATCAAAATCAATGACAATCTCGTCTTGTTTGGACTCGGTGTATTTGCCAGGAATCAAATCTGTGATGTAGCCTAGGTCTCCGTTAAAGACATTGACTTCGGCATCGTTGACAAGGTGAATGACCTTGTCCCCTGTTCGATAGTGGCACTGGGGAGCTTCAAAACTGAGTTGATCTTTTTGTGGTGGATTGAGCAAATCTTGCATGAGTTGGTTTATAGCGTCAATACCAGCAGTTCCTCGATACATAGGCGCCAATACCTGAATATCACGAGCCGGAATGCCACTTCTGAGGGCAGCACCAAGAATTTTCTCAATCGTAGCTGGGATATGGCCGCTAGCGATTTCAAAGTAGGAGCGGTCAGCTTTTTTCTGAGTAAAGTCAGCTGGCAAGATTCCCTGTCGAATCTGACTAGCCAAGGTGACGATAGTTGATTCTTCGCTCTGACGGTAAATCCGTTCCAAGCGCGTCTGCGGAATCAGGGGTATCTGGAGCAGGTCAGCCAGGACTTGTCCAGGACTGACAGACGGTAGCTGGTCACTGTCTCCCACGATGAGAATTTTACTGTTAGAAGAGATGTTAGAGAAGAGTTGGCTAGCTAGCCAAGTATCCACCATAGAAAACTCATCTACTATGATAAAGTCGGCATCCAGATAATCTTCCAGATGAATGGTATCATCGTCTCCCGTCATTCCCAAATGGCGGTGAATGGTCGCGCTGGGCAAACTTGTTAATTCATTCATGCGTCGAGCTGCTCGACCAGTTGGAGCTGCTAGAAGGATAGGCAGGTTGCTTTTTTTTCTGAGGTCAAGTCCCTCTAAGAGAGCATAAACAGCGATAATCCCATTGATAACAGTCGTCTTACCCGTACCAGGTCCACCTGTTAGGATAAAGACCTTGTTCTGGATGGCCTCGCAGATAGCCTGCTTTTGGATACTATCATACTCAATACCCAGTTCTTCCTCAACACTAGCGATATGCTTTTGAATGGTTTCTAAATCCTGGCTTTTCTGCTTTCTTTTTTCAAGGATACGAACCAAGTGACTGCGAATGCCTTCTTCGGCGAAAAAGAGGCTGTTATCAAAGATTTTGGTATCAATCTGCTGAACCTTGTCTTCTTCGATGAGGTAGGAGAGTTCTTGGGCAACTTGGCTAGGATCGAGTTCCACGGGACGGGAAGACTCGAGGAGAGTCAGGGTCTGTTCCAGCAAATCTCGGGCTTCAACATAAGTATCCCCTGTTTCCATACAGCCTTGAAAGAGACTGTGGACAAGGCCAGCACGGAAGCGCTCAGGAGCCTGACTTTCGATGCCTAGTTCGGCAGCCAATTGGTCAGCAATGGTAAAACCCAAGCCCTTGATATCTTCGACCAGTTGGTAGGGATAGTTTTCGACAACATCCAGCGTTTCTTCCTTGTAGAAGTCTTGAATCTGAAAGGCTAGTTTATTAGGAATGCCGTAGTTGGCAAGTTTTGCCAAGACCATTTCTGTCCCATAGTTGAGACGAAGGGTAGAGAGGAAAGCTTCACGATTTTTTGCAGAGAGTCCTGCAATGCTTTCCAGCTTTTCAGGATGCTCCAGAATTTCGTCGATAGTGTTTTCACCATAAGTATCAACGATTTTCTGGGCAGTCTTGAGACCGATTCCCTTAAAATGGCTGCTAGAAAAGTACTTGACTAGACCCTTACTAGTTGGTTTGGCTCTCTCGTAACGGCTAATTTGTAGCTGTTCTCCATACTTGGAGTGCTGAACGATTTGCCCCCAAAAAGTATAGTCTTCACCCTCGATTACATCAGCCATGGTTCCTGTAACGATGATTTCAAAATCGTCAAAGTCCTCCGCATTAGTATCTTCGATATCTAGGAGGAGGATGCGATAAAAATTACTGACATTTTCAAAAATAATGCGTTCAATGGTGCCTGAAAAATAAACTTCCATAGGTTTCCTTTTTGATAGAAAAAGAGCTGGGATAGAGCTCTCAGTTAGGCTTTTCTTGGATTTAGGGCTTGATACAAGATATTGCTAAGTTGCAATCTAATCCTAAAAGCTAACTCAAAAAGACTATCACAGCATCTGGTTGCTGGTTTTAAAAGATTCCGATACGGTTGAGTGGCCAGAAACGGAATTTGGCTTCTCCTTTGATTTGACTGGCCTTAAAGGTTCCGACATGGCGACTGTCACTGGAAACCAAACGGTCATCTCCAAGGAGGAGGTACTCACCTTCAGGTACTGTAAAGCTGAAGCTGGTGTTGGAATTTACATCGACAGTAAAGGCCTGAGCCTTCTGAGCTAGACTTCTAAAATAGACCCCCTTATCCCCTTCAAAGCCTTTCCCTGAATAAGTGCTCTGAAGTTTGTCGTTTTTAAACTGTTGGAGGTAGTCTGCTAGGTAAGGTTCATCCGTTTCTTTATCGTTGATATAAAGTTTATCGTTTTCGTAGCGAATGGTATCTCCGGGCATGCCGATGACGCGTTTAACGATATCTTTATTTCCATCATCTTCATGGGCAACTACGATATCAAAGCGATCAACGGGTAGATGTCGCACAACAAAGAGAATCTCTCCATCAGCTAGGGTCGGATCCATAGAGTGTCCTTCCACACGGACATTGGTCCAGAGAAAGAGACGACTGAGACCCACTAGTATAATGATAAGGAACGTAAGTCCCCACTCTTTTAGAAATGTTTTAAAATAATTCATAACTTACCTTTCTAGCAGTGCTTTGGCTTTTTCAGTGTTTTTAAAATGAAGTTTGGCACAGAAGTTGAGCCCCTTCATACCATAGGCTTGAAGGATTTTGCTAGCAACCTTATCAGAAGCAGTTCCAGCGCCGCTTGGCAGTTGGTAGCCTAGTTCTCGTCCAAGATTTTCCAAGTTTTCGAGGAAGAGATCTCGCGCGATGATGGAGCTAACCGCAACAGCCAGGTATTTGCCCTCAGCTTTTTCTTCCAAAGTGATCTTATTTGGAAAATGATTGGCTTCTTGCGTCAAGTACTTGTCATAGTTTTTAGGGCTTGTAAAAGCATCAATCACGATTTTTTCTGGCTGGACTCTTTTTTGGAGAAGGAGAAAGATAGCCTGGTTGTGTAGGGCAACCTTTACAGAAACAGCATTGTAACGCTCTCCGATAACTTCGTTGTACTTGCTCGGTGAAAGGAGGAGCGCTTGATGCTGGATCTTTTCCTTGAGGATAGGGGCAATCTGACGAATCTTTTGGTCTGTCAGGGTTTTTGAATCCCCTACGCCGAGTTCTCGCAAGAAGTCGTGCTGGTCAGGTGTCACAAAGGAAGCCACGACAGCAAGCCCACCAAAGTAGGAACCATTTCCCACCTCATCAGTCCCAATCATAGGGAAATCTTGTCCACTGTTTTCTTGTTGAACTTGGTAACCAAAGAAACTGGCGTATTGCTCAGCAGCTTCGCCCTGCAGGAGGACTTTCCCAGAAGTATAGATGGAAACCGTTGCCTGAGGCAACCTCAAAAAATAGCGGATATAGGGATTTTTACTAGGAGTGAGAGCCTTCTGATACTGACTTAAAAAGCTCTGAATTCCCTGTTCATTTGGTGTGAGTGTGATACTTGCCATAGTCTCTATTGTACCACAAAAGCAGGAGAATTGGTAAAAACTGACAAAGTTAGCGAAATTTGGTATAATATCGTGAGGTGAATTTTATGGCAAATCTAAATCGATATAAGTTTACATTCGGAAAAAAGACATTAACCTTGACAACCGAGCATGACAACCTCTTTATGGAGGAAATTGCCAAGGTTGCGACTGAAAAATACCAAGCAATTAAGGAACGAATGACTGGGGCGGATGATGAAACCATTGCCCTCCTTTTAGCGATTAACAGCCTATCGACGCAGCTTAGTCGTGAGATTGAGTTTGACGATAAGGAGCAGGAGCTTAAAGAACTTCGAAATAAGCTAGTGGCAGTCAAACAAGAGCAGAGCAAGATTGAGGACTCCCTATGATTTCGATCCTTCTCTTACTGGTTCTAGCTTGGGGGTTTTACATCGGCTACCGTAGAGGTTTGGTGCTGCAAGTTTATTATTTCCTCGTGACAGTGATTTCAGCCTTTATTGCTGGGCAGTTTTATAAATCTCTGGGAAATCAATTTCACTTGCTTATCCCTTATGCCAATCCTCAGGAAGGGCAGGGTACCTTTTTCTTCCCTTCAGACCAGCTTTTTCAACTAGATAAAGTCTTTTATGCGGGTCTGGCCTACCTTCTAGTTTTCGGAATTTGTTATAGTATCGGACGTTTTATCGGTTTGTTTCTTCATTTGATTCCAGTTAAAACACTAGGTGGCAAGTGGTTCCGGGTTAGTGCGGGGGCTTTGTCGCTATTGGTAACCTTATTTGTCTTGCAAATGGCTTTGACCATTCTTGCAACTGTGCCTCTGGCAGTCATTCAAAATTCACTTGAAAAAAGTATCGTAGCTAAACACATCATCCAAAGTATCCCTTTTACGACAAACTTTATCAAACAACTCTGGGTGACAAATTTAATCGGATAAAAAGGGCGGGATTTTTCCTAGCCCTTTGTTTACAGATTGGACGACTAGGACGAGGTAAGTCTAAAACCTCTAGGCACTACAATCTTGTAAACAAGCATACAAGGAAAGAATATGAATACAAAAATACTAGAAACCTTAGAATTCAATAAAATCAAAGCCTTGTTTGAACCTCATCTCCTGACAGAACAGGGACTAGAGGAGCTAAAAGGTTTGGCTCCGACTACCAAGGAGGATAAAATCAAACAGGCTTTTGCTGAGATGGAGGAAATGCAAGCCCTATTTGTGGAGCAACCTCACTTTACCATCTTAGCGACACGTGAGATTTCAGCTGTCTGCAAGCGTCTCGAAATGGGAGCAGACCTCAATATTGAGGAGTTTCTACTCCTCAAACGTGTCCTGCTGGCTAGCAGAGAGTTGCAAGGTTTTTATACCAATCTTGAAAATGTACGCTTGGAGCAGTTGGCGAGATGGTTTGAAAAACTACATGATTTCCCACACTTGCAAGGGAGTCTTCAAGCCCTAAATGATGCAGGATTTATCGAAAATTTCGCCAGCGAAGAACTAGCGCGTATCCGTCGGAAAATCCATGATAGCGAGAGTCAGGTCCGAGATGTCTTACACGACCTGCTCAAGCAAAAAGCTCAGATGTTGACGGAAGGCATAATCGCTAGCAGAAATGGCCGTCAAGTTTTACCAGTAAAGAACACCTATCGCAATAAGATTGCAGGTGTTGTCCATGACATCTCTGCTAGTGGAAACACGGTCTATATTGAGCCACGTGAGGTGGTCAAGCTGAGCGAAGAAATCGCTAGTCTGCGAGCTGATGAACGCTATGAGATGATTCGCATCCTGCAGGAGCTCTCAGAACGGGTCCGCCCTCATGCTGCAGAGATTGCTAATGACGCTTGGATTATCGGCCATCTGGATCTGATTCGTGCCAAGGTGCGTTTCATTCAAGAAAGACAAGCAGTCGTTCCTCAACTTTCAGAGAACCAAGAGATTCAGCTCCTTCATGTTCGCCATCCTTTGGTTAAAAATGCTGTTGCAAACGATGTACACTTTGGTAAGGAATTAACGGCCATTGTCATTACAGGTCCCAATACAGGTGGGAAGACCATCATGCTCAAAACCTTGGGCTTGACCCAACTCATGGCCCAGTCAGGCTTGCCCATTTTAGCTGATAAAGGGAGCCGTGTCGGTATTTTCGAAGAAATCTTCGCCGATATCGGGGATGAGCAGTCTATTGAACAAAGCTTGTCTACCTTCTCCAGCCACATGACCAATATCGTAGATATTCTTGGCAAGGTCAACCAACATTCGCTCTTATTGCTAGATGAGCTTGGGGCAGGGACCGATCCGCAGGAAGGAGCAGCGCTTGCTATGGCTATTCTGGAGGATCTTCGTCTGCGTCAGGTCAAGACTATGGCGACGACCCACTATCCAGAACTCAAGGCTTATGGTATTGAGACAGCCTTTGTGCAAAATGCCAGCATGGAGTTTGACACAGCCAGCCTGCGTCCGACCTATCGCTTTATGCAGGGAGTTCCTGGTCGAAGTAATGCCTTTGAAATTGCCAAACGTCTGGGCTTGTCAGATGTCATCGTCGGGGATGCCAGTCAGCAGGTCAATCAAGATAATGACGTCAACCGTATCATTGAACAATTAGAAGAGCAAACGCTTGAAAGCCGTAAACGCTTGGACAATATCCGTGAGGTGGAGCAAGAAAACCTCAAGATGAACCGAGCACTCAAAAAACTCTACAACGAACTCAATCGTGAAAAAGAAACCGAGCTTAACAAGGCGCGTGAACAGGCTGCCGAGATTGTGGAACTAGCGCTAAGTGAGAGTGACCAGATTCTCAAGAATCTTCACAGCAAGTCTCAACTCAAACCCCACGAAATCATTGAAGCCAAGGCTGAGCTGAAGAAACTGGCCCCTGAAAAAGTCGACTTGTCTAAAAACAAGGTTCTTCAAAAGGCCAAGAAAAAACGAGCTCCAAAGGTGGGAGATGATATCGTGGTCCTCAGTTATGGTCAGCGTGGTACCCTGACCAATCAGCTTAAGGACGGGCGTTGGGAAGCCCAAGTCGGTTTGATCAAGATGACCTTGGAAGAGAAAGAATTTGACCTTGTTCAGGCTCAGCAAGAAGCCCCAGTCAAGAAAAAACAAGTCAATGTCGTCAAACGAGCTTCTGGTCGTGGTCCGCAAGCGAGGCTGGATCTCCGAGGCAAACGGTACGAAGAGGCTATGAATGAGCTGGACGCCTTTATCGACCAAGCCCTGCTCAATAACATGGCGCAAGTCGACATCATCCATGGTATCGGAACAGGAGTCATCCGTGAGGGCGTCACCAAATACCTGCAAAGAAACAAGCATGTCAAGAGTTTTGGCTATGCTCCACAAAATGCTGGAGGCAGTGGTGCCACCATTGTAACCTTTAAAGGATAGAGAGAAGAAGGAGTCAATCTTTCTGAAAAAAAGAAATGAAAACTAAAAATTTTCATAGAATATATTGACAAAGGCTAACTTTTCTTGTAAAATAATAAAAAATTAAATACCAACACCGAATGAAGTTTAATAGAAATGGGAGAAAGGTTTGTTTTCCATGACTGTAAATGGACGGAACTCTGGAGAGACCGTAAAGGCACCGAAGGGGCAAGGCAGGCAACTGCTCAAACTCTCAGGTAAAAGGACAGAGCTAAGATAGACCGCTTTTTAGCATTTATCTAAGCATTCCAGAGTACATGTATCTTGCATGTGCTCTTTCTTTTGGGGTTGAAAAGATAGGAGAAGGAAATGTTAGAATTGCTTAAATCAATTGATGCTTTTGCTTGGGGTCCTCCCCTCTTGATTTTATTGGTTGGAACAGGGATTTACCTAACTGCCCGTTTAGGACTCTTGCAGGTTTTGCGTCTCCCCAAGGCCTTTCAGTTGATCTTTACCAAGGACAAGGGACATGGCGATGTGTCAAGTTTTGCTGCTCTATGTACAGCCCTTGCAGCTACTGTTGGAACGGGAAATATTATCGGAGTTGCGACAGCTATTAAGGTTGGTGGGCCAGGTGCTCTCTTTTGGATGTGGATGGCAGCCTTCTTTGGGATGGCAACCAAGTATGCAGAAGGATTGCTGGCTATCAAGTACCGCACTAAGGATGCAAATGGGGCTGTAGCTGGAGGACCCATGCACTACATTCTTTTGGGAATGGGAGAAAAGTGGCGTCCCCTTGCAATCTTCTTTGCCCTAGCTGGTGTATTGGTTGCCCTTCTGGGGATTGGTACCTTTACCCAAGTCAATTCGATTACAGAATCCATTCAAAATACAGCCCAAGTTGATCCAGCTATCACGGCTCTGATTTTATCCATTTTTGTAGGGATTGCCGTCTTTGGTGGCCTCAAATCCATATCAAAAGTTTCGACAGCAGTGGTTCCTTTTATGGCTATTGTCTATATTTTAGGAACTCTTACAGTTATTCTCTTTAATATCGAGAAAATCCCAGCCATACTTGCTCTCATCTTTACTTCAGCCTTTAGTCCAGCGGCCGCGGTAGGTGGTTTTGCAGGTGCCAGCATTCGGATGGCTATCCAAAATGGTGTGGCGCGAGGAGTCTTCTCTAACGAATCTGGTCTTGGTTCAGCTCCCATTGCAGCTGCTGCAGCTAAGACTAATGAGCCTGTTGAGCAAGGCTTGATTTCCATGACAGGAACCTTTATTGATACTTTGATTATTTGTACTCTGACAGGTCTGACGATCTTGGTAACTGGTGTTTGGAGCGGTGATTTGAATGGGGTTGCCTTGACCCAGTCAGCCTTTTCAACAGTTTTTTCACATTTTGGTCCTGCTCTTTTGACTATTTTCCTTGTGCTCTTTGCCTTTACGACAATCCTCGGTTGGAACTATTACGGAGAGCGTTGTTTTGAGTTTCTCTTTGGTGTCCGCTTTATCTGGCTCTACCGTGTGGTCTTTGTAGTCATGGTCTTGTTGGGAGGATTTATCGAGCTGGATATGGTCTGGATTATCGCAGATATCGTCAATGCTTTAATGGCTTTGCCAAACTTAATTGCCCTTTTGGTCTTGTCGCCAGTCGTTATTGCAGAAACCAAAAAGTATTTTAAAAACTAACCCAATCACACTTTTCGTGTGATTTTTTCATTTCATAGATATTTCTTATCAAGGCGATTGAAAATATATATTATTCAAGGGGGAAATTCTATGATAGACTAAATGACAATAAAATGAAAAGAGGTTTCTTATGACAAGATTTACCATCCACACAGTAGAATCAGCACCAGCAGAAGTGAAAGAAGTTCTTGAAACAGTACAAAAAGACAACAATGGCTATATTCCCAACCTAATCGGTCTCTTGGCCAATGCTCCAACCGCCCTTGAAGCCTACCGAACTGTCGGAGCCATCAACCGTCGCAATAGCCTAACCCCAGTTGAGAGAGAAGTGGTGCAAATCACAGCCGCCGTAACCAATGGTTGTGCTTTCTGCGTGGCAGGTCACACCGCCTTTTCGATCAAACAAATCCAGATGAATGATGATCTTCTCCAAGCCCTCCGCAACCGTACTCCAGTCGAGACAGATCCTAAGCTAGATACTCTAGCCAAGTTTACCTTGGCAGTCATCAATACCAAGGGTCGTGTAGGAGATGAAGCCTTGGCTGAATTCTTAGAAGCCGGCTATACACAACAAAATGCCTTGGACGTGGTTCTCGGTGTCAGCTTAGCCAGCCTTTGCAACTATGCCAACAACCTAGCCAATACGCCAATTAATCCAGAATTGCAACCTTATGCCTAGTTCGAATCATAAATAAAATG
The DNA here is from genome assembly GCF_901543815.1 of Streptococcus oralis. GTDB lineage: Bacteria > Bacillota > Bacilli > Lactobacillales > Streptococcaceae > Streptococcus > Streptococcus oralis_CM. The sequence goes on from NZ_CABEIU010000002.1 coordinate 368,997, forward strand.
AAGGCTGATTCATCCAGTCTTCATTTTTCTATGCTATTTTAAAGACTTTTATGCTATACTGATAATAATATGATTAACGGAGGTTGCCATGAAAAAACTCTCCTTGGTATTTTCTGGTTGTTTGTTAGGTTTGGCAGGTGCAGGAAACCTGATTGCGGATACTTGGCCTGTTCTTTCGCACCTATTTAGTTTGACTGGATTGGTCTTATGGATTTTCTTTCTGATTCTTCATCTTTTTAATTGGGAAGAAACCAAGAAAGAATTGACCAAGCCCCCTCTTTTATCTGGTATAGCTACCTTTCCTATGGCGGGGATGATTTTATCGACCTATGTCTTGCGACTAGTTCCGTCTATGCCTATCCTATCCCAGCCTTTGTGGTGGTTTTCTTTTATTTTGGATTTTGCTTTGATCGCTTATTTTTCTCGTCGCTTTGTTGGAGTGGAAGAAAGAGCTAGTGCAACACCAAGCTGGACGGTACTCTATGTGGGGATAGCAGTAGCAGCCTTGACCTATCCAGTCGTTGGCCTGATTCAGATTGCCTACCTAACGGTGACTTTCGGCTTTCTCGCTACTTGTTTTCTCTATCCGTTGATTTACAGTGACCTAAAGAAAAAACCATTGACTCCAGCCCTACTAGGGCAAGAAGGAATCTACTGCGCTCCTTTTTCTTTGCTCTTAGCAGCTCTGGTGCGTATCGGTGGAGTTACTCTTTCGACCTGGGCCTTGTTACTGCTGCTGCTTGTCTCTCAGTCGTTTTTCATCTTCGTTTTGACTCGCTTGCCCAATATTTTAAAACAAGGTTTTCAACCAGCATTCTCAGCCTTAACCTTCCCAACCATCATCACAGCTACATCGCTTAAAATGGCTCAGGGAATTTTGAAACTTCCTTTTCTGGATTATCTGGTGTTTGCTGAAACTGTTATATGCCTCACTATTTTACTCTTTGTCTTGAGTGGTTATCTAATTTGGTTACGAAAAAGGTCTAGCTAGAAATAGCTAAACCTTATTTTTATGGTTTGATAAGTTCAGCTCCACCCATATATGGACGAAGTGCTTCTGGAATGGTTACAGAACCATCTTCATTTTGGTAGTTTTCAAGAATAGCAGCCACTGTACGTCCAACTGCAAGTCCAGAACCATTCAAGGTGTGAAGAAGTTTCACCTTGCCATCTGCTTCATCGCGGTAACGGATTTGGGCACGACGGGCTTGGAAATCTTCTGTATTTGAACAGCTTGAGATTTCACGATAGGTATTTTGGGCTGGAATCCAAACTTCCAAGTCGTAAGTCTTAGCAGCTGAGAAGCCCATATCTCCAGTAGAGAGCGCGACCACACGGTATGGAAGGTTGAGTTTTTGGAGAATATTTTCAGCGTTGGCTGTCATTTTTTCTAATTCTTCATAAGATTCTTCTGGTTTGGCAAATTTAACCATTTCAACCTTGTGGAATTGGTGCAGACGAATCAAGCCACGTGTATCACGGCCAGCTGAACCTGCTTCAGAACGGAATGATGGGCTCATGGCAGTAAAGTAGATTGGTAGGTCTTTACCGTCAAGGATTTCATCACGGTAGTAGTTGGTCAGAGGCACTTCAGCAGTAGGAATGAGGACATAATTAGTGTCTTTCAATTCAAAAGTGTCTTCCTTGAATTTTGGATATTGACCAGTACCAAACATTGAGTCATGGTTAACCATGTAAGGTGTGATAACTTCCGTATAGCCCTCTTTACCATGCTCATCCAACATAAAGTTATAGATGGCACGTTCCAAACGAGCACCGAGGCCTTTATAGAAAAGGAAACGAGCACCCGTCACTTTTCCACCACGTTCCCAGTCAAGGATACCGAGGTCTTCACCCAGATCCCAGTGAGCTTTTGGTTCAAAGTCAAACTCGCGCGGAGTTCCCCAACGGCGAACTTCAACGTTGTCATCCTCATCAGCTCCAACAGGGACGCTGTCAGCTGGGATGTTTGGAAGAGTAGTGGTAAATTCTGTCAATTTAGCATCGATTTCTGCCAATTCAGCATCGAGAGATTTTACTTCAGCAGAGAGAGCTTGCATAGCAGCAATCTTGTCATCTGCATTTTCCTTATTGCGCTTGGCTTGAGCAATCTCTGCAGAAACTGTGTTGCGTTCTGCCTTGAGGTTTTCGACCTTGACCAAGATGTCACGACGTTTAGCGTCGATTTCTTTCATTTCGTTAAGGATAGCAGCATCTACACCACGTGTAGCTAGTTTTTCAGCGACAGCATCAAAGTCTGTACGAATACGTTTGATATCTAACATAAGAACTCCTTTATGAAAAAAGCACACCTAACAAAGCGTTGGAGTGGCAGGGCCACGGTTCCATCCAACTTCACAGGTGTGCACTTGATTCTGTATTTAATTGTTGATAACGGTAGAATTTCACTTATCTCCCCTATCTGCTCGCAGCACCCGCAGACTTTCTGAAAGAAGAGGATAACCTACTTATCCGTTGCTATGATTATACTAAAGTTTCTACTTTTTTGCAAATAGATTTTTAAATTTTTGTCCAATAGTCTGGAGCAGAGTCGGAAGTTTCACGACCTTGTCGTTTCCTAATTTTTCCCGAGCGATTTTGAGGATAGCTCCAGAGTCTTTTGAGGCAAAGAGGAATTTTCCTTGATCGGTGAAGACTTCAAAGTGACGGCTGATTTTGCGGCCACTTACGTTGGCTCCGATTTGCTGAATGCTGGACCAGGGAATCTGGATATATTGTTCAACATTGACATCGGGATAAAATTCCAAGGCCTGATCCCCGACTAGAAATTTCCCGACCTTTCCAGAGATAGAGAGGTAAGATGTTCCAGTAGTTTGCAGGTCAATGACTTTATTGAGTGATTGGGCCATGATTAGTCTTCCTTACTTTCACCGAAAAAGGCATGATAGAGAGCCTTGATAGCAGCCTTTTCTTGGTCTTTATTGACAACAAACATGATGGAAACTTCACTTGACCCTTGGGACATCATCTGGATGTTGATTTTATTCTCAGACAAAGCACGTGTTGCAGTAGCAGTTACCCCGATATGACTCTTCATCTTTTCTCCGACAATCATAATGATTGAAAGATCGTGTTCGATTTCAGCGTGGTCTACTTCAGCCTTTTGAACGAGTTGACGTAGAATTTCTTCTTCCTTGATAGGAGTTAGTTCGCGAGAACGGAGAATGATTGAAAGATCATCGATACCAGTTGGCATGTGCTCCCAACCGATGTTAAGATCTTCAAGGATTTGCAGAACCTTGCGACCAAAACCAACTTCACGGTTCATGAGGTATTTCGACATGTTGATGCTGACAAATCCTGAGTCACCCGCAATCCCTACTACTGGGAATTTATCACTACTGTGTTTCAGAACGATACGAGTACCCGGATGGTCAAGGTTGTTGGTATTCTTGATAACGAGAGGGATTTTTCCTCGGTAGGCAGGAAGAAGGGCTTCATCGTGAAGGACTGAAAATCCAGCATATGCCAACTCACGCATTTCACGGTAGGTCAACTCAGGGATTGAGTGTGGTTGGTGAATGATACCCGGATGGGCAGCAAAGATACCATCGACATCTGTAAAGTTTTCGTAGAGGTCGGCTTTGACACCGGCAGCGATGATGGAACCAGTTATGTCGGATCCACCACGTGAAAAAGTACAGATTTGATTTTCTTTCGTAACTCCAAAGAAACCAGGGATGACAAGGACTTCGGTGCTATCAGCCAAGCCTTCAATCTTGTCATAGCTAGATGGGATGATGCGTGCGTTTCCTGGTTCGCTTGTTACGATAATTCCCGCTTCTCTTGGATGAACATAGCGCGCATCGATGCCGTTTTGGTTAAAGTAAGCTGCGATAAGTTTGGCATTGTTGTTTTCTCCAGCCGCTAGGAAGGTGTCATAGAGAAAGTCATTTTCTTCAATAGGAAGAGTCGCTAAGGAACGGATGCTTTTAGAAATTTTTTCTAGAACTGATGGTTTTAAGCCTAGTTCGCTCACCATAGCCGCATAGCGATCGATGATCCAGTTTTGGCTCTTGCTGATATCATTTCCCGCTACATAGTCACGATAGTATTTGATCAAAGCGTCGGTAACCTTGGTATCTTCAGCATTGCGTTTTCCGGGTGCAGAAACGACTACAAAACGGCGTTCTTTATCGCTTTTAACGATGTTTAAAACTTTTTCTAACTGACTAGCAGAGGCAAGAGAGCTTCCGCCAAATTTTACAACCTTCATAGGGACTCCTCAAGTAAGTATTTTATACGATTATAGCAGAAAGAGGGGCATTTTTCAATGAAGAAAATACTAAGGTCTTTAGGATAAAGTGAGCGTTTTGATCAGCCGAGACACTTTCGATTGGTTTTCTCTTGCCTCTTTATCTAAAAAAAGGTATACTTTGACAATGAAATAATTTTATCACCTTATAACCTTATAAAAGGAGAAGCTATGAATCATATCTTATATCAGATCGTAGATGATCTTGCTATCATCACTTTGAATCGTCCCGAAGTGGCAAACGGTTTCCATATCCCAATGTGTGAGGAAATTTTAGAAGCTTTGACTCTAGCAGAGCAGGATCAAACTGTTCAGTTTATCTTGATTAACGCTAATGGGAAGGTCTTTTCAGTTGGGGGAGATCTGGTTGAGATGAAGCGTGCAGTGGATGAAGATGATATCCCTTCTTTGAATAAGATTGCAGAATTGGTCAATACAATTTCTTTTAAAATCAAGCAAATTCCTAAACCTGTTTTGATGGAGGTAGATGGAGCAGTTGCTGGTGCTGCAGCCAATATGGCAGTAGCAGTCGATTTTTGTTTGGCGACTGATAAGGCAAAATTCATCCAAGCCTTTGTTGGAGTTGGATTGGCGCCGGACGCTGGTGGAATTCATCTCTTGAGTCGTAGCATCGGGGTAACACGTGCTGCGCAACTTGCCATGACAGGAGAAGCCTTGACCGCGGAAAAAGCACTGGAATGGGGTGTGGTATACCGTGTCTGCGAGGCAGATAAGCTAGAAAAGACAAGAGAACAAGTTCTGAAGAAATTAAGACGAGGTTCAGCAAACTCATACGCAGCAATTAAAAAGTTGGTTTGGGAAAGCCAATTTAAGGATTGGCAGAATTATGCTGAATTGGAATTGAAACTGCAAGAATCGTTGTCTTTGACTGAAGATTTTAAAGAAGGAGTCCGAGCTCATTCTGAAAGAAGACGGCCAAAATTTTCAGGAAAATAAAAAAATACTTGCACAATTCTTTGGAGTTTGATATACTTTTTGTGTCAAATGTTTTGAATGCAAAAGTTTTTTTGAGAAGGAGGGAATACTTTGGACTACCAACAAGTGAATGAGTATTTAACATCTATTTTTAATAATGTCCTTGTGATTGAGGAGGTTAGCTTACGAGGTAGTCGTTTCAAAGACATCTCCATCAAAGAAATGCACACGATTGATGTGATTGGCAAGTTCCCAGAGGCGACACCAAGTAAGGTTTCAAAAGAACTGATGGTAACTCTTGGAACTGTTACGACCAGCTTGAATAATCTCGAAAGAAAAGGTTATGTTGAGCGCATTCGTTCTGATCAGGATCGTCGTGTGGTCTATCTGCATTTGACAAAGAAAGGTCGTTTGGTTCACCGCCTTCATAAACGTTTCCACAAGGCCATGGTCGAAAAAATTATCGATGGTATGAGTTCTGAAGAAATAGAAGTGATGGGCAGGGGCTTGACTAACCTTTATCAATTTTTGGAGGATTTGAAATAATGGCTTTTGCAAAAATAAGCCAGGTTGCTCATTATGTTCCAGAGCAAGTGGTCACTAATCAAGACTTGGCCCAAATCATGGATACAAGCGATGAGTGGATTTCAAGTCGGACAGGAATTAAACAGAGACACATTTCAAAAACGGAGTTAACGAGTGATTTGGCGACAAAAGTTGCTAAGAGTTTGCTGGCTAAGGCGAGCATAAAAGCGGATCAGATTGATTTTATCATTGTAGCGACGATCACTCCTGATTCGATGATGCCTTCTACGGCAGCTCGGGTTCAGGCAAATATCGGAGCGCATAGAGCTTTCGCCTTTGATCTGACGGCAGCTTGCAGTGGCTTTGTATTTGCTCTCTCAACTGCTGAGAAGTTTCTGACAGCTGGACAGTTCCAAAAAGGGATTGTTATCGGAGCTGAGACCTTGTCTAAGGCTGTTGACTGGTCGGATCGTTCGACAGCTGTTCTCTTTGGAGATGGTGCTGGTGGCGTTCTCTTGGAAGCGAGCGAAACACGTCACTTCCTTGTGGAAAGTCTTTATACGGATGGTTCTCGGAGCGAGTGTTTGACCTATGGTCAAACGGCTTTGGCTTCGCCTTTCTCAGATCAAGAAGCAGTTCCTGCTTTTCTGAAGATGGATGGACGAGCAGTTTTTGATTTTGCAAATCGTGATGTTGCTAGATCGATCAAGGAAACCATTGAAAATGGTCCAATCGCAGCATCGGAATTGGATTATCTCTTACTTCATCAGGCAAATATCCGCATTTTGGATAAGATGGCTAAGAAAATCGGTGTAGACCGAGACAAGCTTCCTGCCAATATGATGGAGTATGGAAATACCAGTGCTGCAAGCATCCCGATTTTGCTCTCAGAGTGTGTGGAGAATGGCAAGATTCGTTTAGATGGTAGCCAGACGATTCTCCTATCAGGCTTCGGCGGAGGTTTGACATGGGGCACACTCATTCTTACAATCTAGGTAATCATGTGGTAAACACATAGTTATAAATTTTTTATATTTTAAAGGAGTCCTATCATGGCAGTATTTGAAAAAGTACAAGAAATTATCGTTGAAGAACTTGGGAAAGACGCATCAGAAGTAACACTTGAATCTACTTTTGATGATTTGGATGCAGATTCATTGGACTTGTTCCAAGTAATCTCTGAAATCGAAGATGCTTTCGATATCCAAATCGAAGCAGAAGATAACTTGAAAACAGTTGGTGACTTGGTTGCCTATGTTGAAGAGCAAACAAAATAATTAACATATTACTAGAAGGAGTAGGGGAGACCCGCTCCCTCTTGTTTAGGTAATAGTTTGAGACTCAAATGATAAACTCATCGAACTATTACGTAAGCAAGGAATGATGGAGGCACTATGAAAACACGTATTACAGAATTATTGAACATTGATTATCCTATTTTTCAAGGAGGAATGGCCTGGGTTGCGGATGGTGACTTGGCTGGTGCAGTATCAAAAGCTGGTGGTCTAGGGATCATCGGTGGTGGAAATGCACCTAAAGAGGTCGTAAAGGCTAATATCGATAAAATCAAATCACTTACGGATAAACCTTTTGGTGTCAACATCATGCTCTTGTCACCTTTTGTAGAAGACATCGTTGATCTCGTGATTGAAGAAGGGGTCAAGGTGGTTACAACTGGTGCAGGAAATCCAAGTAAATATATGGCTCGTTTCCATGATGCAGGAATTACAGTTATTCCTGTTGTTCCAAGTGTTGCTTTGGCAAAACGTATGGAAAAAATTGGTGCAGATGCAGTTATTGCAGAAGGAATGGAAGCCGGTGGGCATATTGGTAAATTAACAACGATGACCTTGGTTCGTCAAGTTGCTGCAGCTGTTTCAATTCCGGTTATCGCAGCTGGAGGAATTGCGGACGGTGAAGGTGTCGCTGCAGGCTTTATGCTTGGTGCTGAGGCCGTTCAAGTCGGTACGCGTTTCGTAGTAGCTAAGGAATCTAATGCCCATCCAAAATACAAGGAAAAAATCTTAAAAGCGCATGATATCGATACGACTATTTCAGCTCAACACTTTGGTCATGCTGTTCGTGCCATTAAAAACCAGTTGACACGTGACTTTGAGCAGGCTGAAAAGGATGCCTTTAAACAAGAAAATCCAGATTTAGAAATCTTTGAACAAATGGGAGCTGGTGCTCTTGCTAAAGCCGTTGTTCATGGAGATGTAGAAGGTGGATCTGTCATGGCAGGTCAGATCGCTGGTTTGGTTTCTAAAGAGGAAACTGTCGAAGAAATCCTAAAAGATCTATACTATGGCGCAGCCAAGAAAATTCAAGAAGAAGCCTCTCGTTGGGCAGGAGTTGTAAGAAATGACTAAAACAGCCTTTCTATTTGCGGGTCAAGGTGCTCAGTATCTAGGGATGGGGCGTGATCTCTATGATCACTATCCCATCGTCAAGGACACCATTGACCAAGCCAGTCAGGTTTTGGGGTATGACCTTCGTGACTTGATTGATAAGGAAGAAACCAAGTTAAACCAGACTCGCTATACGCAACCAGCTATTTTAGCGACTTCGGTTGCTATTTACCGACTATTGAAAGAAAAGGGCTACCAGCCAGATATGGTAGCAGGATTGTCTCTTGGGGAATATTCTGCTCTTGTAGCAAGTGGTGCCTTGGACTTTGAGGATGCAGTTGCCTTGGTTGCTAAACGTGGCGCTTATATGGAAGAGGCTGCACCTGCAGGCTCTGGGAAGATGGTTGCCGTTCTTAATACTCCAGTTGAAGTGATTGAGGAAGCTTGTGAAACAGCCTCTAAAGTTGGAGTAGTGACTCCAGCTAACTACAACACCCCAAGCCAAATCGTTATCGGTGGTGAGGTGGCTGCGGTTGACCGCGCAGTTGAACTCTTGCAGGAAGCAGGAGCTAAACGATTGATCCCCCTAAATGTGTCGGGTCCTTTCCACACAGCCCTTCTTGAGCCAGCCAGTCAGCAACTAGCTGGAGCTCTTGAGGGAGTGAGTTTCTCTGATTTTACTTGCCCACTAGTCGGCAATACGGAAGCTGCTGTTATGGAAAAAGATCGAATCCAAGAGCTTTTGACGCGTCAGGTCAAAGAACCTGTTCGTTTTTATGAAAGTATTGCTGTGATGCAGGATGCTGGGGTAACCAACTTTATTGAAATTGGTCCTGGTAAGGTCCTATCAGGCTTTGTCAAAAAAATCGATAAAACAGCTCAGCTAGCTAACGTTGAAGACCAAGCAAGCTTGGATGCTTTGTTAGGAAACTAATGATCCCTTCTCCCACAAAATACAACAGGAAACAGGAGAAATAGAATGCAACTTACAAACAAAAATGTCTTTGTAACAGGTTCAAGTCGTGGTATCGGACTTGCCATTGCTCACAAATTTGCCCAACTAGGCGCTAATGTAGTCTTGAATAGTCGAGGAGCAATCTCAGAAGAATTGCTGGCTGAGTTTTCAAACTACGGTGTCAAAGTAGTACCGATATCAGGTGATGTTTCAGACTTTGCAGATGCCAAGCGTATGATAGATCAAGCGATTGCAGAACTCGGTTCTGTCGATGTCTTGGTCAACAATGCTGGGATCACTCAAGATACGCTCATGCTCAAGATGACCGAAGAAGACTTCGAAAAAGTGATTAAGATCAACTTGATAGGTGCCTTCAACATGACGCAAGCAGTCTTGAAACAGATGATCAAGGCACGTGAAGGTGCGATCATCAACATGTCTAGTGTGGTCGGTTTGATGGGAAATATCGGACAAGCCAACTATGCAGCTTCCAAGGCAGGTTTGATTGGTTTTACCAAGTCAGTTGCACGTGAAGTTGCCAATCGCAATGTGCGCGTAAATGCTCTTGCACCAGGAATGATAGAGTCAGATATGACCGCTATTTTATCTGATAAGGTCAAGGAAGCGACATTGGCACAAATCCCAATGAAACATTTCGGTCAAGCAGAACATATCGCAGACGCTACAGTGTTCCTGGCTGGACAGGATTATTTGACTGGACAAGTTCTCGCTGTTGATGGCGGACTTAGCATGTAAAAAATAAGGAAAGATATAGGTAAGACAGATGAAACTAAATCGAGTTGTAGTAACAGGTTACGGATTGACCTCTCCTATCGGAAATACTCCAGAAGAATTTTGGAACAGTTTGCAAACTGGGAAGATTGGAATTGGAGAAATCACTAAGTTTGACCACAGCGACTTTGCTGTGCACAATGCGGCAGAAGTTCAAGATTTTCCATTTGATAAATACTTTGTCAAAAAAGATACCAACCGTTTTGATAACTATTCTTTGTATGCCTTGTACGCAGCTCAAGAAGCGGTGACAAATGCTAATCTTGATGTAGAAGCAATCGACAAGGATCGCTTTGGTGTTATCGTTGCTTCTGGTATTGGGGGAATTAAAGAAATCGAAGATCAGGTTATCCGTCTTCATGAAAAAGGTCCAAAACGCGTTAAACCAATGACACTTCCAAAAGCCTTGCCAAATATGGCTTCAGGTAATGTTGCGATGCGTTTCGGAGCAAACGGTATCTGTAAATCAATCAATACAGCCTGTGCCTCATCAAATGATGCCATTGGGGATGCCTTCCGCTCTATCAAGTTTGGTTTCCAAGATGTCATGTTAGTTGGTGGATCAGAAGCTTCTATCACTCCTTTTGCCATCGCTGGTTTCCAAGCCTTGACTGCCCTATCAACTACAGAGGATCCAACTCGTGCTTCTATTCCATTTGATAAAGACCGTAACGGCTTTGTGATGGGAGAAGGTTCAGGAATGTTGGTTCTTGAAAGCCTTGAACATGCTGAAAAACGTGGGGCAACTATCTTGGCTGAAGTAGTTGGTTATGGTAATACCTGTGATGCTTACCATATGACTTCACCTCATCCAGAAGGTCAAGGCGCGATTAAGGCGATTAAACTGGCTTTGGAAGAGGCAGAAATTACTCCAGAGCAAGTGGCTTATGTCAATGCCCACGGTACTTCAACTCCTGCTAATGAAAAAGGAGAAAGTGGAGCTATCGTTGCTGTTCTTGGTAAAGAAGTACCTGTATCTTCAACCAAGTCATTCACAGGACACTTGCTTGGAGCTGCAGGAGCGGTAGAAGCAATCGCTACAATTGAAGCCATGCGTCATAACTTCGTGCCAAAAACAGCTGGAACAAGTGAGTTGTCAGACTATATCGAAGCGAATGTCGTTTATGGACAAGGCTTGGAGCAAGAAATCCCTTATGCTATTTCAAATACTTTTGGTTTTGGTGGACACAATGCGGTTCTTGCTTTCAAACGTTGGGAGAATAAATAATTATGAATTTAAATGAGATCAAGGACTTGATGGCTCAATTTGACCAATCAAGTTTGAGAGAATTTTCTTATAAAAATGGAACGGACGAATTGCAGTTTAGTAAGAATGAAGCAAGAATGGCTTCTGAAGCACCAGCTCAAGTTGCTCCAGCTCCAACTGCAGTAGCTGCAAGTCCAGTAGTTTCTGCTCCTTCAACTCCAGTAGAGAGTGCAGTGGAAGAAACTCATGCTCCAGCTGATACGGCTGGTGCTCCAGAGGGTGATGTCGTTGAGAGTCCACTTGTTGGTGTGGCTTACTTGGCTGCTGGACCAGATAAACCTGCCTTCGTCACAGTTGGAGACAGTGTTAAAAAAGGCCAGACTTTGGTGATCATCGAAGCCATGAAGGTCATGAATGAGATTCCTGCACCTAAGGATGGTGTGGTGACAGAAATTCTCGTTTCAAATGAAGAAATGGTTGAGTTCGGTAAAGGATTGGTACGTATCAAATGATCGATATTCAAGGAATCAAAGAAGCTCTACCTCATCGCTACCCCATGCTCCTAGTGGATCGTGTCTTGGAAGTGAGCGAGGATACTATTGTTGCCATTAAAAATGTGACCATCAACGAACCTTTCTTTAATGGTCATTTTCCTCAATACCCAGTCATGCCAGGTGTCCTTATTATGGAAGCCTTGGCCCAGACTGCTGGTGTCTTGGAATTGTCCAAACCTGAAAATAAAGGGAAACTGGTCTTCTATGCTGGCATGGACAAGGTTAAGTTCAAGAAGCAAGTTGTACCAGGTGACCAATTAGTCATGACGGCTACTTTTGTCAAACGTCGTGGTACGATTGCTGTGGTTGAAGCAAAGGCTGAAGTAGATGGTAAGCTTGCAGCGAGTGGTACTCTTACCTTTGCAATTGGAAACTAAGGAGGTTCTCCATGTTTCGTAAAATTTTGATTGCCAACCGTGGTGAGATTGCGGTTCGCATTATTCGAGCTGCGCGTGAATTGGGCATTGCAACCGTAGCAGTTTATTCAACTGCTGATAAGGAAGCCCTTCACACACTCCTAGCGGATGAAGCTATCTGTATCGGACCTGGTAAGGCGACAGAGTCTTATCTCAATATCAACGCTATTTTATCTGCTGCAGTCTTGACTGAAGCAGAAGCCATCCACCCAGGTTTTGGTTTTCTTAGCGAAAACTCCAAGTTTGCCACGATGTGTGATGAAGTGGGGATTAAGTTTATCGGCCCTTCTGGCGCTGTAATGGATACCATGGGAGATAAGATCAATGCGCGTGAGCAAATGATCAAGGCTGGGGTTCCAGTTATCCCAGGATCTGATGGTGAAGTTCACACGGCTGAAGAAGCCCTTGCAGTTGCAGAAAAAATTGGTTATCCAGTCATGCTAAAAGCATCGGCAGGTGGTGGTGGAAAAGGGATTCGTAAGGTTGAAAAGGCAGAAGACTTGGTCGCAGCCTTTGAAACAGCATCCAGTGAAGCTAAGGCCAATTTTGGAAATGGCGCAATGTATCTTGAGCGTGTGATTTATCCAGCTCGTCATATCGAAGTTCAGATCCTTGCGGATCAAGAGGGGCATGTTGTCCATCTAGGAGAACGGGACTGTTCTCTTCAACGAAATAACCAAAAGGTCTTAGAAGAAAGCCCATCCATTGCGATTGGCAAAACCCTTCGTAATGAAATTGGTGCTGCAGCCGTTCGTGCAGCAGAGTCTGTAGGCTATGAAAATGCAGGTACGATTGAATTTCTTCTCGATGAAGCGAGTGGCAATTTCTACTTCATGGAAATGAATACTCGTGTGCAAGTTGAACACCCAGTGACTGAGTTTGTTTCAGGTGTCGATATTGTGAAGGAACAGATTCGCATTGCAGCTGGGCAACCTTTACCTTTCAAACAAGAAGATATCGTCCTACGAGGTCATGCTATCGAGTGTCGGATCAATGCGGAAAATCCAGCATTTAACTTTGCTCCAAGTCCAGGTAAAATTACCAATCTCTATCTACCAAGTGGTGGAGTTGGCTTGCGTGTGGACTCAGCAGTTTATCCAGGCTATACCATTCCCCCTTACTATGATAGTATGATTGCTAAAATCATTGTTCATGGGGAGAATCGTTTTGATGCCCTTATGAAGATGCAACGGGCACTTTATGAACTTGATATTGAAGGAGTGCAAACCAATGCAGACTTCCAGTTGGATCTGATTTCAGACCGCCGTGTTATTGCTGGTGACTACGATACTTCCTTCTTGATGGAAACTTTCTTGCCAAAATACCAAGAAAAAGAATAGACTTTCAAAGAGTATGAGAACTAAAAGGGGGAGTTATGGCTCTATTTAGTAAAAAGGATAAGTATATTCGGATCAATCCTAACCGTTCCGTAAGGCAGAAACCACAAGCCAAGCCTGAGGTTCCGGATGAACTCTTCTCCCAGTGTCCTGGTTGTAAACACACCATTTACCAAAAGGATCTTGGGAGCGAACGAATTTGTCCCCATTGTAGCTATACTTTCCGTATTTCAGCTCAGGAACGCTTGGATTTGACGATTGATTCTGACAGCTTTGTGGAGATGTTTACGGGTATTGAAACTCAAGATCCATTAAACTTTCCTGGCTACCAGAAAAAACTTGCTACTATGCGTGAAAAAACAGGACTGGATGAAGCTGTCCTGACTGGTACAGCTAGCATCAAGGGGCAAAAAGTTGCCCTTGGAATCATGGATTCTAACTTTATCATGGCTTCTATGGGAACCGTTGTGGGTGAAAAAATCACGCGCTTGTTTGAGTATGCAACGGTAGAAAACTTGCCAGTCGTACTCTTCACAGCTTCTGGTGGAGCCCGCATGCAAGAAGGAATCATGAGCTTGATGCAGATGGCTAAGATTTCTGCGGCAGTTCAACGTCATTCCAAGGCCGGACTTTTTTACCTGACTATTTTGACGGATCCGACAACAGGCGGAGTGACAGCTTCTTTTGCTATGGAAGGTGACATTATCCTAGCGGAGCCCCAGAGTTTGGTTGGTTTTGCTGGGCGTCGTGTTATTGAAAATACAGTTCGTGAGACTTTGCCGGATGACTTCCAAAAAGCAGAGTTCCTGCTTGAACATGGATTTGTTGATGCAATTGTCAAACGGAGAGAACTACCAGATACAATTGCTAGATTAGTGAAATTGCATGGAGGAAGTCGCGGATGAATATTGCAAAAATAGTCAGAGAGGCACGCGAGCAGAGTCGCTTGACCGCACTTGATTTTGCCAATGGAATCTTTGACGAGTTTATCGAATTGCATGGAGATCGCTCTTTCCGCGATGATGGTGCGGTTATCGGTGGAATTGGCTGGTTAGGTGACCAAGCGGTCACAGTCGTGGGTATCCAAAAGGGGAAGAGTCTTCATGATAACCTCAAACGGAACTTTGGGCAACCCCATCCAGAAGGCTATCGCAAGGCTCTTCGTTTGATGAAACAGGCAGAAAAATTTGGTCGTCCAATTGTAACCTTCATCAACACTGCTGGAGCTTACCCAGGTGTTGGAGCTGAGGAACGTGGACAAGGGGAAGCAATCGCTCGAAACCTGATGGAAATGAGCGACCTCAAGGTTCCAATCATCGCGATTATTATCGGTGAAGGAGGGTCTGGAGGTGCATTAGCACTAGCCGTTGCTGACCGTGTCTGGATGCTGGAAAATTCGATCTATGCCGTACTCAGCCCAGAAGGCTTTGCCTCTATCCTTTGGAAGGATGGAAGCCGTGCCATGGAGGCGGCAGAGTTGATGAAAATCACTTCTCACGAACTCCTAGAAATGGGTATCGTTGACAAGGTAATCTCAGAAGCAGGGCTTTCCAGTAAGGAACTGCAAGCTCACCTTAAAAATGAATTGCGTGCAGAGCTTGACCGCTTGCAAGGATTAGCCTTGGAACAGCTCCTCGAAGAACGTTACCAACGGTTTAGAAAATACTAAAAAGAAAGCTAGAACTGAGTAAAGGTTCTAGCATTTTTTCTAGAGAACATACATTTCAGGTCGAAAAATTGACAGTTGAGGAGATGGACTATAAAATAGACAAAAAAGAACTATACTATAAATGCAAGCCTACAACAATCTATTTTAAGAAGGTATTTAATATGACAGGTACAGATACATTTACAGTTCTTTCGTCAGAAGACTTAGACCAAATCTCAGGCGGTCTTGCTGTTTGGGAAGATGGATATGGTAGATGGTTATATTATAGAGAATTTACTCCCTATATGGGGCAAGGGTCACTTAATTCTTATAGAGATGCTTGGAAGTACGGCTTCCGAGCAGGATAATCTTTCAAAAAAAGTACGATGAGAAACATAAAGAAACTAAGACAATTTGGAATATTTTTGCTTATTATTTTACTATCTACCTATTTACCACAAACAATTGGATTGTATGTGGCAATCATTTTAGGTTTAGGCGCTGATGTCTATTCCCTTATTTTAACAATAGGATTAGTAGGAAGTTTTCTTCTATTAATCTGGTGGTTAAAAAAGCAAAAGATGCTCTTTATCTTTGAGAAAAAGAGCTGGAACTGGTCATTTGTCTTCTACTTATTTGCAAGTTATGTGGTTTATCAGATTCTCGGTAATTTTTGGGCACGCTATGCTCATTTGATTAATCATAGGAATATTCATGATGAGTATTTTACCGTGGTTCTTTCAAATGGACAACCAACTTTTTTATCGACTATCTTATCTTTTGTCCTGCCTGTAATCATCGGTTCTGTTTTTGAGGAGACTCTTGATAGAGGGTATTTTATGAATACCTTCTTTCCTAAGTCAAAGTACTATTTAGATGTCATCTTATCAGGGCTTATCTTTGGACTTAGTCATTTGATACTATCTCATCAGGACCCAATTAGTTTATTATATTATAGTCTGATTGGTCTCTTTTTTGCCCTTGTTTATCGTTCTACCGACAATCTGAGATTAACGATTCTCTGCCATAGTTTTTTTAACTTTCTCAATCATGCAAAACCTATCTGGATTTTTGTTTATAATTATATCTATTACCACTTTTTTAGATAGTGGAAGGCAAAGAAAAAAGTGTTTGATAATTGTCAAACACTTTTTTTGTTTACTGTTCTTCGGTTACAAACTGGCTGAGCAGTCCATTGATAAAACGGGCAGATTTTTGATCTGAGAAGTCCTTTGCAAGCTCGATAGCTTCGTTAACAGCAACCAACTGTGGAGTGTCAAATGAAGTGATTTCAAAAACTCCCAAGCGAAGGAGATTTCTCTCCACGAGTGTTAAACGCTCGATGGTCCAACCTGCTTTTAGATGTTGTGTGATTTGCTTGTCTAGTTCTTCCTTTTTAGTTTGAACACCAGAAACGAGCTCTGTCAAAAAGGCTGGGAGTTGCACATCCGTATCTTCACGATCGTGTGTGTAGGCGAAACGACAAGCAGTTTCGACGTCTGTATCAAACTCAAGACTCATAAGAGCTTGAAAGGCACACTTACGGAGCTCACGTCTAGATTCTAATAGTGGACTAGTCATTGAGGAAGTCCTCATCAAACAAGTCTTTCAAGTCTGGTTTTGGTGTTTTATCTGGAACAATACCTGCAACGTGGATATTGATAGCAGCGAGTTCTACATCAGCCATATTGCGGACTGCATCTTTGACAGCTTTTTGGATAGCAACAGCTACCTTAGGAACTTTTACTCCGTACTCAAGGTAGAGGTAGATATCTGCTGTGAGTTCTTCGTCCACGTTTTTAAGATAAACGCCGCGGCCGAGTGAAAGTTTTGAAAGGGTATCAGATACTGATTTGTTTGAAAAAGAGTGTACGCCCTCTACCTTTGCAGTAGCAACAGCAATGATTTTTTCAAGTACACGTGGGGCGATAACGATTTCGCCAAGTTGTTCTTCAATTCCCATAGAATGACCTCTTTCTAGAGATTAGGCACGAGAAACGTAAGTTCCTTCTGCAGTGTTGATAACGAGTTTTTGTCCTGCTTCGATGAAGTCTGGAACGTTTACGACAAGTCCAGTTTCCATCGTTGCTGGTTTACCAGAACCTGTAACAGTAGCACCTTTGATAGATGGTTGGGTTTCTGCAACTGTCAATTCAACAGTAGTTGGTACAGTTACACCGATTACTTCAGTTCCGTAGAATTGGATTTTCACATCAGAGTTTTCAAGGATGTAAAGCAATTCGTTTTCAACATTGACTACAGGGATTTCGTATTGGTCGTAAGTTTCTGTATTCATGAAGTATGCTGTGTCATCCATTTTGTACAAGTATTGAGCTGGGACAGTTTCGATGATGGCTTGTTCAAATTTTTCCTCTGGACGGTAGCTTGTGTCAAATGTAGAACCAGTACGGACATCACGTAATTTCATACGCATGATCGTGTTTCCTTTACCTGGTTTGTGGTGGCTAGCTTCCAAAACGCGGATCAATTTTCCGTCAGCTGTTTCAAAGGTCATACCAGCTTTTAATTTACTTGCTTCAATCATGTTTTTACCTCTTTAATAAATATTATTACTCTTCATTTTACCATAAAATACTCTGGAAATAAAGCCAAAATAGTTATTGGGAGTTGGTAGAGAAGAAAAAACCAACCTGAGGGCTGGTTTTGTTCTGTCTAGTTTTCTTTCAACTTCGCCAGTTCCTGGGCGAGGAGTTTAAGGGCGACTTGTGGGTTGGCTTTGCCTTTGGTTGCTTTCATGAGGAAGCCTGTGAAGGCCTTGTCTGCGTTGCGTTTACCTGATTTGAAGTCGGCAACGGCAGCTTCATTATTCGCAAAGACTTGGTGGATGATTGGAATCAAGATATCTGGATCTGAGATTTGGACCATACCTGCTTTTTCCACGTATTCACGCGCACCACCGCCATTTTTAGCCAGGTGGACAAAGACTTTCTTGGTCATAGCTGAGGTCTTCAAGCAAGATACTGGTTGCTTCAATCTCGTAGAGGCCTGTCCAAACTTTGTTGACCTTTTGTTTAGCGAGTTCGTTGGAGGGTTTTTGATTGGCATTGAGACTATTGAAAAGGTTGATTTCATAACTCAAATAATTATTAAATTATTTGATACTCTTTAAAAATCATCTAAGATTTGCTAGCATTTAGCTTCTTTATGGAATGGCGCTCGATGAGCCATCCTACAATCCACCCTATTGCTAGCAAGTAGTTCTCAAAAGCACCGATAGCATTTACAGGAGAGTGATACTCCATATAATTGAGTAAGTGATTTGTTCCTATTCCAATCCCGCCAAGAATGAGAGCAAAAAGTACGACTCGTAGATAAAACCAATCGTATTTAATATTGACAGCGAGAATAATAATCAATACAGCTAAATTCCATATTCCAATTTCTCGTTGCCAACCAGCAGATATTCCGTACCCGGAGTGGCTTCCCATGTATGATGGAAAGAAAATTTGTAGTATAGAAGCGCCTAACATAGCGATGATGACTAATGCAAATAGCAATCGTAAAAATTTGTTCATTTATTCCCCTTGTCTCATTCTCGTTTTAAAAGTAGAAAAAAGTGTTTAAAGAGTGAATTACTCACTGTCTTTCAACTTCGCCAATTCTTGTGCAAGTAGTTTAAGGGCAACTTGTGGGTTGGCTTGGCCTTTGGTTGCTTTCATGAGGAAGCCTGTGAAGGCCTTGTCTGCGTTGCGTTTACCTGATTTGAAGTCGGCAACGGCAGCTTCGTTATCCGCAAAGACTTGGTGGATGATTGGAATCAAGATAGCTGGATCTGAGATTTGGACCATACCTGCTTTTTCGACGTAGTCACGCGCCCCACCGCCATTTTTAGCCAGGTGGACAAAGACTTTTTTGGCAATCTTAGATGAGATAGTACCGTCTTCGATGATGGCAATCATTTCTACTAAGTTTTCTGGTGTCAATTCGATTTGTTCGAGAGTTTTGCCTTCAGCGTTCAAGAACTGAGCAACTTCACCTTGGAGCCAGTTTGAGACTTGCTTAGCATCGCCACCGAGGGAAACAGCTTTTTCAAAGAAGTCAGAAGTGACTTTGTTTGCTGTCAACTGGCTAGCATCGTAGTCTGATAAACCAAGGTCAGCCACGTAACGGGCACGGCGTTCTTTTGGAAACTCTGGCAACTCAGTCCGCATTTCTTCGATCCACTCATCTGAAATTTCAAAGAGAGGTAGGTCTGGTTCTGGGAAGTAGCGGTAGTCTGCAGCACCTTCTTTGACACGCATGAGGATGGTTGCTTTGTTAGCTTCATCGTAACGGCGTGTTTCTTGGCGAATTTGACCACCTGAGCGAAGGATTTCAGCTTGGCGTTGGACTTCGTATTCAAGACCTTTGCGGACATTTGAGAAGGAGTTGAGGTTTTTCAACTCAGTCTTGGTACCGAATTTTTCTTGGCCATAAGGACGAAGGGAAATGTTGGCATCCACACGCATAGAACCTTCTTCCATCTTAACGTCAGAAATACCAGCGTACTGGATAACTTCCTTGAGGGCTGTCAGATAAGCGTAGGCTTCCTCTGGAGAACGCATGTCAGCTTCAGATACAATCTCAATCAATGGCACCCCTTGGCGGTTGAGGTCAACATAGGAGTAGCCATCTGTACCGTGGGTGTTCTTGCCAGCATCTTCTTCTAGGTGAGCACGTTCGATACCGATTTTCTTAGTTGAACCGTCTTCTAGCTCGACTTCAATCCAACCATTATAACCGATAGGTTCATCAAACTGAGAAATTTGGTAGGCTTTGGGATTATCAGGATAGAAGTAGTTCTTGCGGTCAAAGTGCATGTGCTTGTGGATGTCCATGTTGAGGGCAAGAGCAGCTTTGATACCGGCATCGACAACACCTTTATTGAGAACGGGTAGAACGCCTGGGAAAGACCAGTCAATCACGTTAGTGTTGGCGTTTTGGTCATTTCCGAAGTGGGCAGAAGTAGGTGAGAAGATTTTTGAATTGGTGTTGAGCTCTACGTGGACTTCAAGTCCAATGACTGTTTCAAAGTTCATTAGTTGTCACCTCCAAAAATCACAGGTTGTTGTTTGTGGTAGTCTGTTGTCGCTTCAAAGGCAGCAGCAGCTTGGTAAATAGTCTCTTCTGAGTATTTAGGACCGATCAATTGGAGACCGACTGGGAGACCTTGAGAGAATCCAGCAGGAATTGAAATTCCTGGGAGGCCTGCCAAGTTGACTGGGATTGTCAAGAGGTCAGCCAAGTACATGGCAACTGGGTCGTGGTTGAGTGAGTCCAAATCATAGGCAACGCTTGGAGCAGTTGGTCCCAAAATCAAGTCGTAATCCGCAAAGACTTTTTCGAAATCTTGGATGATGAGGGTACGAACTTGTCCAGCCTTCTTGTAGTAGGCATCGTAGTAACCTGATGAAAGGCTGAAAGTACCAAGCATGATACGGCGTTTTACCTCTTCACCGAAACCTTGGCTACGGCTGTTTACATAGATTTCATCAAGGTTGCTTGCATCCTCTGCACGATAGCCGTAACGGATACCGTCAAAACGTTGCAAGTTTGAGGAAGCTTCTGATGAAGCGATAATATAGTAAACGGCAACACCGTATTTAGAGTGAGGAAGGCTAACTTCTTCGACGATGGCACCAAGTTTCTCAAAGTGTTTGGCTGCGTTGATGATGGTTTCTTTAACTTCTGGGTCAATCCCTTCACCAAGGTATTCCTTAGGCAAAGCAATTTTCATGCCCTTGATGTCTTGGCCGATTTTTGAAGTAAAGTCGGCAATGCGGACAGGAGCAGAAGTCGAGTCTCTAGCATCTTCGCTAGCAATAGCGTTTAGTAATAGAGCGTTTTCTTTAACAGTTGGTGCAAAAGGTCCAATCTGGTCTAATGAGCTACCGAAAGCAATGAGACCAAAACGAGAAACTGTTCCGTAGGTAGGCTTGAGACCAACGATCCCGTTGAAGGCAGCTGGTTGGCGGATAGAACCGCCAGTGTCAGAACCAAGTGACAAGCGGACTTGCCCAGAAGCTACGGCTGCAGCAGAACCACTTGATGAACCGCCAGGAACCTTGCTGTGGTCCCAAGCATTTTTAGTCGCACCGTAGTGGGAAGTCTCACCTGAACCACCCATGGCAAACTCGTCCATGTTAGTTTTCCCAACAACAATCATACCTTTAGCTTTGGCGTTGGCAACGGCTGTCGCATCAAAGATTGGCTCGTAGTTGTAGAGCATTTTTGAGGCAGCGGTTGTGAGGATACCGTCAGTAGAGATATTATCCTTAACAGCCAGTGGAATTCCTGAAAGGACATTATCAGCATCAATTCCAGCTTCATCAATAGCCTTAGCTTGAGCGAGGGCTTGCTCTTCAGCGATGGTAACAAAAGCATTGATAGCTGTCTCGCGAGATTTGATATCTTCAAGCGTTGCTTGTGTCAATTCAGTTGCTGAAATCTCCTTAGAGACAAGGAGGTTGTGCAAGTCTTCAATGGTTTTATGATTAAAAGTCATTAGGCATCTCCTCCATCATCTAGGATAGCTGGTACCTTGATATAGTAGTTTTCTTTTTCAGGTACGTTTTTAAACAGGCGGTCACGGTCTGTTCCTTCTTCAGCCACATCCGGGCGGAGTACGGTCTTGCGGTCTGCCATGGTCGTAGTAGGTGCGACACCAGTTGTGTCGACTTCGCCCAGCAATTCAACCATGTCAACAATTTTAGACAAGGTTGTCGCAAAGGCGGCAGTTTCTTCTTCAGAGAATTTTAATTTTGAAAGATTGGCAACGTGTGTTACCTCTTCTTGCGTAATTTTCATCTTGCATCCTTTCGTGAAATGATGATTTTTAGTCTGTTCTATTTTACCATATTTTCCTATAAATAAGGGAGCCGAACTGAAAAGAAATAGAAATTGAAAAATCGCTTTTAATTCGCTATAATAGTTAAACTAAAAGAAAAATTGAGTGAGACTAGAGATTAATGTAGGAAGAATTCCTCGAAAGATGAGTTAGGATAGAAAATATGCTACATAATTTTTTTACAAGATTCCAAACCATTCCTCCTCCCATTCCGCCTTTTTGGTACGGAATCATGATGCTTCTCTTAGTGCTTTGTATTTATGGGGCACTTGCTTATCACAAAAATCCGAAATTTGTCCGCTTGTTTAAGGGGATTCAGATCCTCCAGTTGCTAGCCCTATATAGTTGGTATGTTGGCTTTGGGATTCCATTTTCTAATAGCCTTCCATTTTACCATTGCCGTTTAGCCATGTTTGCGGTAGTTTTCTTACCAGATAAATGGCGGAGCAAGCAATATTTTGCCCTCTTAGGAGCAAGTGGAGCGGTCTTTGCTTTGGGTTACCCCGTTTTTGATCCCTATGACTTCCCCCATATCACTAGTTTTTCATTTTTGATTGGGCACTATGCCCTTTTGGTGAATTCCTTGGTTTACTTGATGAATCACTATGATAAGAGTTTACTTAAGAAGTATATGATCGTAGTCTATACTTTCGTTCTCAATCTCTTTCTAGTTGGGGTTAATATGGTAACTGGTGGAAATTATGGCCTCTTAAGAGATACACCATTTATCTCAAATGCTCCTCTATGGATAAAGTACCTCCTTGTGTCGGTTATTCTTTCTCTAGCTTTGCTTCTCTTTGATATCTTGTTCAAGAAACGGTGGAAAAAGAGAAATCAGGTGAAATCTGTGCTCTAGCTTACCTTTTTCATCGGATGAGCAATTGAAAAACTCCATAAAATCCGATATAATGGTGAGTTGAAAGGAATGGTAAAATCCAATGTAAACATCATTCTTAGCTATATGAAACAACCAAAAATAGAGAATCAAAGAAAGAGAACTTATGACTATTCAAGAAGAAATCAAGAAACGCCGTACCTTTGCCATTATTTCCCACCCGGACGCCGGGAAAACAACCATCACTGAGCAGTTGCTCTACTTCGGGGGCGAGATTCGTGAGGCTGGTACCGTAAAAGGTAAGAAAACAGGGACTTTTGCCAAGTCTGACTGGATGGATATCGAGAAACAACGTGGGATTTCGGTCACTTCATCTGTTATGCAGTTTGACTACGACGGAAAACGCGTCAACATCCTAGACACACCAGGGCACGAGGACTTCTCAGAAGATACCTATCGGACCTTGATGGCGGTGGATGCTGCAGTCATGGTCGTGGACTCTGCCAAGGGTATCGAGGCCCAAACCAAGAAATTGTTTGAGGTTGTGAAGCACCGTGGCATTCCAGTCTTTACCTTTATGAACAAATTGGACCGTGACGGTCGTGAGCCACTAGATCTCTTACAAGAATTGGAAGAAGTCTTGGGCATTGCTAGCTACCCCATGAACTGGCCAATTGGTATGGGGAAAGCCTTTGAAGGATTGTATGACCTTTATAACCAACGCTTGGAACTTTATAAAGGGGATGAACGTTTTGCCAGTCTGGAAGAAGGGGACAAACTCTTTGGAAGTAACCCATTTTATGAGCAAGTCAAGGATGATATTGAGCTTTTGAATGAAGCAGGAAATGAGTTTTCGGAAGAAGCTATTCTTGCAGGAGAACTGACTCCGGTCTTCTTCGGTTCAGCCTTGACAAACTTTGGGGTGCAGACCTTCCTTGAGACCTTCCTTAAGTTTGCTCCAGAACCTCATGGACACAAGAAAACAGACGGCGAAATTGTGGATCCTTATGACAAGGATTTCTCAGGATTTGTCTTTAAAATCCAAGCTAACATGGACCCTCGTCACCGTGACCGTATCGCCTTTGTGCGTATCGTATCGGGTGAATTTGAGCGTGGAATGAGTGTCAATCTGCCTCGTACTGGTAAGGGAGCTAAACTGTCGAATGTCACTCAATTTATGGCGGAAAGTCGTGAAAATGTCACTAATGCCGTAGCAGGTGATATCATCGGGGTTTACGATACCGGTACTTATCAGGTTGGAGACACCTTGACGGTTGGAAAAAACAAGTTTGAATTTGAACCACTGCCAACCTTTACACCTGAGATTTTCATGAAAGTTTCTGCCAAGAACGTCATGAAACAAAAATCCTTCCACAAGGGGATTGAACAATTGGTGCAAGAAGGAGCTATTCAGCTTTATAAGAATTACCAAACAGGCGAGTACATGCTAGGCGCTGTTGGTCAACTCCAGTTTGAAGTCTTTAAGCACCGCATGGAAGGCGAGTACAATGCAGAAGTGGTCATGAGCCCAATGGGTAAAAAGACCGTTCGTTGGATCAAACCAGAGGACCTAGACGAGCGTATGTCTTCAAGCCGTAATATCTTAGCCAAAGACCGTTTTGACCAACCAGTATTCCTTTTTGAAAACGACTTTGCCCTTCGCTGGTTTGCGGATAAATATCCAGATGTAGAGTTGGAAGAGAAGATGTGAATCGTTACAAATGACTAGCAACATAAAGTTGCTGTCATTTGACGGTAACCGCTATGGCGGTCTACCTAAACGCTTCACTAGGAAAAATCCACGAATAGTATCGATTCGTGGATTTTTCCGTCGTAACTACGTTTTACAAATGAAATCGATTTGTAAAACTCAGTGTCGTAATCTAACAATCGATAACCGCTTCACTAGGCAAAGCCCATTAATGGTATCTATTCATGGGCTTTACCGTCGTAATGATGGGGAAGCCAAATAGCAACCAGTCTTACTAACTACATTTGGCAAATAGAGTAGATTTGCCAAACTCCGTGTCGTGGCTCAATACTGAAAAATTTGAGATAGATATTAGAGCGGAGTTTTTTCAAAAAGTATGTTCAAGTTGAGATCTGTAAAACAAAAACCTCAGAAGTATTCACCTTTTGTGAATCCTCTGAGGTTCTTTAATTTCTAGTTTCCATATTTCTGGTAAAAATCGACCTTGACCTGAATGAAAGTTTCGGCTTCGCGTAGTAGCTGCAGGAGGGTGGCACGGGTCTCAAACTCCTCACGTGTTTTAGGGAGACTCCGATTGCGGAAGACTTGCAGATAGCGTTCGATGTCATCAAGTAGGTCGTGAGCAGGATTGGTCTGACTTAGCTGGACAGCAATCTTTGAAAAGAGCTGGGCCAAAATCAAACTCTCACTTGCGGCCAGGTGGCAGGTATTGATCTGCTGGGCCATATTTCGCAGGATACGGCTTTGGCGCTGTCTCATCTCAAAGTAGTGGATGTGGTAGTCCGTCTGGTGAAAGAGGTGATCCGAGTGATCCAAATAGACTAGCTTGAGGGCTTCATCAAGGAGCTTGTCTAATTGGTCAACGAGTTGGGCTTGGTTGCGCCCGTCTCCCCTCGACAGATAGTATTTAAAGCGAAGCAGGATGTCTTTTAACTTTTCTTCGACCTGAAGGTGGTAGCTTTGGATGGCTTTCTCACGAGAGGGCATATAAAGGTTGACCAATAGAGCAAAGCTTGTCCCGATGAGAAAGAGGAGCACTTCATTGAGCAGGAGGGCTGGGGAAGTAGACTCCTGTACCAAGAGATGGCTGACCAAGACACTGCTAGGGGTGATGCCGATTTCCCAGCCCATTTTATAGGCTAGGGGCACGTAGAGAGCCAGATAGAGGCCGAGACTCCAGATGTGAAATCCTGTCAGTTGAAAGGCTAGAACACCGATAGCGAGTGCTAGGAGCATGGAAAAGAGGCGGTTACGGGCTAATTTCAGCGTACTTCTGCGCGTGTCGGAGAGGCTTAAGAGGGCGATAATTCCAGCTGAAACTGCTGATGATAAATCTAAAAAATAAGCGAGAAAACAAGCAAGGCAGGTCGCTAAGATCAGTTTGGTCGTACGTTGGGTGATAGACATGAGAATTTCCTATAATACTAGAATAAGAGTATAAAAGACAAGGCTTGGAAGACTTGTCTTAAAAATCTATTTTTTACGTGCCGACGCGTACTCAGCTACTGCTGTAAAGAGGACGTCGGTAGAAGAGTTCAGGGCAGTTTCGCAGGAATCTTGGACGACACCGATGACAAAACCAACTCCGACTACCTGCATAGCAACGTCATTTGAAATCCCAAAGAGACTACAAGCGACGGGAATGAGGAGGAGTGATCCACCAGCGATTCCAGAGGCTCCGCAGGCAGAAATGGCAGCGACAACACTGAGCACAAAGGATGTACCAAAGTCGACAGAGATTCCCAGAGTATTGACTGCAGCTAGAGTCAAAATGTTAATGGTTACAGCTGCACCAGCCATGTTAATGGTCGAACCAAGGGGGATAGAAACGGAGTAGGTATCTGGATTGAGTCCTAGGTCTTGGCAGAGTTTCATGTTGACAGGGATATTAGCGGCAGAACTACGAGTAAAGAAAGCTGTAATTCCACTCACACGCAAACATTTAAAAACAAGAGGATAAGGATTTTTTCTCATAAAGAGAAAGGCAATGAGGGGATTGATGACAAGGGCCACAAAAGCCATAGTTGCAATCAAGAGTCCTAGCAAAATTCCGTAGTTAGCAAGGCTGGTAATTCCTTTATCAGAGATGGTCTTGAAGACCAAGCCCATAATTCCGAAAGGAGCCAAATTGATAATCCACTCCACAATCTTGGAAGTTACACCAGCCATGGTTTTGAGCAATTCCTTGCTGTTTTTGCTAGCTTCTCTCATAGCAAGTCCAAAGACAACAGCCCATGATAGAATTCCAATATAGTTGGCTTTGACGACGGCGTTGAGGGGATTGTCCACGAGATTCAGCAGTAGGTTGCTGAGAACTTGACCGATGCCGTCTGGTGGGGCAATCTCTGTGCTCGCACTGCTGAGAGTAATCTGGACCGGAAAGAGAAAACTAGCCAGTACAGCAATCAAGGCAGCTGCAAAGGTGCCGAGTAGATAGAGAAAAATAACGGTCTTCATATTGGTATCTTGCCCTTTTTGATGTTGTGAGAGGGCATTTGCGACGAGGGTAAAGACCAAGACAGGAGCGATGGCTTTCAGACCCCCAACGAATAGGTCACCGAGAATGCTGAGCCCCGACAGATTAGGAAAAAGTAGCCCTAGAGAGGCTCCCAGAAGCATGCCGATTAGGATACGTTTGATGAGGCTGGCCTTGTTCCAGGCTCGAATGATTCTTTTCATAATAGTCTCCTTCAAAATGTATTGTTTATGATTATAGTATAAATATGCCGTTGAGGCAAGTCTTTTTATTTGAGTTTGGGGAAATATTGGAATATTTATGAGGGAATTGAACGGAATGATTTGTGGTATAATACTAGAAAGGAGTTTTGTATGCAAGAATTTTTTCAACGTTATCTTGATAAATTGGATGTAACAACTGTATTAGAGAATCTTTTGACCAAGTTGATTTCTCTTTTGATTTTGTTTCTGCTATTTTATATAGCTAAAAAGATGCTTCATACGACTGTACGAAAGATTGTCAAGCCCTCGCTCAAGTTGTCAAATCGAGATGCTGGCAGACAAAAGACCATTTCTCGTTTGCTTGAGAATATCTTTAACTATAGCCTTTATTTCTTTTTAATCTACTGTATCTTGTCCATTTTAGGTTTGCCAGTTTCCAGCCTCCTTGCTGGGGCAGGGATTGCTGGAGTGGCTATCGGTATGGGAGCACAAGGTTTTCTATCCGATGTCATCAATGGCTTTTTCATCCTCTTTGAACGCCAGCTCGATGTGGGCGACGAAGTGATTCTCACAAATGGACCGATTACTGTATCTGGCAAGGTTGTCAGTGTCGGAATCCGTACGACCCAACTTCGAAGCGATGACCAAGCCCTTCACTTTGTTCCCAACCGGAATATCACTGTTGTCAGCAACTTTTCCCGTACAGAGTAAGTCTGCTATTTTGGCAGATTTGTGGTACAATAGAAAGAGTTTGGCAAAGGAGAGAGTATGCTATTTGTAGAGAAAAAACTAGGTCATGATTGTACCTGGATAGACCTTGATGTGGACAAGATTAAAAATATGGAAGACCTTTCTGACGTCTATGGATTGGACAAGGAAACCATTGAGTATGCTCTAGATAGAAATGAACGAGCCCATATGGATTATAACCGTGAAACGGGGACGGTAACCTTTATTTATAATGTTCTTGATTTAGAAAAAGACAAAGAATATTATGAAGCGATTCCGATGACCTTTATCGTTGAAAAACAACGGCTGATTACTATTAGCAATCACAAGAATACTTATGTGATTAAACGTATGGCAACCTATCTTGAAAGCCATGAAATTATTTCAATTTACAAATTTCTTTTTGCCAGTTTAGAGATTATTTGCAATGCTTATTATCCAGTTATTGAAGAGATGGATAAAAGTAAGGATGAAATTAGTGCACTTCTTCGTCAAAAAACAACTAAAAAAAATCTTTTTGCCCTTTCTGACTTGGAAACCAGTATGGTCTATCTGACAGCTGCTGCTAAACAAAATCGTCTCCTCTTGGAACATATCCAAGGTCATGCTCTTTATCGCGGTTTTAACGAAGTTGAGAGAGAGCAGTTTGACGATGCTATGATTGAAGCCCATCAGTTGGTTTCGATGACAGACTTGATTTCTCAAGTCTTGCAACAACTCTCAGCCTCTTACAACAACATCCTAAATAATAATCTAAATGATAATTTGACAACTTTGACGATTATCTCAGTTTTGCTAGCTATCCTTGCGGTTATTACAGGATTTTTCGGAATGAATGTTCCCTTACCGTTTACAGATGAACCGAATGCTTGGATTTATATTTTATTAGCTAGTCTAATTTTATGGGCAGTCTTAGCCCAATATTTAAAGAAAATTGCTAGAAATTAAAAAGAAAAGGAGCCAGAATGGCGATTGAAAACTATATGCCAGATTTTGCTGTGGAAGCAGTATATGATCTGACAGTCCCAAGCCTGCAAGCGCAGGGAATCAAGGCTGTTTTGGTCGATTTGGACAATACCCTCATTGCTTGGAACAACCCTGATGGGACGCCAGAGATGAAGCAATGGCTACATGACCTTCGTGACGCAGGTATTCGTGTCATCGTGGTCTCAAATAACACCAAAAAACGAGTTCAACGTGCAGTTGAGAAATTTGGAATTGATTACGTTTATTGGGCCTTGAAGCCTTTCACATTTGGGATTGACCGTGCTATGAAGGAATTCCACTATGAGAAAAATGAAGTGGTCATGGTCGGCGACCAACTCATGACGGATATTCGGGCAGCGCATCGTGCAGGCATTCGCTCGATCTTGGTCAAACCCTTGGTCCAACATGACTCGATTAAAACGCAGATCAACCGAGCTCGCGAGCGCCGTGTCATGCGAAAAATCACTGAAGAGTACGGACCGATTACATATAAAAAAGGAATTTAACTATGGAAGAAATTCTCTGTATTGGTTGTGGAGCAACCATTCAGACGACAGACAAGACTGGTCTTGGATTTACTCCCCAGTCAGCACTCGAAAAAGGTTTGGAGACTGGCGAAGTCTATTGCCAACGCTGTTTCCGTCTCCGTCATTACAATGAAATCACAGATGTCCAGTTGACGGACGATGATTTCCTCAAGCTCTTGCACGAGGTGGGCGATAGTGATGCCTTGGTGGTCAATGTCATTGATATTTTTGACTTTAATGGCTCTGTCATCCCAGGCTTGCCACGCTTTGTATCGGGCAATGATGTCCTCTTGGTGGGAAATAAAAAAGATATTCTCCCTAAGTCCGTAAAGGCTGGCAAGATTAGCCAGTGGCTCATGGAGCGTGCCCACGAAGAAGGACTTCGTCCTGTGGATGTTGTCCTGACTTCAGCACAAAACAAACATGCCATTAAGGAAGTCATTGACAAGATTGAACACTACCGTAAAGGACGCGATGTCTATGTAGTTGGGGTAACCAACGTTGGAAAATCAACTCTTATCAATGCCATTATCCAAGAAATCACAGGTGACCAAAATGTCATCACGACTTCGCGTTTCCCGGGGACAACCTTGGACAAGATTGAGATTCCGCTTGACGACGGATCTTATATCTACGATACACCGGGAATTATTCACCGCCACCAGATGGCCCACTACTTGACGGCTAAAAACCTCAAGTATGTCAGCCCTAAAAAGGAAATCAAGCCCAAAACCTATCAGCTTAACCCTGAGCAAACCCTGTTTCTTGGTGGTCTTGGACGCTTTGACTTTATATCAGGAGAAAAGCAAGGATTTACTGCTTTCTTTGACAATGAACTCAAACTCCATCGTACCAAGCTTGAAGGCGCTAGTGCCTTTTATGACAAACACCTTGGAACCCTTCTGACACCACCAAATAGCAAAGAAAAAGAAGATTTCCCAAAACTAGTCCAGCATGTATTTACCATTAAGGACAAGACAGACCTGGTCATCTCAGGACTAGGCTGGATCCGCGTAACAGGCAACGCCAAAGTCGCCGTCTGGGCAACAGAAGGCGTCGCCGTCGTCACACGAAAAGCAATCATTTAAAATAAAATCGCTGAGCGAACAAAGTGAGCTCATACAGAGATAGTTATTGCCGTGGTGTGATTGTCAATCGTTAGATTGGCAAGGGGCACAATTGAGACCAAGGCTCAATTGTGAGGTCAGGAAATCCATTTTTCAAAGATGAGATCTTTGGAAAATTAGTTCCGACCGTCCCTCACCACCTAAAATAACTATCAAAAAATAAGGAAGAAAATTATGTCATTAACATCGAAACAACGTGCCTTCCTCAACAGCCAGGCACACACCCTCAAACCTATCATCCAAATCGGGAAAAATGGACTTAACGACCAAATCAAAACCAGCGTCCGTCAAGCTCTTGACGCTCGCGAATTGATTAAAGTCACTCTCTTGCAAAATACAGATGAAAACATCCACGAAGTAGCTGAAATCTTGGAAGAAGAAATCGGTGTGGATACTGTCCAAAAAATCGGACGCATCTTGATTTTGTTTAAACAATCCAGCAAGAAAGAAAATCGCAAGATTTCTAAAAAAGTCAAAGAAATCTAAACACCTACTCCAAACAGCTGTTTTTACAGAGAATTAAAGGAAGACGAGCCTATGGCAATCGAATTATTGACTCCCTTTACCAAGGTAGAGTTGGAGCCAGAAATCAAGGAGAAAAAACGCAAGCAAGTCGGGATTTTAGGGGGAAATTTTAACCCTGTTCACAATGCCCATCTGATCGTTGCGGACCAAGTGCGACAACAGTTGGGACTGGACCAGGTCTTGCTCATGCCCGAATACCAACCTCCTCACGTAGATAAAAAGGAAACCATCCCTGAGTACCACCGCCTCAAGATGCTTGAGTTGGCGATAGAGGGGATTGAAGGCCTCGCCATTGAAACCATTGAGCTAGAGCGCAAGGGCATTTCCTACACCTATGACACCATGAAGATTTTGACAGAGCAACATCCAGATACGGATTATTACTTCATTATCGGGGCTGATATGGTGGACTATCTACCTAAGTGGTATCGAATTGATGAGCTGGTTGACATGGTTCAGTTTGTGGGAGTTCAGCGTCCGCGCTACAAGGCAGGGACTTCCTATCCAGTTATCTGGGTGGATGTGCCTCTCATGGACATCTCGTCAAGCATGGTGCGTGACTTCATTGCCCAAGGTCGGAAACCTAACTTTCTCCTACCTCAGCCAGTGCTAGACTACATCGTGAAGGAGGGGCTTTACTGATGGCATACCAAGACTATATCAACTGTTCCCGTGAGGCTTTGTTGGAAAAAATGGCAGAGCTTCTACCTGAAAAACGCTTAACCCATTGCTTGGGTGTGGAGCGTGTAGCCATAGAACTGGCTCAGCGCTTTGGAGTCGATGTCGAGAAAGCGGGTCTAGCAGGCCTTCTTCATGATTATGCTAAAAAGCTGTCAGATCAGGAATTTCTAGACTTGATTGACCGTTACCAGCTAGACCCTGACCTCAAAAACTGGGGCAATAATGTCTGGCATGGCATGGTTGGTATCTACAAGATTCAGGAAGATTTGGATTTGCATGTTCCAGAAATCCTGCGAGCTATTGAAATCCATACAGTTGGTGCTGGTCAGATGACTGATCTTGATAAGGTTATCTATGTCGCAGACTATATCGAACACAATCGTGCCTTTCCTGGAGTGGATGTGGCGCGTGAAATTGCGGAGCTATCTCTCAATAAGGCAGTGGCCTATGAAACAGCTCGTACCGTTGAGCATCTAGCCCATCAGGGATTTCCCATCTATCCCCAAACCCTTGAAACCTATAACGCCTTTGTGCACTATTTGAAAGAGGACTAAATGAGGACGGCTTTTATAATCATTGATGTTCAGAATATTTTAGTGGAAACCGGTTTTCAGACAAATAGTCTATTGGAAAAAATTTCTTATTTACAAAACCAGGCTAGAAGCAAGAATATCGAAATTATCTATGTTCAACATATTGAGGACTCTGAAGCTCAAACATCAGAAGATTGGCAGTTATCTGAGCTTTTAAATCGAAAACCTAATGAAAAGGTCTTTCAGAAGAAGTATAACAGTATTTTCAAAGAAACTGGTTTAAAAGAATACTTGGATAAACAGGGAATTGAAAAATTAGTTTTATGTGGTATGCAGACAGAATATTGTGTGGATACCTCTGTCAAGGTTGCCTTTGAATATGGCTATCAGCTTATTATTCCAGAAGGAACTTGCACAACGTTTGATGGGAATGACATTCCAGCAGAAACGATAAATGAATTTTATGAGGACATTTGGGAGGGGCGCTTTGCAGATGTCCTAGATTACAAACATATTTTCTAGAAAGAGGACTAAATGAACGAAAAAGAATTACTAGAACTAGTCGTGAAAGCGGCTGATGAGAAACGTGCGGAGGATATCCTCGCACTTGACGTACAAGATTTGACCAGTGTGACAGACTACTTTGTCATCACTAGCTCGATGAATAGCCGTCAGTTGGACGCTATCGCTGACAATATCCGTGAAAAAGTAGCCGAAGCAGGCTTTAAAGGTAGCCATGTTGAAGGCGATGCAGCGGGAGGCTGGGTTTTGCTAGACCTCGGTGGTGTCGTTGTGCATATCTTCTCAGAAGAAATGCGTGCCCACTATAACCTAGAAAAACTGTGGCATGAGGCGGAGTCTGTAGATATTTCTGAAGCCTTGGCCTAGTAGATGAACTCAGTTGCAGTCAACTGGGTTTTCTTTGCTTATTTTAGAAAAAAATGGATAGAAAGGTGAGGGCGTCGTGTTTTGTTCATCTCGAAACTGAACACGAGCTAAAAGCTGCGAGAAAAAGATAAACTTCCTTTGTATCTGACGATACAGCAGAAAGTTTCCTATTTTCTCCTTGCTTTTAACGCTCTTTGCATCTTAGAAAGGATTTGAACCCGTCCTGTAATCGTCGGAAAATAGATAGCCTTCCTTGGAGCTCGGCTCCATCGTCAAGCTCCTAATTTTCATTCCGATTACGGGCGGACTTGGTATCATGAATATGGCTACTTATGAAACTTTTGCGGCGGTCTATGATGCGGTCATGGATGATAGTTTATACGATAAATGGACGGATTTTTCTCTGCGTCATTTGCCTAAGACCAAGGAGAGAAAGAAGCTTTTGGAACTGGCTTGCGGAACAGGTATCCAGTCTGTTCGCTTTTCTCAGGCTGGTTTTGATGTGACAGGACTTGACTTGAGCGCGGATATGCTGAAGATTGCTGAAAAGAGAGCTGCTTCAGCCAAGCAAAAGATTGATTTTATAGAGGGCAATATGCTGGATTTGTCCAAGGCTGGTAAATATGATTTTGTGACTTGTTACTCTGACTCTATCTGCTACATGCAGGATGAGGTGGAGGTGGGAGACGTCTTTAAGGAAGTGTATAATGCCCTCAATGAAGACGGAGTATTCATCTTTGATGTGCATTCGACCTACCAGACTGATGAGGTTTTTCCAGGCTATTCTTACCATGAAAATGCGGAAGATTTCGCTATGCTCTGGGATACCTATGAGGATGCGGCTCCTCACTCCATCGTGCATGAGTTGACTTTCTTTGTCAAGGAAGCGGACGGTTCCTTTAGTCGCCACGATGAAGTGCATGAGGAGCGGACCTATGAAGTTTTGACCTACGATATTTTATTGGAACAAGCTGGTTTCAAGTCTTTTAAACTCTATGCGGACTTTGAGGACAAGGAGCCGACAGAAACCAGCACTCGTTGGTTTTTTGTCGCGCAGAAGTAGGAGATTATCATGACCATCACAGGTATTATCGCGGAGTTCAATCCTTTTCATAATGGCCACAAATACCTGCTTGAGCAGGCGGAGGGGCTGAAAATCGTTGCCATGTCAGGGAATTTCATGCAGCGTGGAGAGCCTGCTATCGTGGACAAGTGGACACGGGCTCAAATGGCGCTGGAAAATGGAGCAGATTTGGTAGTGGAATTGCCCTTTTTAGTCAGTGTTCAGGCGGCGGATTTCTTCGGTCAAGGGGCTGTGGATATCTTGGCTCGGTTGGGGATTGATAGACTAGCTTTTGGGACAGAGGAAGTTCTGGATTACCAGAAAATTGCTGACCTATACACGGAGCAAGGTACCGAGATGGAGGAATTTGTGGAAAATCTGCCTGATGCCCTCTCTTATCCTCAGAAAACCCAAGCCATGTGGAAGGAATTTGCAGGTCTTGATTTTTCAGGCAATACCCCCAATCATGTCCTTGCTCTGGCCTATGCTAAGGCGGTTGCGGGACGTAGAATCAAACTCCATCCGATTCAGCGTCAGGGGGCTGGCTATCATTCTGTGAACAGGGATGTGGACTTTGCCTCGGCAACAGCTCTCCGTCAGCATCAATCAGACCAAGATTTCTTAGAACGCTTTATGCCTTCTGTTGCCCTCTTTGAGCAGGCCAGTAAGGTGAGTTGGGACGACTATTTTCCCTTGCTCCGCTATCAAATCTTGTCAAATCCAGACCTAACGACCATCTATCAGGTCAATCAAGAAATGGCTGTGCGCATCAAGGAGGCCGTTAAGACAGCTCAATCTGTGGAAGAATTGGTCGAGGCGGTTGCGACCAAGCGTTATACCAAGGCGCGTGTCAGACGCCTCTTGACTTATATTTTGGTGCAGGCCAGAGAAAGCGACTTGCCAGAAGCTATACATGTTCTTGGCTTTACTGAAAAAGGCAGACAACACCTCAAATCTCTGAAAGAGCAGGTCCATCTAGTCAGCCGAATTGGCAAAGAACCTTGGGATAGCATAACGCAAAAGGCGGACCAGATCTACCGACTAGGACAGCCAAGCATCGCAGAGCAGAATTTCGGTAGAGTGCCGATTAGAATAGAAACAAGTGACTCCTTATCAAACTGTAGTGGGTGACATATAATGAAGCATAGAGGGAATTAGATTGGTTCTCTCTTTTGTCATGTTTAAAGCTATGAAAATTCTGGTTTTGACATTGCCAAAGTTCTAACAATCAAAGGCATTTCGTTTAATGACTATGATAAGGTTGATAGTGGCTCCTCGTTTTGTATGAGAACAGGGTGATCCAAAGCGTTAATAATCTTGTCCTCGTCGGTATCTTTTGAAAATGTCATAAAAACGATTAGAAGTATGGGATTTACAAAAGAAATGATCTCTTCTAATGATGGTTTGGCCTTTTTTTATTGGAAATATTAAGGAGCTTGATTTCGAAAATAGTAAGAGAGCTTTAATAATTTGAGCCTTAGAAGCGAATTTTAGGTAAAAATTAGGCGTTTTATTGGTTGTTTCTAGTATAAATGCTTGAAAAGGAGGATCTGTTTTGATAAAATGGCATACGGCATATACTAGTTAAAAACAACTGGTATATACCAGATGGGATCTGCTTTTTCTGAGTCAAAGGGATAAAAACTGAGACTGACTGCGGCTTTTATTGGCTTTGGTTTTGAGAGAGCAGCGCAACTACGCTTTGTTAATGGTCATGAGGTTAACAAAGGGTCGCAATTGGATAAAAGAAAGGAATAGAATGTTTCGAAGTAAAAAATTTAACAAAGATTTCGAGATCGTAGATGAGAAAAAGCGTTATAAGCTTTACAAGTCGGGTAAAAACTGGGTAAAAGCCTCGAACTCTCAATTGGATCTCTTCCGTATCGGTGGGATGGGCGAAGTTGTCTCTAGTACCCTGTCAGACACTGAAGAACTTGATCACGCACACCTTAGTTTTAACACGCTAGCGGGTATAGGGGGAATCCTGGCCGCGGGAGCTGCAGGATTTGTGATGACTCAAGAGCAAACTGTTTATGCGGATGAAACATCTGAGTATACAGAAAAGGATAAAACAGTCATCGCAGCTGAACCAAAAGCAGCTGAAACAACTGAAACAAGTACTAACTCAATCATCGCTCAAGCGCAAGCAGAAGTAAAGAAAGCTCAAGCAGAACAAGCATCTGCCTCAGCTTCCGTATCAGTCAGTCAATCTGTTGAGGCTCAAGCGAGTGCGAGTCAGTCAGCTTCAGTCAGTCAATCTGCCTCAGCAAGTCAGTCAGCATCTGCAAGTGCTTCAACATCAGCAAGTCAGTCAACTGCTCCAGCATCTGAGTCAGCGAGCCAATCAACATCAGCTCCTACATCAGTCTCAGCAAGTACAAAAGCATCTGCATCAGTAAGCTCTACACCATCAGCGTCAGCAAGCGCTCCAGCACCTGCCTCTGTAGTTGAGAGTACATCAGCTGTTAGCGAACCATCAGCTCAAGCTTCTGTGTCTACCTCAACTTCTGCATCGCTCAACCTTAAGGTTAACCCTGCAGCAAGTCTTGTATCAGGCAGTGCTAACCAAAGTTTGGCAAGCGCAGCTCTTAGCGCTAGCCAAGCAACAACGACCAGCAACAATATCGCAGCTGGTGTTGTAGCGGATAAGAACCAAGCCCAAGGTAAGGATACAACCAAGCAGGCTGAGAAGGATCAAAAAGCAGACAAGCAAGTAACTACTGCGCCTAAAACAGGTTATTCTGGATTCCGTATAAGGGGGGGGATTCCAGATAATGTCTATGATGGTTACGGGTCATATATAACAACTACACCAGTAAATAAGTATGCTACTAACAATCCAATTCCTAATCAAACAGCTTACAAACCAATGCCGAGAACCTCCATTTACTTCCACCATAGTAGCAATAGCAACTACAGTGGTTCTTGGACAACGGCAGATCTTGCGAGGCGTGATTTCGTACTTACAGAAATATCTGCTGATCGTCTCAAGCAAGCAGGCCTACAATATGAATTGGGTGTAGAGCAAATTCGCAGTGAAAACGGAAGAGAGGTTGGTTACCTACCACGCTTGACCATCTGGGGAACGCCGAAACCTATTCAAGGAAATTTTGTGAGCCTCCAAGTAACAACGCGTCCGCAGGGTGGTTCACTTGATAGAACTCCGTTTAACTTTTATGTTAATCGTGACCCTCAATATGAGAGGGAATCCACATCGACATCTAAAAGTATAATAGAGTCAGCAAGAAGATCAGTATCTGCAAGTCAATCAGCATCAAGCTCAGCAAATGCGAGCCGTTCAGCGAGTGCATCTCTTAGAGCAAGTCGCTCAGTGTCAGCCAGCGTAAGCTCAAGCCGTTCGGCAAGTGCGTCGCTTAGAGCAAGTCGCTCAGCCTCAGCCAGCATAAGCTCAAGCCGTTCAGCGAGTGCATCGCTTAGAGCAAGTCGCTCAGCCTCAGCAAGTGTAAGCTCAAGCCGTTCAGCGAGTGCATCGCTAAGTGCAAGTCGCTCAGCTTCAGCGAGCGTAAGTTCAAGCCGTTCGGCCAGTGCATCGCTTAGCGCAAGTCGATCAGCCTCAGCGAGCGTAAGCTCAAGCCGTTCAGCGAGTGCATCGCTTAGTGCAAGTCGCTCAGCCTCAGCGAGCGTAAGCTCAAGCCGTTCAGCGAGTGCATCGCTTAGTGAAAGTCGTTCAGCTTCAGCAAGTGTAAGCTCAAGCCGTTCAGCGAGTGCATCGCTTAGTGCAAGTCGCTCAGCTTCAGCTTCTGTAAGCTCAAGCCGTTCGGCCAGTGCATCGCTTAGCGCAAGTCGCTCAGCCTCAGCATCTGTATCAGCTAGCCAATCAGCAAGCGCCTCAGTAAGCTCAAGCCAATCAGCATCTGTATCAGCAAGCCAATCAGCTTCAGCTTCAGTATCTGCAAGTCAAAGTACTTCAGCATCAGTAAGCGCCAGCCAAAGTGCCTCAGCTTCAGCATCTAACAACCAGAACTCAGCTTCTATCTCAGCAAGCGCGAGCCACTCTGCGTCAGTATCAGCAAGCCAAAGCGCTTCAGCATCAGTAAGTGCAAGCCAATCAGCATCTGTATCAGCTAGCCAATCAGCTTCAGCTTCAGTATCAGCAAGTCAAAGTACTTCAGCATCAGTAAGCGCCAGCCAAAGTGCTTCAGCTTCAGCATCTAACAACCAGAACTCAGCTTCTATCTCAGCAAGCGCGAGCCAGTCTGCGTCAGTATCAGCAAGTCAAAGCGCTTCAGCATCGGTAAGTGCAAGTCACTCAGCATCTGTATCAGCTAGTCAATCAGCAAGCGCCTCTGTATCAGCTAGCCAATCAGCTTCAGCTTCAGTATCTGCAAGCCAAAGCGCTTCAGCATCAGTAAGCGCCAGCCAAAGTGCCTCAGCTTCAGCATCTAACAACCAGAACTCAGCTTCTATCTCAGCAAGCGCGAGCCACTCTGCGTCAGTATCAGCAAGCCAAAGCGCTTCAGCATCAGTAAGTGCAAGCCAATCAGCAAGCGCCTCTGTATCAGCAAGTCAAAGTACTTCAGCATCAGTAAGCGCCAGCCAAAGTGCTTCAGCTTCAGCATCTAACAACCAGAACTCAGCTTCTATCTCAGCAAGCGCGAGCCAGTCTGCGTCAGTATCAGCAAGTCAAAGCGCTTCAGCATCAGTAAGCTCAAGCCAATCAGCATCAAGCTCAGCAAGTGCGAGCCAAAGCGCTTCAGCATCAGTAAGTGCAAGCCAATCAGTATCTGTATCAGCAAGCCAATCAGCTTCAGCATCAGTATCTGCAAGTCAAAGTACTTCAGCATCAGTAAGCGCCAGCCAAAGTGCTTCAGCTTCAGCATCTAACAACCAGAACTCAGCTTCTATCTCAGCAAGCGCGAGCCACTCTGCGTCAGTATCAGCAAGCCAAAGCGCTTCAGCATCAGTAAGTGCAAGCCAATCAGCATCTGTATCAGCTAGCCAATCAGCTTCAGCTTCAGTATCTGCAAGTCAAAGTACTTCAGCATCAGTAAGCGCCAGCCAAAGTGCTTCAGCTTCAGCATCTAACAACCAGAACTCAGCTTCTATCTCAGCAAGCGCGAGCCAGTCTGCGTCAGTATCTGCAAGCCAAAGCACTTCAGCATCAGTATCTGCAAGTGAATCAGCTTCAGCTTCTGTAAGCTCAAGTCAATCAGCTTCAGCATCTGTATCAGCTAGCCAATCAGCTTCAGCTTCAGTATCAGCAAGCCAAAGCGCTTCAGCATCAGTAAGCGCCAGCCAAAGTGCCTCAGCTTCAGCATCTAACAACCAGAACTCAGCTTCTATCTCAGCAAGCGCGAGCCACTCTGCGTCAGTATCAGCAAGCCAAAGCGCTTCAGCATCAGTAAGTGCAAGCCAATCAGCATCTGTATCAGCTAGCCAATCAGCTTCAGCTTCAGTATCTGCAAGTCAAAGTACTTCAGCATCAGTAAGCGCCAGCCAAAGTGCTTCAGCTTCAGCATCTAACAACCAGAACTCAGCTTCTATCTCAGCAAGCGCGAGCCACTCTGCGTCAGTATCTGCAAGCCAAAGCACTTCAGCATCAGTATCTGCAAGTGAATCAGCTTCAGCTTCTGTAAGCTCAAGTCAATCAGCTTCAGCATCTGTATCAGCTAGTCAATCAGCTTCAGCATCTGTATCAGCTAGTCAATCAGCAAGCGCCTCTGTATCAGCAAGTCAAAGTACTTCAGCATCAGTAAGCGCCAGCCAAAGTGCCTCAGCTTCAGCATCTAACAACCAGAACTCAGCTTCTATCTCAGCAAGCGCGAGCCACTCTGCGTCAGTATCAGCAAGCCAAAGCGCTTCAGCATCAGTAAGTGCAAGCCAATCAGCATCTGTATCAGCTAGCCAATCAGCTTCAGCTTCAGTATCAGCAAGTCAAAGTACTTCAGCATCAGTAAGCGCCAGCCAAAGTGCTTCAGCTTCAGCATCTAACAACCAGAACTCAGCTTCTATCTCAGCAAGCGCGAGCCAGTCTGCGTCAGTATCAGCAAGTCAAAGCGCTTCAGCATCGGTAAGTGCAAGTCACTCAGCATCTGTATCAGCTAGTCAATCAGCAAGCGCCTCTGTATCAGCTAGCCAATCAGCTTCAGCTTCAGTATCTGCAAGCCAAAGCGCTTCAGCATCAGTAAGCGCCAGCCAAAGTGCCTCAGCTTCAGCATCTAACAACCAGAACTCAGCTTCTATCTCAGCAAGCGCGAGCCACTCTGCGTCAGTATCAGCAAGCCAAAGCGCTTCAGCATCAGTAAGTGCAAGCCAATCAGCATCTGTATCAGCTAGCCAATCAGCTTCAGCTTCAGTATCTGCAAGTCAAAGTACTTCAGCATCAGTAAGCGCCAGCCAAAGTGCTTCAGCTTCAGCATCTAACAACCAGAACTCAGCTTCTATCTCAGCAAGCGCGAGCCACTCTGCGTCAGTATCTGCAAGCCAAAGCACTTCAGCATCAGTATCTGCAAGTGAATCAGCTTCAGCTTCTGTAAGCTCAAGTCAATCAGCTTCAGCATCTGTATCAGCTAGTCAATCAGCTTCAGCATCTGTATCAGCTAGTCAATCAGCAAGCGCCTCTGTATCAGCAAGTCAAAGTACTTCAGCATCAGTAAGCGCCAGCCAAAGTGCTTCAGCTTCAGCATCTAACAACCAGAACTCAGCTTCTATCTCAGCAAGCGCGAGCCAGTCTGCGTCAGTATCAGCAAGTCAAAGCGCTTCAGCATCGGTAAGTGCAAGTCACTCAGCATCTGTATCAGCTAGTCAATCAGCAAGCGCCTCTGTATCAGCAAGTCAAAGTACTTCAGCATCAGTAAGCGCCAGCCAAAGTGCTTCAGCTTCAGCATCTAACGACCAGAACTCAGCTTCTATCTCAGCAAGCGCGAGCCACTCTGCGTCAGTATCAGCAAGCCAAAGCGCTTCAGCATCAGTAAGTGCAAGCCACTCAGCATCTGTATCAGCTAGCCAATCAGCTTCAGCTTCAGTATCTGCAAGTCAAAGTGCTTCAGCATCAGTAAGCGCGAGCCAAAGTGCTTCAGCTTCAGCATCTAACAACCAGAACTCAGCTTCTATCTCAGCAAGCGCGAGCCACTCTGCGTCAGTATCAGCAAGCCAAAGCGCTTCAGCATCAGTAAGTGCAAGCCAATCAGCATCTGTATCAGCAAGCCAATCAGCAAGCGCCTCTGTATCAGCAAGTCAAAGTACTTCAGCATCAGTAAGCGCCAGCCAAAGTGCCTCAGCTTCAGCATCTAACAACCAGAACTCAGCTTCTATCTCAGCAAGCGCGAGCCACTCTGCGTCAGTATCAGCAAGCCAAAGCGCTTCAGCATCAGTAAGTGCAAGTCACTCAGCATCTGTATCAGCTAGTCAATCAGCAAGCGCCTCTGTATCAGCAAGTCAAAGTACTTCAGCATCAGTAAGCGCCAGCCAAAGTGCTTCAGCTTCAGCATCTAACGACCAGAACTCAGCTTCTATCTCAGCAAGCGCGAGCCACTCTGCGTCAGTATCAGCAAGCCAAAGCGCTTCAGCATCAGTAAGTGCAAGCCACTCAGCATCTGTATCAGCTAGCCAATCAGCTTCAGCTTCAGTATCTGCAAGTCAAAGTGCTTCAGCATCAGTAAGCGCGAGCCAAAGTGCTTCAGCTTCAGCATCTAACAACCAGAACTCAGCTTCTATCTCAGCAAGCGCGAGCCACTCTGCGTCAGTATCAGCAAGCCAAAGCGCTTCAGCATCAGTAAGTGCAAGCCAATCAGCATCTGTATCAGCAAGCCAATCAGCAAGCGCCTCTGTATCAGCAAGTCAAAGTACTTCAGCATCAGTAAGCGCCAGCCAAAGTGCTTCAGCTTCAGCATCTAACAACCAGAACTCAGCTTCTATCTCAGCAAGCGCGAGCCACTCTGCGTCAGTATCAGCAAGCCAAAGCACTTCAGCATCAGTATCTGCAAGTGAATCAGCTTCAGCTTCTGTAAGCTCAAGTCAATCAGCTTCAGCATCTGTATCAGCTAGCCAATCAGCTTCAGCTTCAGTATCAGCAAGCCAAAGCGCTTCAGCATCAGTAAGCGCCAGCCAAAGTGCCTCAGCTTCAGCATCTAACAACCAGAACTCAGCTTCTATCTCAGCAAGCGCGAGCCACTCTGCGTCAGTATCAGCAAGCCAAAGCGCTTCAGCATCAGTAAGTGCAAGCCAATCAGCATCTGTATCAGCTAGCCAATCAGCTTCAGCTTCAGTATCTGCAAGTCAAAGTACTTCAGCATCAGTAAGCGCCAGCCAAAGCACTTCAGCTTCAGCATCTAACAACCAGAACTCAGCTTCTATCTCAGCAAGCGCGAGCCACTCTGCGTCAGTATCTGCAAGCCAAAGCACTTCAGCATCAGTATCTGCAAGTGAATCAGCTTCAGCTTCTGTAAGCTCAAGTCAATCAGCTTCAGCATCTGTATCAGCTAGTCAATCAGCAAGCGCCTCTGTATCAGCAAGTCAAAGTACTTCAGCATCAGTAAGCGCCAGCCAAAGTGCTTCAGCTTCAGCATCTAACAACCAGAACTCAGCTTCTATCTCAGCAAGCGCGAGCCAGTCTGCGTCAGTATCAGCAAGTCAAAGCGCTTCAGCATCGGTAAGTGCAAGTCACTCAGCATCAGTAAGCGCGAGCCAAAGTGCTTCAGCTTCAGCATCTAACAACCAGAACTCAGCTTCTATTTCAGCAAGCGCGAGCCAC
The DNA here is from genome assembly GCF_901543815.1 of Streptococcus oralis. GTDB lineage: Bacteria > Bacillota > Bacilli > Lactobacillales > Streptococcaceae > Streptococcus > Streptococcus oralis_CM. The sequence goes on from NZ_CABEIU010000002.1 coordinate 411,836, forward strand.
TCTGCGTCAATTAGTGCAAGCCAAAGCGCTTCAGCATCAGTAAGTGCAAGTCACTCAGCATCTGTATCAGCTAGCCAATCAGCCAGCGCCTCTGTATCAGCAAGTCAAAGTGCTTCAACATCAGTAAGCGCCAGCCAAAGTGCCTCAGCTTCAGCATCTAACAACCAGAACTCAGCTTCTATCTCAGCAAGCGCGAGCCAGTCTGCGTCAGTATCAGCAAGTCAAAGCGCTTCAGCATCAGTAAGTGCAAGCCAATCAGCATCTGTATCAGCTAGTCAATCAGCAAGCGCCTCTGTATCAGCAAGTCAAAGTACTTCAGCATCAGTAAGCGCCAGCCAAAGTGCCTCAGCTTCAGCATCTAACGACCAGAACTCAGCTTCTATCTCAGCAAGCGCGAGCCACTCTGCGTCAGTATCAGCAAGCCAAAGCGCTTCAGCATCAGTAAGTGCAAGCATCAGTGCTTCAGTGAGCTCAAGTCAATCGGCTTCAGCATCTGTATCAGCTAGCCAATCAGCTTCAGCTTCAGTATCTGCAAGTCAAAGCGCTTCAGCTTCAGCATCTAACAACCAGAACTCAGCTTCTATCTCAGCAAGCGCGAGCCACTCTGCGTCAGTATCTGCAAGTGAATCAGCTTCAGCTTCAGTATCAGCTAGCCAATCAGCTTCAGCTTCTGTAAGCTCAAGTCAATCAGCTTCAGCATCAGTATCAGCAAGCCAATCAACTTCAGCTTCTGTAAGTGCAAGCCAATCAGCTTCAGCGTCTGTATCAGCAAGCCAAAGCGCTTCAGCATCAGTAAGCTCAAGCCAATCAGCTTCAGCATCAGTATCTGCAAGTGAATCAACTTCAGCATCAGTATCTGCAAGCCAAAGCACTTCAGCATCTGTAAGTGCAAGCCAAAGCACTTCAGCATCAGTATCAGCAAGTCAATCAGCTTCAGCATCAGTATCAGCTAGCCAATCAACTTCAGCATCTGTAAGTGCAAGTCAATCAGCTTCAGCATCAGTATCAGCTAGCCAATCAGCTTCAGCGTCTGTAAGCTCAAGTCAATCAGCAAGCGCATCAGTATCTGCAAGCCAAAGCACTTCAGCATCAGTATCTGCAAGCCAAAGCACTTCATCATCTGTATCAGCTAGCCAATCAGCAAGCGCATCAGTAAGCTCAAGTCAATCAACTTCAGCATCTGTAAGTGCAAGTCAATCAGCTTCAGCATCAGTAAGTGCAAGTCAATCAGCTTCAGCATCAGTAAGTGCAAGTCAATCAACTAGCGCATCAGTATCTGCAAGCCAATCAGCAAGCGCATCAGTAAGCTCAAGCCAATCAGCAAGCGCATCAGTAAGCTCAAGCCAATCAGCAAGCGCATCAGTATCTGCAAGTCAATCAGCTTCAGCATCAGTATCTGCAAGCCAAAGCACTTCAGCATCAGTATCAGCTAGCCAATCAGCTTCAGCATCAGTATCTGCAAGTCAAAGCACTTCAGCATCTGTATCAGCTAGCCAATCAGCTTCAGCGTCTGTAAGCTCAAGTCAATCAGCTAGCGCATCAGTATCTGCAAGCCAAAGCACTTCAGCATCAGTATCAGCAAGCCAATCAGCTTCAGCATCAGTATCAGCTAGCCAATCAGCTTCAGCGTCTGTAAGCTCAAGTCAATCAGCTTCAGCATCAGTATCAGCTAGCCAATCAGCTTCAGCTTCTGTAAGCTCAAGTCAATCAGCTTCAGCGTCTGTAAGCTCAAGTGAATCAGCTTCAGCATCAGTATCTGCAAGTCAATCAGCTTCAGCATCAGTATCTGCAAGCCAAAGCACTTCAGCATCAGTATCTGCAAGTCAAAGCACTTCAGCATCTGTATCAGCTAGTCAATCAGCTTCAGCATCAGTATCAGCAAGCACAAGCTTGAGCAACAGCGTGTCTGCTTCAATCAGTGCGAGCCACTCAGCAAGTACAAGCTTGAGCAACAGCGTGTCTGCATCAATTAGTGCGAGCCACTCAGCAAGTACAAGCTTGAGCAACAGCGTGTCTGCATCAATTAGTGCGAGCCACTCAGCAAGCACAAGCTTGAGCAACAGCGTGTCTGCTTCAATTAGTGCATCTGAATCAGCAAGCACAAGCATGAGTAACAGCGTATCCGCATCAATCAGTGCTAGCCAATCAGCAAGCACAAGCTTGAGCAACAGCGTGTCTGCATCAATTAGTGCATCTGAATCAGCAAGCACAAGCATGAGTAACAGCGTATCTGCTTCAATTAGTGCTTCAGTATCAGCAAGCACAAGCTTGAGCAACAGCGTGTCTGCTTCAATTAGTGCAAGTCAATCAGCAAGCACAAGCTTGAGTAACAGCGTATCTGCTTCAATTAGTGCTTCAGTATCAGCAAGCACAAGCATGAGCAACAGCGTGTCAGCGTCAATCAGTGCTAGCCACTCAGCAAGCACAAGCTTGAGCAACAGCGTGTCTGCATCAATTAGTGCATCTGAATCAGCAAGCACAAGCATGAGTAACAGCGTATCTGCTTCAATTAGTGCTTCAGTATCAGCAAGCACAAGCTTGAGCAACAGCGTGTCTGCTTCAATTAGTGCAAGTCAATCAGCAAGCACAAGCTTGAGTAACAGCGTATCTGCTTCAATTAGTGCTTCAGTATCAGCAAGCACAAGCATGAGCAACAGCGTGTCAGCGTCAATCAGTGCTAGCCACTCAGCAAGCACAAGCTTGAGCAACAGCGTGTCTGCATCAATCAGTGCGAGCCAATCAGCAAGCACAAGCTTGAGTAACAGCGTATCTGCTTCAATTAGTGCTTCAGTATCAGCAAGCACAAGCATGAGTAACAGCGTATCTGCTTCAATTAGTGCTTCAGTATCAGCAAGCACAAGCTTGAGCAACAGCGTGTCTGCTTCAATTAGTGCAAGTCAATCAGCAAGCACAAGCATGAGTAACAGCGTATCTGCTTCAATTAGTGCTAGCCAATCAGCAAGCACAAGCATGAGCAACAGCGTGTCAGCGTCAATCAGTGCTAGCCACTCAGCAAGCACCAGCTTGAGCAACAGCGTGTCTGCTTCAATCAGTGCATCTGAATCAGCAAGCACAAGCATGAGCAACAGCGTGTCTGCTTCAATTAGTGCGAGCCACTCAGCAAGCACAAGCTTGAGCAACAGCGTGTCAGCTTCAATTAGTGCGAGCCACTCAGCAAGCACCAGCTTGAGCAACAGCGTGTCTGCTTCAATTAGTGCAAGTCAATCAGCAAGCACAAGCTTGAGCAACAGCGTGTCAGCTTCAATTAGTGCATCTGAATCAGCAAGCACAAGCATGAGCAACAGCGTATCTGCTTCAATTAGTGCAAGTCAATCAGCAAGCACAAGCATGAGTAACAGCGTGTCTGCTTCAATTAGTGCAAGTCAATCAGCAAGCACAAGCTTGAGTAACAGCGTGTCTGCTTCAATTAGTGCGAGCCAATCAGCAAGCACAAGCATGAGCAACAGCGTATCTGCTTCAATCAGTGCATCTGAATCAGCAAGCACAAGCTTGAGTAACAGCGTGTCTGCCTCAATTAGTGCTTCAGTATCAGCAAGCACAAGCATGAGCAACAGCGTATCTGCTTCAATCAGTGCATCTGAATCAGCAAGCACAAGCATGAGCAACAGCGTGTCTGCCTCAATTAGTGCTTCAGTATCAGCAAGCACAAGCTTGAGCAACAGCGTATCAGCCTCAATCAGTGCTTCAGTATCAGCAAGCACAAGCATGAGCAACAGCGTGTCTGCTTCAATTAGTGCATCTGAATCAGCAAGCACAAGCTTGAGTAACAGCGTATCTGCATCAATTAGTGCTTCAGTATCAGCAAGCACAAGCTTGAGTAACAGCGTGTCTGCCTCAATTAGTGCTAGCCAATCAGCAAGCACAAGCATGAGCAACAGCGTGTCTGCCTCAATCAGTGCGAGCCAATCAGCAAGCACAAGCATGAGTAACAGCGTATCTGCATCAATTAGTGCTTCAGTATCAGCAAGCACAAGCATGAGCAACAGCGTGTCAGCGTCAATCAGTGCTAGCCACTCAGCAAGCACCAGCTTGAGCAACAGCGTGTCTGCATCAATCAGTGCGAGCCAATCAGCAAGCACAAGCTTGAGTAACAGCGTATCTGCTTCAATTAGTGCTTCAGTATCAGCAAGCACAAGCATGAGCAACAGCGTGTCTGCTTCAATTAGTGCTAGCCACTCAGCAAGCACAAGCATGAGCAACAGCGTGTCTGCATCAATCAGTGCGAGCCAATCAGCAAGCACAAGCTTCAGCAACAGCGTATCTGCTTCAATTAGTGCATCTGAATCAGCAAGCACAAGCATGAGTAACAGCGTATCTGCTTCAATTAGTGCATCTGAATCAGCAAGCACAAGCTTGAGTAACAGCGTATCTGCTTCAATTAGTGCTTCAGTATCAGCAAGCACAAGCTTGAGCAACAGCGTGTCTGCTTCAATTAGTGCAAGTCAATCAGCAAGCACAAGCTTGAGTAACAGCGTATCTGCTTCAATTAGTGCTTCAGTATCAGCAAGCACAAGCATGAGCAACAGCGTGTCAGCGTCAATCAGTGCTAGCCACTCAGCAAGCACAAGCATGAGCAACAGCGTGTCTGCATCAATCAGTGCGAGCCAATCAGCAAGCACAAGCTTGAGTAACAGCGTATCTGCTTCAATTAGTGCTTCAGTATCAGCAAGCACAAGCATGAGCAACAGCGTGTCAGCGTCAATCAGTGCGAGCCAATCAGCAAGCACAAGCTTCAGCAACAGCGTGTCTGCATCAATCAGTGCGAGCCAATCAGCAAGCACAAGCTTGAGTAACAGCGTATCTGCTTCAATTAGTGCTTCAGTATCAGCAAGCACAAGCATGAGCAACAGCGTGTCAGCTTCAATCAGTGCGAGCCAATCAGCAAGCACAAGCTTCAGCAACAGCGTATCTGCTTCAATTAGTGCTTCAGTATCAGCAAGCACAAGCATGAGCAACAGTGTGTCTGCTTCAATTAGTGCTTCAGTATCAGCAAGCACAAGCATGAGCAACAGCGTATCAGCGTCAATCAGTGCATCTGAATCAGCAAGCACAAGCATGAGCAACAGCGTGTCAGCATCAATCAGTGCGAGCCAATTAGCAAGCACAAGCCAATTAGCAAGCATAAGCTTGAGCAACAGCGTATCCGCATCAATCAGTGCAAGCCAATCAGTAAGCACAAGCATGAGCAACAGCGTATCTGCTTCAATCAGTGCATCTGAATCAGCAAGCACAAGCTTGAGTAACAGCGTGTCTGCCTCAATTAGTGCTAGCCAATCAGCAAGCACAAGCATGAGCAACAGCGTATCTGCTTCAATCAGTGCATCTGAATCAGCAAGCACAAGCATGAGCAACAGCGTGTCTGCCTCAATTAGTGCATCTGAATCAGCAAGCAACAACTCAAGTAGTACTTCAGTTTCAACAAGTACTTCAGTAAGCTTGAGCAACAGCGTAAGCACATCTACATCACTTAGCAATAGCGTTTCAAGCAGTTTGAGTACAAGTGCGTCACAACAATCCAACTCATTCAGCTATAGTAAGGGTGAGCCAACAAGCGAATCTAAGCCAGAGTTTAACCTTCCTAGCTACCTTGAATCTGTAAGTGCAAGTGAGTCAGTTTCACTCAGCAAGTCAGTAAGCGTATCATTGAGCGATAGTACTTCAGCCTCAATCAGCGCAAGTGAGTCAGTCTCAACAAGCGCAAGCTTGAGTGACAGCATTTCTGCATCAATCAGTGCAAGCAACAACTCAGGTAGCGGTTCAGGTTCAGCAAGCACAAGCAATGGCTCAGCTAGTCAATCAGCTAGCGCATCTGTATCAGCTAGCCAATCAGTTTCAGCTTCAATCAGTGCAAGCAACAACTCAGGTAGCGGTTCAGGTTCAACAAGCACAAGCAATGGTTCAGGTGATGCCTCAACTTCAGCAAGTACTTCAGCAAGCATGAGCAACAGTGTAAGTGCTTCAATCAGCACAAGTGAATCAGTTTCAACAAGCACAAGCTTGAGCAACAGCGCAAGTACCTCAGCTAGCTTGTCTGACAGTGCTTCAATCTCAAGTGCATTGAACCACTCACAAGCTCCTGCACAACAACCTGCTGGACCAGGACGTTCAAACGGTAGAAAACTTCCAAATACAGGAACTGCAAGTAACCAATTTGCTGGTCTTGGATTAGGAGTAGCTGCCTTGGCAACTGCCTCTCTTCTTGGCAAGAAGAAGAAATCAGCAGCTTCTGAAATGGATTTAGAAGACTAAGTCCCAAAAATCGACTAAAATGAAATTGTTGATATCATTTTAGCGATGAAAACAAGAACCCCGGATAGCTCAAGGCTATCTGGGGTTTTTGGCTCTTTGTCAACTGTGGAGAGTGACATCTAATTAAGCATGAGAGAGAATCAGATTGGTTCTCTCTTTTCTAACATTCAAAGTAACGAGAATTATCACTCTAAATTTTTGAAATTTTAAAAATCAAATACTAGACATCTTATATTCTTGCTGCTTGCTTTCAACTAATGGCGAAGTTTACCAGAACAAGTCAACGTCTGGCTGTCAATCTCACAAGGTGCTAAAGTTTCTCTGAAAGTTTGAGGATAAAAGACTTTATTATAGGGCGACTGAGATGTTGGAATATGTGAAATTTATCCAGTATAATTTTGGTATTTTGAAGTAGTGTGACGATGGGATCCGGCTGTTAAATCTGTCCACAGTGAACCGCTTTCACTTGTTCCTGAACTTTCTCTAAGGCGTTTGTAGAAGTCGTATTTGGTGGGTGATTGCTCTTTTTTGCTTCGTTTTTCGTGGAAATTTAAATTTTTAAAGATTCTTAATCTTGCTTGAAAATCCAAGGAATTTCTTCAAAAAATCACACAAAACTCTTCAATTTGGGTTTGTGGAAATCGGTTTTTTATGATAGAATATTAAGGAATGTATGTCATTCGATAAACAAATTTAATGAGGTAAAAACATGGAAATCATGACCATTGCGATTGTTGTTTTTGCCGTCATCATTGGTTTAGTCATTGGATATGTCAGCATCTCAGCTAAGATGAAATCATCTCAAGAGGCTGCAGAGTTGATGCTTCTAAATGCTGAACAAGAAGCAACTAATTTACGAGGACAAGCTGAGCGCGAAGCGGATTTATTGCTAAATGAAGCCAAGAGCGAAAGCAAGTCTCTTAAAAAAGAAGCACTATTGGAGGCCAAAGAGGAAGCCAGAAAATACCGTGAAGAAGTGGACGCTGAATTTAAGTCAGAACGTCAGGAGCTCAAGCAAATTGAAAGTCGTTTGACGGAGAGAGCTACGAGCCTTGACCGTAAGGACGACAATTTGACGAACAAAGAAAAAACACTTGAACAAAAAGAACAAAGTATTTCTGATAGAGCAAAAAACCTTGATGCACGTGAAGAGCAATTAGAGGAAGTCGAAAGACAAAAAGAAGCTGAACTTGAACGTATCGGTTCGCTTTCCCAGACTGAGGCTCGAGATATTATCTTGGCTCAAACAGAGGAAAACTTGACCAAGGAAATTGCTAGCCGCATTCGTGAGGCTGAGCAAGAAGTGAAGGAGCGTTCAGATAAGATTGCCAAAGATATCTTGGTTCAGGCTATGCAGCGTATCGCTGGTGACTATGTAGCAGAGTCAACAAACTCGACAGTTCACCTACCAGATGATACCATGAAGGGGCGCATTATCGGTCGTGAAGGTCGCAATATTCGTACCTTTGAAAGTTTGACAGGGGTCGATGTGATTATCGACGATACACCGGAAGTGGTAACCTTGTCAGGATTTGATCCGATTCGTCGTGAAATTGCTCGTATGACCATGGAAATGTTGCTCAAGGATGGCCGCATCCACCCAGCTCGTATCGAGGAGTTGGTGGAGAAAAACCGTCAAGAGATTGACAATAAAATCCGTGAATATGGTGAGGCTGCTGCCTATGAGATTGGTGCGCCAAACCTTCATCCAGACTTGATGAAGATTATGGGACGCTTGCAGTTCCGTACTTCATATGGACAAAATGTCTTGCGTCATTCAATTGAGGTTGCTAAGTTATCTGGTATCATTGCCAGTGAACTTGGTGAAAATGCAGCTCTTGCCCGTCGTGCTGGATTCCTTCACGACATCGGGAAAGCTATTGACCGCGAGGTTGAAGGTAGCCACGTTGAGATTGGTACGGAATTGGCTCGTAAGTACAAGGAACACCCAGTTGTGGTGAATACCATTGCTAGCCACCACGGCGATGTCGAAGCCGAAAGCGTCATTGCAGTGATCGTTGCTGCAGCAGATGCCTTGAGTGCGGCGCGTCCGGGTGCTCGTAGTGAATCTCTTGAAAGCTACATCAAGCGTCTCCATGATTTGGAAGAAATCGCCAATGGCTTTGAAGGAGTGCAAAATAGCTTTGCCCTTCAAGCAGGACGTGAAATCCGCATCATGGTTAATCCAGGACAAATCAAAGACGACAAAGTCACAATCTTGGCTCACAAAGTTCGTGAGAAAATTGAAAACAATCTTGATTACCCAGGAAATATCAAGGTAACCGTGATCCGTGAACTTCGTGCAGTAGATTATGCTAAATAAATAAGAAAGAGCAGTTGAAAAATTACTGCTTTTTTGTTACACTAGATAGAAAGACTGTAGAAGGATAATTGACGTGATCATCAGTATCCGAGAGAAATTTCACTTTATTTCACAGACTAACTAAAGGAGACATAATGGCAGACCGAGGCTTACTAATCGTTTTTTCTGGTCCTTCAGGAGTTGGGAAAGGAACGGTTAGAAGAGAGATTTTTGAGAGTTCTGAGAATCAATTTCAATACTCTGTATCGATGACGACGCGTGCGCAACGTCCTGGTGAAGTGGACGGAGTGGACTATTTCTTCCGTACTCGTGAAGAGTTTGAAGAACTGATACGTCAAGGTCAGATGTTGGAATATGCAGAATATGTCGGTAACTACTATGGAACTCCTTTGACCTATGTCAATGAAACTCTGGACAAGGGAATCGATGTCTTTCTTGAGATTGAAGTCCAAGGAGCCCTTCAGGTTAAGAAAAAGGTTCCAGATGCTGTCTTTATCTTTTTAACGCCACCAGATTTGGATGAATTACAAGATCGTTTGGTAGGTCGTGGAACAGATAGTGCTGAAGTGATTGCCCAACGAATCGAAAAAGCCAAGGAAGAAATTGCTCTCATGCGTGAGTATGATTATGCTATTGTCAACGATCAGGTGCCCCTCGCTGCTGAGCGTGTCAAGCGTGTGATCGAAGCAGAACACTTCCGTGTGGACCGTGTCATTGGTCACTACCAGGAGATGTTGCCAAAATCTCCAACTACTCGATAAACTATAGGAAACAGGTACAAGCAAATGATGTTAAAACCCTCTATTGATACCTTGCTAGACAAGGTGCCATCAAAATATTCACTCGTAATCTTGGAAGCAAAGCGTGCCCACGAACTAGAAGCAGGTGCGCCAGCAACTCAAGAGTTTAAGTCTGAAAAATCAACTCTTCGTGCTTTGGAAGAAATCGAGTCAGGAAATGTAACTATTCACCCAGATCCAGAAGGAAAACGTGAAGCGGTTCGTCTCCGTATCGAAGAAGAAAAACGCCGCAAAGAAGAAGAAGAAAAGAAAATCAAAGAGCAAATCGCTAAAGAAAAAGAAGATGGTGAAAAAATTTAAGGTTGGGGGGACTCAATCTTATTTTTTCTATTGCAAGAATTTACTGACAAGAAGGAGGTGAGAAAATGGCTATCGCAAAGATTATCGTGGATGTTCCCCTGATGCAGACGGACCAGCCCTATAGTTATAAGCTCCCTGAAGAATTTGTAGAGATGCTGGAAGTCGGTATGCGGGTCCATGTCCCCTTCGGCAAGGGCAATCGTTTGATCCAAGGAATTGTGCTAGGTTTGGAGTCCCAGTCGGGAGAAGTAGCTGATCAGGACTTGAAGGAGATTGCAGAAGTGCTAGACTTTTCCCCCGTCTTGACTCAAGAGCAACTCTGGCTGGCTGAGGAGTTACGCAAGTCTGTCTTTTCTTACAAAATCTCCATTCTAAAAGCCATGTTGCCGGGATTTTTAAACTCTAGTTATGATAAGATTCTCTATCCTCTGGAAGGTCTGAGTCAGGCAGACAAAGAGCGTTTGTTTGGTTCAGAAGCTTCGCTAGCCTTTTCTTCTCTAGACCTTGCCAAACAGGCAGAAATGATGCGCTTGACCAGAAAAGGGCTACTCCGTTTAGAATACCAAGCAGTCGATCAAAAGAAGGTCAAGACCCAGTCTTGGTATGAGGTCCATGTTGACCAGTTAGAACGTATTGAGATTTCTGCGCGTGCTAAGAAAAAGGCAGAGCTGAGAGACTATTTGCTGTCTCATCCTGAGAGTGCTCCTCTGGCTAGTTTGTTAGAGTCCTACTCACGCGAGCAAGTCAACTTCTTTGTGGAGCAAGGAGCTCTAACTCTAGTCCAAAAGGAAGTGCAACGATCAGCGGCTTATTTTGAAGGCATTGAAGCAAGTACACCTTTGGAATTGAATCCAGAACAAAGACAGGCGCGTGATGCCGTTGTCAGTGCTATTGGCAGTCAACAGCATCCATTCCTCCTTCAAGGAATTACTGGAAGTGGGAAGACAGAGGTTTACTTGCAAATTATCCAAGGAGCCTTGGACAAGGGCAAGACGGCCATTTTGCTGGTACCTGAGATTTCTCTGACGCCGCAGATGACAGAGCGTTTCATTGCTCGTTTCGGCGAGAAAGTAGCTATTCTCCACTCAGGCCTGTCTAATGGTGAAAAGTACGACGAATGGCGCAAGGTTGAGCGTGGCGATGCCCAAGTTGTCGTTGGCGCTCGATCAGCTATCTTTGCTCCTTTGAAAAATCTAGGTGTCATGATTATCGATGAAGAGCATGAAGCTAGCTACAAACAAGACAGCAATCCCCGTTATCATGCTAGAGAGGTCGCCATTCTACGGGCCCAGTACAATCAAGCAGCCCTAGTTCTTGGTTCAGCGACACCAAGTCTGGAAAGCCGTGCGCGGGCTGGAAAAGGTGTCTATCAACACTTGCGGCTAACCCAACGGGCCAATCCTTTAGCCACTATTCCTGAGGTTCAAGTGATTGACTTTCGTGACTATATCGGGCAGAATGAGACGTCAAACTTTACGCCTCCTTTGCTGGAAGCCATTCAAGATCGCCTGGATAAAAAAGAACAGGTAGTCCTCATGCTCAACCGACGAGGTTATTCTAGCTTTGTTATGTGTCGGGAGTGTGGTACTGTGGATAGCTGCCCCAACTGTGACATTTCTCTGACTCTCCACATGGATACCAAGACCATGAACTGCCATTACTGTGGTTTTTCGAAGGGGATTCCTCATGTCTGTCCAAACTGTCAGAGTCGCAGTATTCGCTACTACGGTACAGGGACTCAGAAAGCCTACGATGAACTGGCAGAACTCTTTCCTCAGGCCCGCATTCTACGGATGGATGTGGATACGACCCGCAAGAAAGGCAGTCACCAAGCTCTTCTTGACCAGTTTGGGCGAGGGGAAGCAGATATCTTGTTGGGAACTCAGATGATTGCTAAGGGCTTGGATTTTCCAAATGTGACCCTAGTCGGAGTGCTCAATGCGGATACGGCCCTAAACTTGCCTGATTTTCGTTCTTCTGAGAGAACCTTCCAGCTCTTAACTCAGGTGGCAGGCCGTGCAGGTCGTGCAGAAAAGTCTGGGCAGGTCTTGATCCAGTCTTACAATCCTGAGCACTATGCCATTCGTTTTGCCAAGGACCAAGACTACGAAGGCTTTTACGCTTATGAAATGAGTATCAGACGCCAACTCGGCTACCCACCTTATTATTTCACTATTGGGATTACCCTCTCTCACAAGAAAGAAGAAGAAGTTGTCAAACGTGCCTATGAAGTTATGGGAATTTTGCGCTCAGGTTTATCGGAAACTAGTAAAATCCTTGGACCAACGCCAAAACCCATTGCCCGTACTCACAACCTTTATCATTACCAGATTTTGATTAAATACCGTTTAGAAGATGAGCTGGGACAGACTCTCAACCAGGTCTTGGCCTTGACTCAAGAACGAGAAAATAGCGAGCTTCGTCTCAGCATTGACCATGAGCCGCAGCAATTTTTATAAGAAGGAGAAGAAATGACAAAACTAATCTTTATGGGAACTCCCGATTTTTCAGCGACAGTTTTGAAGGGGTTGTTATCAGATGACCGTTACGAGATTCTAGCTGTTGTGACCCAGCCAGACCGCGCTGTCGGCCGTAAAAAAGTGATCCAAGAAACCCCAGTCAAACAGGCAGCCAAAGAAGCAGGCCTTCCTATCTACCAACCTGAAAAATTATCTGGAAGTCCAGAGATGGAAGACATTATGAAGCTAGGGGCAGATGGGATTGTGACCGCTGCTTTTGGGCAGTTTCTCCCAAGTAAACTCCTTGATAGCATGAACTTTGCGGTCAACGTTCACGCTTCCCTCCTTCCCAAACACCGTGGTGGCGCGCCCATTCATTATGCCTTGATTCAAGGGGATGAGGAAGCTGGCGTGACCATTATGGAGATGGTCAAGGAGATGGATGCAGGGGATATGATTTCCCGTCGCAGCATCCCCATCACTGATGAGGATAATGTTGGAACCTTATTTGAGAAATTAGCGATTGTTGGTCGTGACTTGCTTTTGGACATCCTTCCTAGCTATATTGCTGGGGAGATCAAACCTGTGCCTCAGGACCCAAGCCAGGTCACTTTCTCGCCAAATATCAAACCAGAGGAAGAAAAATTGGATTGGACTAAAACTAACCGTCAACTCTTTAACCAAATCCGAGGGATGAATCCATGGCCTATTGCCCATACTTTTCTCAAGGGAGACCGCTTTAAGATCTATGAAGCCCTACCTGTAGAAGGTCAGGGAGATCCAGGTGAGATTCTCTCTATTGGCAAGAAGGAATTGATCGTCGCAACGGCTGAAGGAGCTCTGTCTCTCAAGCAAGTGCAGCCAGCTGGTAAGCCTAAGATGGACATTTCTTCCTTCCTCAATGGAGTTGGACGGACGTTGACTGTAGGAGAACGATTTGGTGACTAAAGTAGAAACGTCTAGAAGTCTAGCTCTAGCAGTATTAGAGGATGTTTTGGTTAATCAAGCATACTCCAATATTGCCTTAAACAAACACCTCAAGGGGAGTCAACTCTTAGCAGCAGATAAGGGCTTGGTGACAGAGATTGTCTACGGAACGGTAGCCCGAAAACTGACTCTAGAATGGTACCTGTCCCACTTTATCGAAGACCGGGATAAGCTGGATAACTGGCTCTATGTCCTGCTCCTCATGAGTGCCTACCAACTCCGCTATCTGGATAAGATTCCAGACCATGCTGTGGTCAATGAAGCAGTAGAATTGGCCAAAGTCCGTAAAAAGGGCAGTGAAAAATTGGTCAACGCCGTCCTTCGTCGTATTCTGCGTGAAGGCTGGCCAGATATTACCAGTATTAAACGCAAAAACAAGCGTGATTCCATTGCCTATTCTCTCCCAGTTTGGCTCGTATCTAAACTCAAGGAAGAATACGGTGAATCGCGAGCACAAGCCATCTTTGAAAGTCTCTTGGTGCGCAACAAAGCGAGTATCCGGGTGACCAACTTGAGTCGAAAAGAGGAAATCAAAGCTTTGTTAGAGGCGACTGATTCTCTCTTGGCAACCACTGGTCTGGTCAAGGAGCAAGGTCACTTTGCAGGACATGATTTGTTCGCAGAAGGGGCCATTACCATACAAGACGAGTCCAGTCAATTGGTTGCTCCGACCCTTCGTCTACAAGGTGATGAGCAGGTACTGGATGCCTGTGCCGCTCCTGGCGGAAAAACAGTCCATATGGCCTCTTACCTCACATCGGGTAAGGTGACGGCTTTGGACCTTTATGATCACAAGTTGGACTTGATCCAAGAAAACGCCCAACGTTTGGGGGTAGCAGATCGAGTGCAAACGCAAAAATTGGACGCCAGAAAAGTACATGAGTTTTTTGGGAAGGATTCGTTTGATAAGATTTTAGTAGATGCTCCTTGTTCTGGAATTGGTCTTTTGCGTCGCAAACCAGATATCAAATACAATAAAGAAACGGCGGATTTCGCAACATTACAGCAAATTCAGCTGGAAATACTAGGTAGTGTTTGTCAAACCTTACGAAAAGGTGGTATAATAACGTATAGTACCTGTACTATCGTCTCAAAGGAGAACTTTCACGTCGTTGAGGCATTTTTAGAAAGTCATCCCGAGTTTGAGCAGGTTAAACTAGAACATGAATGCAAGGATATTTTGAAGGACGGCTGTATCTTGATCACTCCTGAATTGTACGGAAGTGATGGATTCTTTATCAGCCAATTCCGCAAGATGTCTGATTAGGAAGGAACTGACACAATGGAAATAGCATTATTAACAGATGTTGGTCAGAAACGAACAAATAACCAAGACTATGTCAATCACTTTGTCAACCGAGCAGGACGCACCATGATCCTCTTGGCTGATGGGATGGGAGGACACCGTGCAGGCAATATCGCTAGTGAGATGGCGGTAACAGACCTGGGCGTGGCTTGGGTTGATACCCAAATCGACACCGTCAATGAGGTCCGTGAATGGTTTGCCCACTATCTGGAACTTGAAAATCAAAAAATTCATCAGATGGGGAAAGACGAAGCCTATAAGGGGATGGGAACAACGCTTGAAGCAGTAGCCATTATTGGAAATCAAGCTATTTATGCCCATATCGGTGATTCTCGTATCGGTTTGATCCGTGGTGAAGATTATCGCCAGCTCACAAGTGATCATTCTTTGGTTAATGCTCTGCTAAAGGCTGGCCAGCTAACTCCAGAGGAGGCAGAAATTCATCCGCAGAAAAATATCATTACCCAATCCATTGGGCAAAAAGATGAAATTCAACCAGATTTTGGCATGGTTAGCCTAGAGCCAGGAGACTACCTCTTGCTCAACAGTGACGGCTTGACCAATATGATCTCAGGAAGCGATATCTACGATATTGTAACGAGTGATATTTCCTTGGCAGACAAGGCGGCAACTTTGATTCGTTTTGCCAACAATGCAGGTGGTTTAGACAATATCACGGTTGCCCTTGTTCACATGAATGAGGAGGAAGTAGAATGATCCAGATCGGCAAGATTTTTGCCGGACGATATCGGATTATCAAACAGATTGGTCGAGGAGGCATGGCGGATGTTTACTTGGCCAAGGATTTGATCCTAGACGGGGAAGAAGTGGCGGTTAAGGTCCTGAGGACTAACTATCAGACAGATCCGATTGCTGTGGCACGTTTTCAACGTGAAGCGAGAGCCATGGCGGATCTGGATCATCCCCATATCGTTCGAATAACAGATATCGGTGAGGAAGACGGTCAGCAGTATCTAGCTATGGAGTATGTGGCAGGGCTTGACCTCAAACGTTATATCAAAGAACACTCCCCTCTCTCAAATGAAGAAGCCGTCCGTATTATGGGACAGATTCTCTTGGCGATGCGTCTGGCGCATACGAGAGGAATTATCCACCGAGATTTGAAACCTCAAAATATCCTCTTGACACCAGATGGAACTGCCAAAGTTACAGACTTTGGGATTGCCGTGGCCTTTGCAGAGACCAGTCTGACACAGACTAACTCCATGCTCGGTTCAGTCCACTATCTCTCACCTGAGCAGGCCCGTGGTTCCAAGGCAACTGTGCAGAGTGACATCTATGCTATGGGGATTATTTTCTATGAAATGTTGACTGGACATATCCCTTATGATGGGGATAGTGCGGTGACTATTGCCCTCCAGCATTTCCAAAAACCACTCCCATCTGTTATTGCTGAGAATCCAGCAGTACCACAAGCTTTGGAAAATGTCGTTATCAAGGCAACGGCCAAGAAATTGACAGATCGCTATCAGTCTGTATCAGAAATGTATGTGGACTTGTCGAGTTGTTTATCTCACAATCGTAGGAGAGAACCAAAGCTAGTCTTTGATGAGGCAAGCAAGGTTGATACCAAGACCTTGCCTAAAGTTCCACAAAGCACTCTGACCTCTATTCCGAAGGCTAAGCCACAATTAGAACGACCTCAATCAAAACAGCAGACTCAGCAGGTGGTAGATGAAACACCAGTACCAAAACCAGCGAAAAAACGGAAGTTTAAAGCTCGCTATATGATTTTACTGGCCAGTGCCTTGCTAGTTGCAGCCTCTTTGATTTGGATCTTCTCCCGAACTCCAGCGACTATTGCTATTCCAGATGTATCGGGACAGACAGTTGCTGAAGCTAAAGAGACACTGAAGAAAGCTAATTTTGAAGTAGGTGAAGAAAAGACAGAGGCCAGCGACACAGTAGCCGAAGGTCGCGTCATTCGAACAGATCCAGAAGCTAGAAGCGGTCGAAAAGAAGGAAGTAAAGTAAATCTAATCGTTTCATCAGGTAAGCAATCCTTCCAACTAAGTAACTATGTAGGACGTAAGTCCTCGGATGTTGTCGCAGAGCTCAAAGAGAAAAAGGTTCCAGAAAATCTTATCAAGATCGAGGAAGAGGAATCTAGCGAAAGCGATCCAGGAACAGTCATTAGGCAAACCCCAGCTGCAGGAAGTACTTACGACCTCACGAAAGCCAGCACGATTACCTTAACAGTTGCTAAGAAGGTAACTAGTGTTTCGATGCCAAGTTACATTGGTTCAAGTCTTGAATTTACTAAGAACAATTTGACTCAGATTGTTGGTGTAAAAGAGGCCAATATCGAAGTTGTGGAAGTATCAACTGCTCCTGAAGGAACTACTGCAGGAACAGTTGTTAGTCAGGACCCTAAATCTGGAGAAAAGGTAGATCTCAATAAAACACGTGTTAAGATTTCTATTTATAAACCAAAACCACTTCCTTCTTCATCAAGTTCGTCTCAACACGGAAATTCAGGAACAGACACGACGCCTTCACAGAGTAACAATCAAGGTAGCAATCCTACAACGGATTCTTCAGATGGCAGTAGAACGTCAAGTAATGAACGAAATTAACCCAATCTTTGTCATGAAATCATGACAAAGATTTTTTTTCATGAACTTTTGTGATAGAATAAAGGGAGTAGAAAATAGGAGTAGAAAATGGACGAATCAAAAGAGTTAAATGCTGTCATTGATGTGATTATGCTAGCTGGAACCATTCTCTTGAAAAGTGGTTCGGAGATTCATCGGGTTGAGGACACTATGATTCGCATTGCCCATTCACAGGGAATAGTGGATTGCAATGTTCTTGCCATGCCCGCGGCTATTTTCTTTTCGATTGAAAACACCAATATTTCTCGGATGAAACGGGTGACGTCATCCTCCTATAACATCGAAAAAGTCTGTGATGTCAACCAAGTATCACGGGAGCTTGTGGGTGGTCAGATTGATCTTTCTACAGCTTTTAAAAAGCTGAAGGAAATCAGAAATCAAGCTCTTCCTTATAGCAAGCTTCAAGTGACTGTAGCAGCAACCCTCAGCGCCCCTTTCTTCTCGATTATGTTTGGCGGTAATGTCTATGATGCTTTTGGAGCAGGCGTTGCGACCTTGTTTGGTTTTGCCTTCTCTCTCTATGTCGAGAAGTTTATCCGAATTCCTTTTGTAACAGCTTTTGCGGGTGCCTTTGTTTTTGGCTTGATTGCCCAGTTCTGGGCTCGCTATACTGGATTTCCTTCGACGGCAGACCTGATCATAGCAGGAGCCGTCATGCCCTTTGTTCCAGGGATTGCTCTGACAAATGCGGTACGGGATATCATGACCAACCATATCAACTCTGGTATGAGCAAGATGTTTGAATCTTTGCTCATTACCCTCGCTTTAGGGGCTGGCACCTCTGTCGCCCTGGTTTTGATGACATAAGATGACTCTAACAAGTATTTTGCTCCAAGCAGTGGCGAGTTTACTCGCCATTATCACCTTTCTAATCGTACTAAATGTCCAGCGTTCCATGCTCCTGCCTGGTGGTGTTTTGGGAATGGGCGTTTGGCTCCTCTATCTCGTCCTCAAAGAACCGACCAATGTTATTGTTGCGACCTTTATCGCAGCGGTGATTGGTTCTTGTATCAGCCAGATTTTAAGTATTGTCTATAGGACACCAGCAGTGGTCTTTGTCTTGGCCATTCTTGCCCCCTTGGTGCCGGGTTATTTATCCTATCGAACGACAGCTTTCTTTGTGACAGGCGATTACAGCCATGCTATTGCCAGCGCGACTTTGGTGGTTATGTTAGCCCTTGTTATTTCTATTGGAATGGCAAGTGGAACGGTAATTTTAAAGCTTTATTACTACATCCGAAAACAACGAGGAATCTCTTCCTAATACAATCAAAGCAAAGACTTGATTTGTTGAATCAAGTCTTTTTTCTCTCTTTTGCCCCTATTTGTGATAAAATAGAATGAAACGATTTTTTACAATGAATGAAAAAACAGAGGTAAATATGACAATCGGTATTGATAAGATTGGTTTTGCGACCAGTCAATATGTCTTGAAATTACAAGACTTAGCAGAAGCGAGGGGAGTTGACCCCGAAAAATTTAGCAAGGGACTCTTGTTAAATGAAATTAGTATTGCGCCACTGACTGAGGACATTGTTACCTTGGCAGCTAGTGCAAGCAACTCTATTTTAACAGACAAAGAAAAAGAAGAAATCGATATGGTCATCGTGGCAACCGAGTCAGGAATTGACCAGAGTAAGGCAGCAGCGGTCTTTGTTCATGGCTTGTTAGGCATTCAGCCTTTCGCCCGTAGCTTTGAAATCAAAGAAGCCTGTTATGGAGCGACAGCTGCCCTTCATTATGCTAAATTGCATGTGGAGAATTCTCCAGAGTCTAAGGTTTTGGTCATTGCCAGTGATATTGCCAAGTATGGTGTAGGAACTCCTGGTGAACCAACTCAGGGTGCTGGAAGTGTGGCGATGTTGATCACGCAAAATCCACGCATCATGGCCTTTAACAATGATAATGTTGCCCAAACGCGCGACATCATGGATTTCTGGCGCCCGAACTATTCAAGCACTCCTTATGTAAACGGCATGTACTCGACTCAACAGTATCTTGATTACCTGACAACGACTTGGGATGAATACAAGAAACGCTATGATTGGACTATGAATGATTTTGCGGCCATCTGCTTCCACTTACCTTATCCTAAGTTGGCCCTAAAAGGCTTGCGCAAGATGATGGATAAGACTTTGTCTCAGGAAAAAAAGGATAGTCTGCAAGAAAACTTTGATAAGTCCATTCTCTACAGTCAGATGATTGGGAATATCTACACAGGTTCCCTCTTCCTTGGGCTTCTCTCCCTTTTGGAAAATGCAGAAAATTTGAAGGCTGGAGATAAAATTGTCCTCTACAGTTACGGAAGTGGAGCGGTTTCAGAGTTCTTTAGTGGAGAACTGGTAGAAGGTTATGAAACTTACCTTGATAAGGATCGCTTGAGCAAACTCAAGCAACGTACAGCATTGTCTGTTGAAGACTATGAAAAAGTCTTCTTCGAAGAGGTAGAGTTGGATGAATCTGGTTCAGCCCAGTTTGCAGGTTTTGAAAATCAAGACTATGCCTTGGTTGAAATTCTCGACCACCAACGTCGTTATAGCAAGGTTGAAAAATAATGAAGAGAAGTTGGAATGGATTTTCTAAAAAGTCATACCATGAGCGCCTTGAGTTACTGAAAGCTCAGGTGCTCCTTAGTCCTGAAAAGCAAACCAGTCTGGAGCAGGATGAACAAGTCAGCTTGGCAGTTGCAGATCAGCTGAGTGAGAATGTAGTGGGAACTTTTTCTCTGCCTTATTCTATCATTCCAGAACTTTTGGTGAATGGTCAGAACTACACAGTTCCTTATGTGACAGAAGAACCCTCAGTGGTTGCTGCGGCTAGTTATGCCAGCAAAATCATCAAGAGAGCAGGTGGCTTTACTGCTCAAGTACATGAGCGCCAGATGATTGGTCAGGTAGCCCTTTATCAAGTTGCTGATCCAGATCTAGCGCAGGAGAAAATTGCCAGCAAGAAAGCGGAGCTCTTGGAACTTGCCAATCAAGCCTATCCGTCCATCGTTAAACGTGGAGGTGGGGCGCGTGATTTGCATGTAGAGCAGATCAAAGGTGAAACAGACTTTCTCGTTGTTTATCTCCATGTCGATACTCAGGAGGCCATGGGAGCCAATATGCTCAACACCATGCTGGAAGCTTTGAAGCCAGTCTTAGAAGAACTCAGTCAGGGACAGAGTCTTATGGGGATCCTGTCCAACTACGCGACCGATTCTCTGGTGACTGCAAGCTGTCGCATTGCCTTTCGCTACTTGAACCCTCAAAGGGACCAAGGTCGAGAAATTGCGGAGAAAATAGCCTTGGCTAGCCAGTTTGCGCAGGCTGATCCTTACCGAGCAGCTACTCACAATAAAGGGATTTTTAACGGTATTGATGCGATTTTAATCGCCACGGGTAATGACTGGCGTGCCATCGAAGCCGGGGCCCATGCCTTTGCCAGTCGAGATGGACGCTATCAAGGTCTTAGTCAATGGACACTGGACATGGAAAGAGAAGAATTGGTGGGCCAGATGACACTCCCTATGCCTGTAGCGACTAAGGGTGGCTCTATCGGTCTCAACCCACGTGTGGCTCTTAGTCACGAACTATTGGGAAATCCTTCTGCCAAAGAATTAGCTCAGATTATAGTGTCCATCGGTCTTGCCCAAAACTTTGCGGCTCTCAAAGCCTTGGTGAGTACGGGCATCCAGCAAGGTCACATGAAATTGCAGGCCAAATCCTTAGCTCTCTTAGCTGGTGCTAGTGAGTCTGAAGTTGCTCCCCTAGTTGAGCGCCTCATCGCCGAGAAAACCTTTAACTTAGAGACAGCCCAGCGCTATCTAGAAAATTTACGATCATAAAAGAGTCTGGGACAAAAAGATTTTGATTTTAGGAATTCTTTATTATAAATTTTAAAATCGATAGATTAGACAAAAAAGCGAACAAGACAGAATTCTGAGTGTCAGATAACTGATTTTGTTCGCTTTTTATATCTAAGGTTAGACTTTTGTCCCAGACTCTTTGTACTTAAATACTTTTTCCAGGTAATAGGGTGACTGGTAAGAAGTAACCAGTTGTCGCGACTTCCTTGCCTTCGATCTTCTGCAAGAGAAGATCAACAGTGAGTTGGGCAATCTCTTCCAAGGGTTGCTTGATAGTCGCCAGTTGAGGGTAGTAGTTCTCAATAAAGTAAGTCCCGTCATAGCCGATGACTTTGAGCTCTTCAGGAACAGAGATTCCCAGTTCCTGAGCGATTTTGATAACCAAAATGGCTGTCAGATCATCTGAAGCAAAGATAGCATCTGGTTTCTGATGAGTCAAGATATTCTTGATTTCCATTTCCTTTCTAACGGGAGAAAAGTCACTTGAAACATTGATAATAGGAGCTTTCGGGAGTACAGAGGCAAAGCCAGCATGACGAAGTCCAGTAGGCGAGTTGGAATTGTCATTTCCTGTAATCATGATGATAGACTGGGCACCTGTCTTGACCAAGGTTTGGGCAGCGAGAACCCCGCCACCGTAGTTGTCAGAGGAGACAACAGGAATGTCTGGAGACAAGTTTCGGTCAAAGGAAATGATCGGCGCCGTCACACGATTGTAGTCTTCGATTCCCAAGTTGTGACTTCCAGAAATGATGCCGTCCACCTGATTGGCCTCCAGCATTTCGATGTACTCACGTTCTTTTTCAGAATCGTGTTCGCTGTTACAGATGATGGTCTTGTATCCATTCTTAAAGAGTTGGTGTTCCAGCTTGTCAATAAACTCAGCATAAAAGACATGACTAATGTTTGGGAAAATGAGACCAATCAATTTAGCAGATTTTCCTTGGAGGCTTCGAGCCAGGTTGTTGGGCTTGTAGCCTAACTCTCGCATGGCTTCATTGACTTTTTGAATGGTTTTTTCCGATAGATAACCCTTTTTATTGATAACCCGTGAGACGGTAGTGGGACTGACACCTGCAAGTTTAGCGACATCAGTTAGTTTTGCGGCCATAATCTAATTCATAGTAGGTTCCGGTTGGTTTTCCAGACTTGATCAGGATACCGTTTTGATCTGCATGCGGAAAGACGCGACCAGAAAATACTTTTTCTCCTTTATTGATAAAAATTTCAAAAACAGAATTGTCGATGAAGATGTTAGCAGTAGTAGCTTGCTTGTCGATTGGGCAAGAACGAGTAGTTCCAAATTCTTGGGCGTATTGCTCACCAGCCTGGCTACGGTCCACTGTCACCTGACCATTTACAAGGTCAAAGTTGATGGAAAGTCCCTTACCTTCTTTGTCAGCAAGTAAGACAATCTCGCTCTGGCTATTGGCTTCCAAGTTGAGTTCGAGTTCGTACGTGTTCTTGGTTTGATCACGATTTGAGAACACCTCTTCAGAAGCACGAAGGTCTTTGATAGCTGCGACTGGGTATTGGTAGAGTTTGCCGTCTTTGATAGTGAGTTCCTTGACCAAAGAGAAGGTTCCTTGGTGGTCAAAACGATCAGATGGGTAGGCTACATCTGGTAGCCCAAGCCAGCTAACTGCTAGAGCGCGTCCGTCTGGAGCGTTAAAGGCTTGAGTTGCATAGGCTTCAAAACCATAGTCTAGATTTTGCAATGGAGACACATCTACCATTTTGGCATTTTCAGGGTCAAAGGAAGCCCCAATCTTATACATATTTGGATAGATATTATCGTAGTTTAGAACTTTCTTATCCAATCCTTGTGGACAATAGAGGAGGACAGGTTGCTCCCCGACAAAGACCAGATTTGGGCATTCCATCATATAGGCAGTACGGTCGTTAGCAAAGTCTAGGTCACCAACTGCTTGCCAGTTTGTGTAGTCGTTGTCTACAGCCTTGTAGAGACGGACGAAGCCTTTTTTCTCCAAGTCCTGTCCCCCCACGATAGCATAATATTGCCCCTTAAAGTTAAAAATTTGTGGGTCACGGAAGTGGTCGGTAGAGTCTGCTGGCTGGTCAATCAAGACCTTGTCAATTTTCGTGATCTTGCCATCTTTATCCAAAAGAGCACCGATCTGGTATGGGTGACGAATCCAGTTTTCATCACGGACATTTCCTGTATAAAATAGGAACAAGTTATCGCCAAACTGCATGGCAGAACCAGAGTAGGCACCGTGGCTATCTAATGGAGTATCTGGCAAGACTTTGACTCCAGTTTCTGTAAAGTGCACCAGATCATCACTTTCAAGCTGCACCCAAGACTTCAAACCATGAGCTGCACCAAAGGGGAAATTCTGGTAAAAGAGAATCCATTTGCCATCAAAGTAAGAAAATCCATTTGGGTCATTGAGAAGCCCCATTTTAGGCTCGACATGGTAATGAGTATGCCATGGAGATTGTGCCATCTTTTCCTTGATTTGCTTGATTTCATCATCTGTCCAATCTTCGTAGCGTCTATAACGGCGCTCGGTTGTCCATTCCATTTTATCTTTCCTCCTAAAGTTCTACTATCTTAATAGTAAACGTTTTCGACCAAAAAAGCAAGTCTTTTATGTTAAAAAATAGCAAAAAATGTCAAACGATTATCATAAAATAAAAGAAGAGTATTCAGCTAATTTTCACGAAAAGATGAAAGAAAATGAAAAATAAAAGCTTTGAGCCCTCTAATATAAGGATGTTTTTGTGAGTCAATAGAAGAATTCAGTCAAAAACTATCATAAAGGAATATAAAGAACAGAAGAAAAATAAAAAATTCTGCAAAACGCTTGACATATTTTAGAAACATGATAAAATAATAGTCGTAGGGCGGATAAAATCGCTTTCAAACACTTTACAAAATTTTATATAAGGAGATTTTTGCAAATGAACAATCAGGATATTGCAAAAAAAGTCATCGAAGCCCTTGGCGGACGTGAAAATGTCAACAGTGTTGCCCACTGTGCGACTCGTCTACGTGTCATGGTCAAAGATGAAGGGAAAATCAAGAAGGAAGTGATTGAGAACTTGGATAAAGTTCAAGGAGCTTTCTTTAACTCAGGCCAATACCAAATCATCTTTGGGACTGGTACAGTAAACAAGATGTACGACGAAGTGGTTGCACTTGGTTTGCCAACATCTTCTAAAGAAGACATGAAAGCAGAAGCTGCTAAACAAGGAAACTGGTTCCAACGTGCTATCCGTACTTTCGGTGACGTCTTTGTACCAATCATTCCAGTTATCGTAGCGACAGGTCTCTTCATGGGTCTTCGTGGTCTCTTGAACGCTCTTGGAATCACACTTCCAGAAGATGTTACCATTTACAGCCAAATCCTCACAGATACAGCCTTCATCATCTTGCCAGGTTTAGTTGTATGGTCAACCTTCCGCGTATTCGGTGGAAATCCAGCCGTTGGTATCGTCCTTGGTATGATGCTGGTTTCTGGTTCGCTTCCAAACGCTTGGGCAGTAGCATCAGGTGGTGAAGTAACAGCTATGAACTTCTTTGGCTTCATTCCTGTTGTTGGTTTGCAAGGTTCTGTTCTTCCAGCCTTCATCATAGGGGTGGTCGGAGCCAAGTTTGAAAAAGCTCTCCGCAAGGTGGTTCCAGATGTCTTGGATCTTTTGGTGACACCATTCGTGACACTTTTGGTTATGTCTATCCTTGGACTCTTTGTCATTGGACCAGTCTTCCACGTTGTTGAAAACTACATCCTTCTCGGAACAAAAGCAATTCTTGGCTTGCCATTTGGTCTCGGTGGTTTGGTCATTGGTGGGGTTCACCAATTGATCGTCGTATCAGGTGTGCACCACATCTTCAACTTGCTTGAAGTTCAGTTGTTGGCTGCTGACCATGTCAACCCATTCAACGCTATCATCACTGCAGCGATGACAGCTCAAGGGGCTGCGACAGTTGCCGTTGGTGTTAAAACTAAAAATCCTAAACTGAAAACACTTGCTTTCCCAGCTGCTCTTTCTGCCTTCCTCGGTATTACAGAGCCTGCTATCTTCGGGGTAAACTTGCGCTTCCGTAAACCATTCTTCCTTTCATTGATCGCTGGTGCTATCGGTGGTGGATTGGCTTCAATCCTTGGACTTGCTGGTACTGGTAATGGTATCACCATCATCCCTGGTACTATGCTTTACGTTGGGAATGGTCAATTGTTCCAATACCTTCTTATGGTAGCTGTATCATTCGTTCTTGGTTTTGCCCTTACCTACATGTTTGGTTACGAGGACGAAGAAGAAGTTGCTAGTGAAGTTGCGACAGAACGCTTGGTTCAAGAAGAAACAACTGGCAACATTCCACTAGCTCCTCAAAATGAAACAATCCAAACTCCAATCGTTGGGGACGTAGTTGCTCTTGAAAATGTTAATGATCCTGTCTTTTCAAGTGGTGCAATGGGACAAGGAATCGCAGTTAAACCAAGCCAAGGCGTGGTTTACGCACCAGCTGATGCAGAAGTATCAATCGCCTTTGCTACAGGACATGCTTACGGTTTGAAGACAGCGAATGGAGCTGAAATCTTGATCCACGTTGGTATCGATACGGTGACTATGAACGGTGAAGGCTTTGAACAAAAGGTTGCTCAAGGCGACAAGGTCAAAGCTGGTGACGTTCTTGGAACCTTTGACTCAAACAAAATCGCTGCCGCAGGTCTTGACGACACAACAATGGTTATCGTAACCAACACAGCAGACTACGCTTCTGTGACACCAGTCGCAAGCGGTTCAGTTGTCAAGGGTGATGCTATCATTGAAGTGAAAGCCTAGTCCTTTTCGAAAATCAAATCTAAAAACAAAACGAACAAATATCATGTTTGTTCGTTTTTACTTGGATGGTAAGATTTACAGAGGAAAATCTAAAATATTGAGAAATCTAGCCCTTTAAAATGTGCTATAATAGAGAAAACAAAGATAAGAGGTTTATCATGACAAAATTATATGGAAGCTTAGAAGCGGGCGGTACAAAGTTCGTCTGTGCTGTCGGAGATGAAAATTTTAACGTTGTAGAAAAGACACAATTTCCTACAACAACTCCTATCGAGACCATCGATAAAACCATCGAGTTCTTTTCAAAATTCGATAATCTTGCAGGTCTTGCCATCGGTTCCTTCGGTCCCATCGATATCGATAAAAACTCAAAAACCTATGGCTTTATCACAACGACTCCAAAACCTCACTGGGCAAATGTAGACCTACTTGGTGCCCTTCGTCGTGCCCTCAACGTACCCATGTATTTCACAACAGACGTAAACAGCTCTGCCTATGGTGAAGTGGTTGCTCGTAACAATGCTGGCGGTCGTATCGAAAACTTGGTCTACTACACGATCGGTACAGGGATTGGTGCAGGTGTCATCCAACGTGGTGAGTTTATCGGTGGTGTGGGTCACCCTGAGATGGGGCACTACTATGTGGCTAAACACCCAATGGATGTGGAAAAAGAATTTAACGGTGTTTGTCCATTCCACAAAGGCTGTTTGGAAGGATTTGCGGCTGGTCCAAGTCTCGAAGCCCGTACAGGTGTTCGTGGTGAAAACATCGAACTCAACAGTTCTGTCTGGGACGTTCAAGCCTACTATATCGCTCAAGCTGCAGTCAATGCTACTGTAACTTTCCGTCCAGATGTGATCGTCTTTGGTGGTGGGGTTATGGCCCAACAACACATGCTGGATCGTGTGCGTGAGAAATTCACAGCTCTCCTCAACGGCTACCTACCAGTACCAGACGTGCGTGACTACATCGTGACCCCAGCAGTCGCAGGCAATGGTTCTGCTACACTTGGAAACTTTGTCCTTGCTAAGAGTGTCGCAAAATAAAACAAACAAATATCCGCTTGGGAAACCAAACGGATTTTTCTATTCTCAAAACATCTGCCAGAAGAAATCAATAATATAGGTCAAACCATAAGTATAAACCACTAGGGTAAAGGGCTTGGTCAAAACAATGATAATCATATAGCGTTTGAAGGTCATCTTGGTGAGGGCAGCCAGCATGCAGAGAAAGTCAGCTGGGCTAACTGGCCAGATCATCATAAAGATAAAGAACCGCTCGAAGCGATTGCCCTTATCTAGCCAACCGATGTACTTGTCATAGGTGCGCTTGCTGACGACAGACTGGACAAAGGCAGCTCCATAGAGGCGCACGAGGTAAAAGATAATGGCACAGCCAATCACGATGCCGATATAGTTATAAACAGTCCCGATGATATGTCCGTAAATAAAGACCCCAGCCACTGAGGTCAAAGCTCCCGGAATGATCGGAACAACGGTTTGTAGGATCTGTAAAAAGATAAAGAGTGGTGGCCCCCAAACCCCAGCTTGCTGGATAAAGGCCGATAGGGTTTCCTTTGACTGTAAGACTCCTGCCTGATAGGCCCAAATGCAGAAAATCAAGGTGCCGACTCCCCCGACGATAGACGAAATATTGATGACTTGCTGCAGAAGGGGAGAAACAGCTTTCATTTGTTTATGCTGTGACATAGAAACTCCTTATAGATAGTATGGTTCTACTATACCATATTTTTCTTATAAAGACTAATTTGATTCCTTATCTTGCTTTTTATATAAGTGTGGTACAATTAAAGGAGTAAGTCAAGAGATATAATGGTGAAAGAAATGTTAGATTTAAATTTTAAAGGAAGATGGAGAAAGTACCAAAAACAGGTCTTGGATCGTTTTCAAGACTATCAAGCAGATGGCCATGTTCACCTAGTGGCTGCACCAGGGTCTGGAAAGACCACCATTGGTATCGAGCTAATCGCTCGTTTTGGCAACCCAGCCCTTATCTTGGTTCCAACTGTCACCATTCGTGAACAATGGGTAGATAGAATCCAAGATGCTTTTCTAGAGGATGGTCAGAGGCTTTCAGACCTCGTTTCCCAAAACTTAAAGGAGATGAAGGCACTAACGATTGTGACCTATCAGGCTTTTCATAGCGCTATGAACCAATTGCAATCACAAGAAGATAGCGAATCAGAGGATTTTGTGGGGTTTGATTTGCTTGCAAGCCTAAGAGCTCAGAAAGTTGCTACTCTTTGCTTGGACGAATGCCACCACCTGCGCAATGAATGGTGGAAAAGTCTGGAATCCTTTCGCAAGCAGTATGGACCGCTGCAAGTCATCTCCCTGACAGCTACACCACCTTATGACAGCGAACCTGAACTCTGGGAACGCTATATCCGAATGTGTGGGGAAATTGACCAAGAAATCACGGTACCTGAACTAGTCAAGGAAGACACCCTCTGCCCTCATCAGGATTTTGTTTATATCTGTTCACCAACAGCTGAAGAGTCGGAACACCTCAGGCAGTTTGAAGATAGAAAGTGGGAGTATATCCATCAGCTTTTGGTCAATCCTGACTTTCAAGCTCTAGTGTCAGGTTCAAAGGTACTCAAAGGAGACATTTCATCCGATGTTCTACTAGAAGACCCTAAGTACTTGTCGGCTATTTTGATCTATATGCATTCTCAAGGCTTGACCATTCCTGACTCTTTAGAGAATCTTTTGGGGGCGAAACGTCTGCCTCAGGTGAACTCCTACTGGCTCGAGCTGTTGTTGCAGAGCGTTCTCTATCAAACTCCAGATTGGTACGAGGATTCAAATGGATTTAGGGAAAAGTTAGAATCGGAGTTAAAAGCACGGGGGTTGATCGAACAGCGACAGGTTTCTCTAGTCAAGTCCAAGTCTAGGGACAAGATTTTAAATCAGTCTTTGGGGAAATTGTCTGGTATTGCAGATATTTTTCTGACTGAGTATAAGAGTATGGGACAAGATTTGCGACAACTCGTCTTGGCGGATTATATTCGCAAGGATTTTGCCACCTATCTGGGAGATAATCAGGCAACCATTTCTCAGTTGGGAGTTCTTCCTTATTTTGAAAGCATTCGTCGGAAAGCTCAGGAGCATGAGATACCTGTATCTTTGGCTGTCTTGTCAGGGAGTGTCGTTATTCTTCCCACCAATGCGGCAGCAGAGTTGAAGGAACTCTTGCCTCAGGTTCATCTTAGTTTTTCGTCTATTGGTCAGTTAGACCAAGAGGATTATGTGCAGGTGGGATTTCCTAGTACGGCTAAGGGTATTGTAGGGGCGGTGACGGAACTTTTTCAACGAGGGCGGATCCAAGTCCTAGTCGGAACCAAATCTCTCCTCGGAGAGGGTTGGGATGCTCCTTGTGTCAATTCCCTAATCCTCGGAAGCTTTGTGGGGAGCTTTATGCTGAGTAACCAGATGCGGGGGCGTGCCATTCGTATCTGGCCGGGACATCCAGAAAAGACCAGTAACATCTGGCATCTGGTAGCCGTTCAAGCGCAAGCATTCATCACTCTTCCTGGTGAGGAGCCAAGACCAGAGAGCAATCAGGATCTGCAAACCTTGTCTCGTCGTATGGAACATTTTCTTGGACTGGCCTATAATCAGGAGAGTATTGAGACCGGTTTGGATCGTTTGGATTTTCCAAAGCCCCCTTTTAAGAAAAAGCAAATCAGAGAGTATAACGAACGGATTAAGATGTTATCCAAGGATCGAGCAGGTTTGCGCAAAAAATGGTACGATTCTCTCGTAGTGGCAGATCAATTTGAGATTGTCACTGAAGTTGCGACTCAAAAACAGAAAATTCCAATCATGCTCCAGTTTGATGCATTAAAATGGGTTCGCATGTCATTACTCTTGTTGGCAGTTGATTTATTGGTCTTGCTATTTAGACTGAGACTGATCGGTGTTTGGTGGCTTACAGCAGCCTGTCTCCTCTTTTTGGCCTTTGCATCGTGGCGCTACCTCCGCTATAAGAGTCCCTATAAACGTTTGCAATCTCTGGGTGAGCAGATCCGAAAGGCTCTGCTAGATTCGGGGCATCTAACAGATGACCAATCTCGTGTTCAGGTAGAGGAGGATAAGGAAAATTATTTGGTTTTCTCCTATCTCAAGGGAGGTAGTATGAGAGATAAGGAATTGTTTGCGCAGACTGTGGGAGAATTCTTTGCTCCAGTGGACAACCAGCGCTATCTCTTGAAGACAGAGAAAGTCCGACAAGGTCAGTCACCTTACTATGTCGTGCCTAGTCTTTTTGACAAGCGCAAGGAAGATGCACAGAAATTCCTAAACTTTCTGATGCCTACTATCGGACGCTATCACCTCGTCTACACACGAACAGAGGCCGGACGGAAAATCCTTCTCGAAGCTCGTATCAAAGCTCTCTCTAACAAAAACGACCGTATCTTGACTAAGAAGAAGGTTAAAAGCCGATTAGAGTAGGGGCGTATGGGAAAATCCATCTGAAACATGATATAATATAGTAAAATTGTGCATTATAAAGGAGAGAATGATGCAAGTAAAGCCAGAACTGGAGATAGAAAAACAACTGATTACCCAACTGGTAACTGGGGAAAGCCAATGGACTTATAGGGAGGACCTCAAAACAGAAGACCAATTATGGGACAATTTCTTTGAGAAACTAGCCCAAAACAATGTGGCTCTTCTAGCAGACCATCCCTTGACAGAGCAGGAAAAACGTCAGATTCAGAACCAATTAAACTTTGTCAGTTACTATGATGCTGCTAAGTGGTTGGTCGGTGAAAACGGCATTGCCAAAGTCGAGGTTCAAAGAGAAGATGCTAGCCTAGGTACGATTCGTTTATCAGTTATCTGGCGAGATAATATCGCAGCAGGAAAGTCTAGCTACGAAGTTGTCAATCAAGTCCAGAGAGAAAAAGTAAATCCTCTGGACCAAGACCGTAGGCTGGATGTTACTCTTCTTATCAATGGCTTGCCCATGATTCAAATTGAGCTCAAGAGTTCCCAAGCAGCATTTATCGATGCTTTTCACCAGATTAAAAAATATGACCGTGAAGGGAAATTCCGTGGCATCTACTCTAGCTTACAGATGTTTGTTGTGACCAATAAGGTCGATACTCGCTATATCGCTGCAGCTCGTGAAAATAAACTCAACAAACAATTTCTAACCAAGTGGGTGGATAAGGACAATCATCCTGTGACAAACTTGACCAGTTTTGCCCATGAAGTTCTTTCTATCCCTCGTGCTCACCAGATGGTCATGCAGTATTCGGTCATTGATGATAGCAAGAAATCTCTCATCCTCTTGCGCCCCTACCAGATCCATGCTATCGAAGCGGTCCAGGAAGCTTCACGCCAGCAAGCATCAGGCTATGTCTGGCACACAACAGGTTCAGGAAAGACCCTGACTTCCTATAAGGTAGCGAGGAATCTCCTTCAGATTCCGTCTATCCAAAAGACGATTTTTGTCGTTGACCGCAGGGACTTGGACCAACAAACCACTTCATCCTTCCTCTCTTATGCGACCAATGACGTCATTGATATCGATGAGACGGATAATACCCATGATTTGGTCAAGCGACTAGGTAGTAATGATAAGCGTGTGGTGGTAACTACCATCCAGAAAATCACTACTATGATGCGCAAGTTTGACCAAGGTCTTTACCAACGAGATGCGGACAAAATCAAGGGTCTCCGAGTGACCTTTGTAGTGGATGAATGCCACCGTGCCGTGACGCCACAAACACAAAAAGACATTAAAGCCTTTTTCCCACAGTCTCTCTGGTATGGTTTTACAGGAACGCCAATCTTTAAGGAAAATAAACGCCAGCAGGTCGGCGATCTAGCCCAAACCACCCAACAACAGTATGGAGACCGTCTCCATGAGTATACGGTCAAGGAAGCTATCCATGACGGAGCTGTCTTAGGATTTAAGGTAGACTATCGCAATACCCTCATCACGGATCAGTCTGAAAATGAAATACCTGATAGCGTCTATGAGAATGAGGAACACATGCTGGAAGTCTTGGATGCCATTATCAATAAATCCCGTCAACAACTGGGCTTCCAAAAAGGAGTGGGTAAGACCTACAATGCTATCTTGACTGTCAAGTCAATCCCTCAAGCCCAAGCCTACTATGACCTACTCAAACGAGTCAAGGCTGGGGAGACGAGAGTCAAGGTATCAGAGAGGGTCAAGCAGGTCCTTCCTGACTTTCCAAAGGCGACCATCACCTACTCCGTTACGGAGAATGAAGAAGACTCAAGAGTCAACCAAGACCACATGAAGCAGGTCTTAGAGGACTACAACCAAGAGTTTGATACTCACTTTACCATGGCGGACCTTCGTGGTTTTAATACGGATGTCAATAACCGTCTGGCTCGAAAACAGGATAAGTATCTCTATCGCAATGAACAGCTGGACTTGGTTATCGTTGTCAATCGTCTCTTAACGGGATTTGATGCCCCTTGTCTATCGACCCTCTTTATCGACAGAAAGCCCATGCAACCGCAGGACTTGATTCAGGCCTTTAGCCGAACCAATCGTATCTTTGATAACAGTAAGACCTATGGCCATATCATCACCTTCCAAAAACCCCTAGCCTTTAAGGAAGCAGTAGATAATGCCCTCAAACTCTACTCAAATGGTGGAGAAAATGAGGTCCTAGCGCCGAGTTGGGAAGAGGAAAAGAGAAACTTTTTGCGGAGTTGCAGTGATTTCCAAAATCTCATCACCGATGATCCGGAGGAAGGGCTTCAAATCGAGCAAATCTCTACACCTGAGTTGAGAAAGCTCGCCAAGGCCTATCAAGTCTTTGATAAATATCTAGCCTCTATCCGAGTGTATAAAGAGTATGATGAGGAAGAAATCTATGCCCAGACAGGACTCAGTGCAGAAGAATTGGAAGTCTACCTAGGCTTTTATCAAAATATCCTTGCTGAGTTAAAAAGCCGAAGAGATGATGGTGATGAGGATGGGGAGCCCCTTGATATTCACTATGAACTGGAGTCTATCCAAGTGGATGAGATCAACTATGCCTATATCCTAACCTTGATCCAAAGCCTAATCGAGCAAGGTCAGAGTCAAGAAAAGAACCTAAGCGATCAAGATAGAGAAGCAGTGGATACCTATATTCAGAGCCTTGAGAAGACCAATCCAAATCTTGCCCAGATCATTACTGAACTTTGGAGAGAAGTCCAAGCAAATCCAGAAAGCTATCGTGGTCAGTCTATCGCAAATATCTTGGATCAGATGATCGAGGCAGTTATCCAGCAACATATCCAAGTCTTTAGCAAACGTTGGTATGTCGGAGAGGATGAACTCCGTTACTATGTCGAACACTACCGCAAGGGAGCTAAAAAACAACTAGGAGAAAGCCAGCTGACCAAGAGCCAGCGTTATCAGGACTATAAAGTTGAGGTGGCAGATGCCCTCAATCCTCTCCTCTATAAAAAACAAATCAAGGAAGCCTGTAAGCAACTTGTCGAAGAAGTCATTGAGCCGTTGAGAGTTGGGAGGTAAAAGGAGAAGTTGTGGATAGATTGTTAGATAGTTTTAGAACTGTATTTGGTAATGGATTTCTAAAATATTTTAAGGAACAAGACAAGAAACATAAATATTTAAAATTGGATGACTATCAAAAAGTAATTCAGAGGTTTATTGAGGATGAACAGTTTTTTCGAACCAACTATTATAGTGGAACACATGTCCATTTTACTCGTTTTCTATTTGTTAGTATTGAGAATTTTAAAAATAATTACAGAACAATAAATTTTACAGAATTGGATCATAAAGATAAGTTGATCTGGCAATTGGAACATATCATCCCTCAAAGTAAATTTGAACCGGGAGATTCTGACAAGAATAATTTAGGAAATTTAACTTTATTACATAGAGATATAAATGTAAAAATATCAAATGAAAATTTTGAAGAAAAAAAGGAAGCTTTACATGATGAAAATGAGTTAAAGTTTTACATTAACGAAGTTTTTAGAAGAAATAATTTTAAGAAATCTGATATTGATAAGAGATCAAGTGATTTAAAAAATGATTTAGTTGATATTATTAATAATCATTTTGATGAATATTGTGAAACCGTGTTGAAAATAAAGAATATGGAGAAAAAATAATGAGTAGTAACGTAGAACATGGAAAGATATATCACTATGTAAGTAATGATAATATTCTGCGCGATTTAACTGAGGAGCAACAAATAAAATCATTAAGTACGTTCATTAATAAGCAATTTTTGAGTAAAAATCTGGTCATATTTGTCGGTTCAGGTTGTTCATCAGGTGCAATTCCGCTTATGTCTAAAACTATGAGTGATATTATAGAGAATAATAAAGATGTTTATGAAAAAGTAAAAGAATTTATAAATGCTAAAGACTTGGCTTATCTTATTAGAAACTTAAAATTATGTAATAAGTGGTTAGAGGAAAATAAAAAAGACAATGAAAATGAAATTAAAATAATTAATGACGTATTGGAAAAAGCAGAACAAAGTAATGATAATATAGGTGAATTTGTAAGTACTCTGTCCAAGGAACAACTATATTCGATAGATAAATATATTTATAAAACTTTTTCAGATATTGAGAGTTTACTCAACTGGTTACAAAGCGGTTTAAGTTTTCAACCAAGCAATGATGATTTGAAATCAGTAATTAATACTTTGAAAGGTGAGTTTTTAAAAACTATACCATCTTTGGATGATGATAAATATAAAGATAATGAAACAATAAATACTTATAATAAATTTTATCAATCTGTTTTTAAATATAGAACTGAGTTGAGTAATAAAATCAACATAGTGACAACGAACTATGATTTGTTTAATGAATATTCATTAGAAAGCAACCGCATTGTTTATTCAACAGGTTTTGAGAATACTTTATATAGAAACTTTAATGTAAATTCATTTAAGCAAAGGGTAGTAGATGATACAAATAGATATAAGGATGTATGGCAACCCACTTCTAAAGAAGCTAATTTATTAAAAATACATGGTTCAATTAATTGGACTTCTGATGAAAGTGGGCAATTAATCCAAAAGGATCTTTTTAAACAGAGTGATGAAGAAATTATTATTTATCCAACAATGTTAAAGCATAGACAAACTGCACAAGCTCCATATTCAGAACTGTTTAGAGAGTTTGCAAATGTACTTCAAGTTCCAAATACAGTCCTTATTGTTATGGGATATGGTTTTCCTGACGAGCATATTAATAACATCATTTCTCAAAATCTAAAACATCAAGATTTTACTTTGATTGTTTTGGGTAATAAATCAGAAAATAATATGAAGAAATTTTTCGATGAATTTAAGACTCAAGATGGATTTCATTTAATCGGAGGGGATACGTCTTGCGATGGAGTAAAAGCCCACTACTTTAACTATATTGTTGATAAAATAATAAATTATACTCCAAAGATTGAATCAGAACAAGAGGGAGAAGATTTAGATGAATAGTATTGGGCGAGTAGTATCAGTTTCATATGACAGATTGATTTTTGAAGTAAGTGACTTTGAAAAATTAATTTATAATTTTAAAGGGGAAATTTATATCGCGCAAGGAGTTATAGATTATGTCACAATAAAAAGCCAATTTGGAGATAAATTTGTTTACCAAGTTGTTAGAGTGGAAGACAAGGAAATTAAAATTGTTAATGATGAAAAATCAAAGTTTGACTATGTAGGAAGATTTGAATGTGTTCCAGTAGGAATATTAGAAAACGACAAAATTAGCTTTAATCTAAAAAAATATCCCTTTTTACAAGATAGAGTCTATTTATCAAGTGATGAGGATTTGCAGAAGGTATTTTCTATTGAGAACAGAGAAACATCAATTTTATTAGGAACAATCCAAGATAAATATGATGCGCAAATTAATCTAAATAAATTGATTACTCATCATTCTGCTATTTTAGGTAATACTGGCTCTGGAAAATCTACGACAGTTAGAAAAATAATTAAAGAAATAGCAACTAAAGAAACTAGTAACTTATATTTAAATATTTTTGATATTCATAATGAATACTCTCAGATAGACGGTGTAAATAATATTGATGTATTGGAAGATTTTTCGATAAAAATAGAGTCATTAGAGTTGCAAGATTGGTTGAATTTGATAAAACCATCAGAACTTGTACAGTTGCCTGTGGTTCAAACAGCATTGAAATTGGCTTATTGTCTATCAGAAGGCAAATTAGATAGAGAAAAATTAAGTTGTTTTATAGCCTATAACTTATATCACAATCAACAATCTGATGCGGTAGCTAAGAGATCAAAGATTATTGGTATTTTAGCAGGGACAGGAATTAGCACTGAAAAGTACAATTCTCAATTCGGGAACTTTAGTCAAAAAGATGAGCAGGACTTCAAATCTAGTTTAAAGAGTAATATGTATGTAAGTCATTCAGAAATAACTAAAGAAATCGAGAATGCTAGATATACAATAAATAGTTTTGCAGACTTGTTTGAAGCTTTAAATTTTGTATTTCTCCTAGAAGAGTGTCAGGGGAATACTCAAGCAAGAGGGTATTCAGCAACTCTTGAAACTAGAATTAAACACATTCAATTCAGATATGGTGGTCTATTTAAAGTAAAAAAAGAAGATAGTGGTGAAGTAGCTAAACAATCAAAAATTACAGTATATAATGTTTCGGGTTTAGATGATGACTTATTATTGTTTTTTACCACTTATATGTTAAAAAAAGAGTTCAAAAATAGCTCTGAAAAAGAGATAAAAGATAGGGATGTCAATTTATTTATTTTTGAAGAAGCACATAGATATATATCAAAATTAAACGAAAATAGTCTATTTGGTGAAGTTGAAGTCTTTAAAAAGATAGCTCGTGAGGGTAGGAAATTTGGTTGTTTCTTGCTGTTATCTAGCCAGCGTCCTAGCGAGTTATCTTCAACTGTTCTTTCTCAATGTAATAATTATTTAATTCATCGAATTAAAAATAATGTTGACTTAGAATATCTTCTGAAAACGATCCCCTATATAAATAAAAATCAGTTAACAAGGTTTTCTTATTTACCGACTGGGACAGCATTTATAGTGGGTGAGTTATATCCTATTCCTGTTGAAGTAGCTGTTGATGGAGAGGATGAAAAAGATATTACAGTTACTCCACAGGTGAAATTTAAGGGTAAATCTAAAGTGTTAAAACAGTCAGAAAGAAGTGATTATGAAAAATCAGAATAAAAAAATTCCCAAAATTAGATTTGAAAGTTTTGAAAAAAGGTGGGAGTCATACCAATTAAGTGAATATTCAAGTTATCGGAGAGGATCCTTTCCCCAACCTTATGGAAATAAGGAGTGGTATGGGGGAAATAATGCTATGCCATTTGTTCAAGTTGTGGATGTTCTAGAAAATTTAAGATTAGTAGCCGATACAAAGCAGAAAATTAGTAATTTAGCCCAACCAATGAGTGTATTTGTTCCGTCTAATTCGGTAATTGTAACTTTACAAGGAAGTATAGGAAGAGTTGCAATTACTCAGTATGATGCTTATGTAGACAGGACTATTTTAATTTTTGAGGATTATATTTCACAAACTAATAAAGAATTTTGGGCATATACTATACGAAATAAATTTGAAATTGAAAGACAGAAAGCACCGGGTGGAACAATCAAGACGATAACAAAAGAAGCTTTATCTGATTTTAAAGTATTAATTCCAAGTTATTCTGAACAATCTGCCATTGGCTCCCTTTTCCGCACTCTCGACGACCTTCTGGCTAGCTACAAGGACAATCTTTCCAACTACCAAGTTCTCAAGGCGACCATGCTTTCCAAGATGTTTCCCAAAGCTGGACAGGCAGTTCCTGAGATTCGTATGAATGGATTTGAAGGTGAGTGGGAAAAAGTGAAGCTGAAAGATGTAACTGAGAGTATTGAATACGGATTAAATGCCTCAGCTAAGGAATTTGATGGAGAAAATAAATATATTCGTATAACTGATATAGATGATGTTTCTCGTAAATTTAAAGAAGATAGTATAACCTCTCCAGACATTAACGTAAGTGAATGCGACAACTACCTATTGTGCGAGAAAGATATATTATTTGCTCGTACTGGTGCAAGTGTTGGGAAAACGTATCTTTATGACATAAAAGATGGCAAAGTTTATTTTGCCGGTTTCTTGATTCGTGCTCGAATAAAAGAAAAATTTGATTCAAAATTTATTTTTCAAAATACATTGACTGATAGATTCACACAGTATGTAAAAGTAACTTCTCAAAGATCGGGGCAACCAGGAGTTAATGGTAAGGAGTATGGGGGATATGAGTTGTATATCCCAAAATACAAAGAACAACAAGCCATCGGTGCCTATTTCTCAAACCTAGATAACCTTATCAACTCTTACCAAGAAAAAATTTCTCAGCTAGAAACACTGAAAAAGAAACTCTTGCAGGATATGTTTATATAAAGGAGTGCAGTAAAATGTCAAAAGTAAAATCAGAAACTCTAAAGAAAGAAGAAAAACCTGTAGTAGCAATTTGCTATGATTTTGATAAAACCCTGTCTCCTGATGATATGCAAGCCCAAGGATTTATACAGAAGCTCGGGTATGAAATCAGTGAATTTTGGAAGAAATCCAATGGTTTTGCCAAGGCTAATAATATGGACAAGAACCTTGCCTATATGTTTACGATGAAAACAGAATCTGAAGGGAAAGTCTTATTTACAAAAACAGAGTTAGCCAAGTTTGGATCAGTGGTGGAACTATTCCCAGGAGTCGAAGACTGGTTTGAGCGTATTCGAAAATATGGTGAAGAAAACGGAGTTATTGTAGAGCATTATATCATTTCATCTGGTTTGAAAGAAATGATAGAGGGAACATCAATAGCTAAAAATGGTGCTTTTAAGAAAATTTATGCAACTTCTTTTTATTGTGATGAAAAGGGTGTCGCAGTCTGGCCTGCTCAAGTTGTTAACTACACCAATAAGACTCAATTTCTTTTTAGAATTACCAAAGGTATTTTAGATGTCAATGACGATGCGGTGAACGATTTTTTTGCTGAAAGTGATTTACGAGTTCCTTTTAGAAATATGGTCTATTTAGGGGATAGTGATACAGATATTCCATGTATGAAGCTAGTCAAAACAAGAGGTGGCTACTCTATCGGTGTATTCAATCCAAAAACCAATGACAGAAAAAAAGTCCACAAAATGACTCAGGATAACCGCATTGATTATTTTGTTCCAGCGGATTACTCAGAAAATACAGAACTTGATAAACTAATCAAGACGATTATTAAAAAGACGGCTTATAATGAATTGTTAGAAAACAAGAAAAATACTGATAAACTTGAAGCAAGCTTAAGAAAGCGAAAAAGAAATCCAAAACTAAGGTAATTGTTTGATAAATTAAAAGAATACCGATTAAGATTTATCGACGCTAGTATATTTATATACATAAAGGAGCATTCATGGTATCTGTAACACAACGTATAAAAGAAATTAACCAACCTCGAGGTGGTTATCTGCCCATCAAGTTATTTTCAGTAGAGCAGTTCGAAGATCACAGAGTTCTGCATCTGGTAGAGTCTGTATCTCCTAGTTTAGTGGGGATTTGTGTGGACTACTTGACCCGTTTTATGAAAGGGGCAGAAGCCCGTGATGCTTTCAGAATTTCTCTCCTGGGAGCTCAGATGGTGGGCATGGGAGACCTAGCAGAAGCACTGCTCGATTTGGTGACAGGATTGGATGACTTATCGATAGAAAGTGCTTGTCGTTTAGCTTCTTTTGATGTTGTTTTTCGTGCAGGGGTTAAGTATTATAAACCTTTTGAAGAAATTATGGTGGATGCAGAAACGATAGAGAATATTCGTATCATGGTAGAACGAAGCCTTTGCTTTTTCGACCTCTATGGTCCTTTGGTAAAGGATGGCTTTCATTTTCTTGGAGGTTATACAGACACGATTGATAAGGGTGATGGAGATTTTCTGACCAAGGATACATTATGGGATTTTAAGGTGACTAAAACAGCTCCTAATAAAGACCATACACTACAAGTCCTTGTGTACTATATCATGGGACTACATTCCTTTGATCCCGATTTCCTTGCTATTGAAAATCTTGGATTTTATAACCCTAGAAAAAATATCGTTTATCAACTTCCAGTTTCCTCTATTCCTTTAGATTTGATTCGAACGATTGAGAACGAAGTGATTTGTTATAAATGATTGCTTGTTTAAAATAATTAATTGTAAAACTTAGAAAGAAACACTATGGAAACAACACAAACTTCCCAGTCGCTCTACCAAGCCCTGTGGAACTCAGCGGATGTTCTCCGCTCTAAGATGGATGCAAACGACTACAAGTCCTATCTCTTGGGCATGGTCTTTTATAAGTATCTGTCAGACAAGATGCTCTTTTTCGTGGCTGAGACCATGGAAGAAGGGACAGATAGTCTTGAGGATGCCCTTGAGGTCTATCGCAACTACTATGAGGATGCGGATACTCACGAGGATCTCCTCTCTGTCATGAAGGATGAACTCAACTATAGTATCAAACCCGACTTGACCTTTACGGCTCTGGTAGCGCGTGTCAATGAGGGGACTTTCCAGCTGGAAGATCTAGCGCAAGGTTTTCGTGATATCGAGCAGAGTGACGACCTCTATGAAAACCTCTTTGAGGATATTGATCTCTATTCCAAAAAGCTAGGGGCAACTCCGCAAAAGCAAAACCAAACGGTGGCAGCGGTTATGAAGGAGTTGGCTGTGCTGGATGTGGCTGGTCATGCAGGCGATATGCTGGGGGATGCCTATGAGTATCTGATCGGTCAGTTTGCAACTGACTCGGGTAAGAAGGCTGGTGAGTTCTATACGCCTCAGCCTGTTGCCAAACTTATGACTCAGATTGCTTTTTTGGATCGTGAAGACCAGCAAGGCTTTACCATCTATGATGCGACCATGGGTTCTGGCTCTCTCTTGCTCAATGCCAAGAAATACTCTCATAAACCGCAGACAGTTGTCTACTTTGGTCAGGAGCTCAATACCTCGACCTATAACCTAGCTCGGATGAACATGATTCTGCATGGCGTTCCAGTTGAGAATCAATTTCTACACAATGCCGATACACTGGATGAAGACTGGCCGACACAAGAGCCGACCAACTTTGACGGTGTTCTCATGAACCCTCCATACTCAGCCAAGTGGTCAGCAAGCTCTGGCTTCCTGAATGATCCTCGTTTCTCTCCGTTTGGGAAACTGGCGCCCCAGTCTAAGGCAGATTTTGCCTTTCTCTTGCATGGTTACTACCACCTCAAGCAGGATAATGGGGTTATGGCTATCGTCCTTCCTCACGGTGTTCTTTTCCGTGGCAATGCGGAGGGAACCATTCGTAAGGCCTTGTTAGAAGAAGGTGCTATTGATACGGTTATCGGTCTACCTGCTAATATCTTCTTTAATACCAGCATTCCGACCACGGTCATCATTCTCAAAAAGAACCGTACCAATCGTGATGTCTACTTTATCGATGCCTCTAAGGAGTTTGATAAGGGGAAAAATCAAAATATCATGACGGATGCTCATATCGAGAAGATTCTGGAAGCCTACAAGTCTCGTGAGGAGATTGATAAGTTTGCCCACCTAGCAAGCTATGAAGAAATTGTCGAAAATGACTATAACCTCAATATCCCTCGCTATGTAGACACCTTTGAGGAAGAAGAAGTCGAACCACTGACAGACATCGTCAGCAAGATTAACGAGACAAATAAAGCAATCGAAAGCCAAACAGCTTTTCTACTTGAAATGTTGAACCAACTCCACGGAACCACACCAGAAGCTGATGCTGAACTTAAACAGTTTTTGGAAAAATTTAAAGGGTGATGGCGTAATCGATTCGCTCATATTCCGCTCATTTTTTAGATACAACTTTGTTTCCATATTTCCTGGAAACGGATAGAAAACAAGGAGAAACATGGAACAAACTAATCAAAAATCTCAGTGCCAGCAACTCTGGGCTAGGAACAAATACCTCGTTTTGAGTCATTCCAGCAATATTTACAATGAGATTCGCCAGTACTTGAAGAATGAACAAGTGGAGCTGAGTCTGGTTCAAGAGATGATTGACCGCGCCTGTCAAATCCCAGAACACAGGGGTCAGGTTTGCAATGCTTTTCAGCATATATGGGGCTATTTCAAAAAGAAAGCGACAGATGTTGAGCGCAAGGACTATATGCTCTTGCTGGATCGCTACCGCTTTGGTCAGGCTTCTAAGGAAGACTTGATTGCCAAGACTCGAGAGTTGCTTGAATGCTATCCGAATACCTACTTGCAACATGCGACTTTACTGAAAGGAGACACCCATGAGACTTTGGCATGAGGCTTTGATTTCACAACTTCCCCGTCCTCAACTTTTGGGACAACATCGAGAGTGTTGCGCTCTACGTGGCAATGGCTGGGGGAGAAAGCATGCGACAGTGGACTATGTCTTTACTCACTCGCCTTATCACCTCTATGCCTATCATCGCTTGATCATGGAGGAGATGGCTAACCGTGGCTATAATGTCAGTCCAGAGTGGCTGGACAAGAACTACCGTGGTAAGACCTGTCCTTCCTATGAAAACTTAGCAGAAGAAAAGCTGAAAAGTCCTATCTATAGCGAACATGATGCTGCCTACTATGAGGAGTGTCTGGCTAATCTTCGTGAGAAAGGGATTGAGCTGAAGTAAGAGTCAGGATTGGCTCCACATTATAACTCTTCTCGTAATTTTTTCGAATAATAAAGATGAGACCTTTAGAATGATTCTAAGGTCTTCTTTTTATGAGTGTTAGGATTTACTTTTAATAACTTTTTAGTTATAATTTAATTAAAAAGAGGTTGCTTGGTGCATACGATTTACTTCTATCTATAAGGACAAAAATGGAAACGAGCCAGTCTTGGATTATATGAGAGAATTGGCCGATCGTAAAAGTAAGGATAGTCGCATTAAACTCCATAAACTAAACGACTATATCGATTTGGTTAGTCAGCATGGGACTAGAGCAGGTGAACCCTATATCAAACATTTGGAAGATGAGATTTGGGAGCTTAGGCCTCTTAGGGATAGGATATTATTTGTGGCTTGGCTTGGTGGGAGTTTCGTTCTCTTACATCATTTTGCCAAAAAGACTCAGAAAACTCCTAGAAGAGAAATTGAAAAAGCCAAGCGTGAACTGAAGGACATAAAAGAAAGAGGGTTAAGTGATGAAGAATAGTGCCATTGGAAGTAATTGGAAGGATGTCCGAACAGAACTATTTACCAAGGAGGAAATCCTTGAAAGTGATATGCGAGTGGCCATCATGAGTGAGTTGATAGAAGCTAGACATGAGCAAGGTATCAGTCAGAAAAAGCTAGAAGAACTCAGTGGAGTGAGCCAGCCTGTTATAGCTAGAATGGAAACAGGAAAGACCAGTCCTCAGTTGGATACGGTCTTAAAAGTCTTAGCCAGTTTAGGAAAGACACTAGCAGTCGTACCACTTGAACAGGAAAAAATTGATAGAGATGAGATTACTTAGTTTGCTAAAATCATCCACAGAACAATTTTACCTTCCGTCTGCATTTTTTCAGGGAAATATCAGAATTACAAAAGAAAACCAACCTATAGTCTTTTCTAATAACAAGCCATAGTCACTGATGAGAATCGTCAATAGCTCGTTTGAGCATTCTAACTAAAATACAGCAATAAAACAAGCAATACAAAGGATTTGAGAAGCTGGTCTCAAGTCTTTTTCTTTTGTTTAAAACAGTGGTATAGTTTCAAACTATATCAAAGCCTAATTATTTACAATTATACAGACAGTTTCTTTTCTGTTAAGATAGTTTCAACAACAAATTTTGGAGGACACATCATGTCAACTACGATCATCGGTTTCCCTCGTTTGGGCGAATTCCGCGAATTAAAATTTACAACTGAAAAATACTTTAGAAAAGAAATCTCAGAAGAAGAACTCCTTGCAGCAGCAAAAGAATTGCGTGCAAAACACTGGAACATTGTCAAAGAAAAAGGCATCACTGAAATCCCATCAAATGACTTTTCTCACTATGACAACTTCCTTGATGCTGCTTTCCTTTTCAACGTAGTTCCTGCATCAGTACAAAACTTGGACTTGTCTGACCTTGAGCGCTACTTTGCTTTGGGACGTGGTTACCAAGGAGAAAAAGGGGACGTGCGTGCCCTTCCGATGAAGAAATGGTTCAACACCAACTACCACTACATCGTGCCTAAATTTGAAAAAGACACTCAGGTTAAACTTGCTGGTCACAAGATTTTCGATGAGTTCCAAGAAGCTAAAGAACTTGGTCTCAACACTCGTCCTGTTCTTGTAGGTCCATTCACTTTCCTTCAATTGTCAGACTTTGAAGAAGGCGTGAAAGCAGAAGACTTTGTAGATAGTTTAGTAGTTGCTTACCAAGAAGTTTTTGCGAAATTGGCTGAACTTGGTGCGACTCGCATCCAACTCGACGAAGCGGCTCTTGTCAAAGATTTGACAGCTGAAGAAAAAGCTCTCTTCTTGAACCTATACAACAAGCTTTTGGCTGATAAAAAAGGTCTTGAAGTCTTGCTTCAAACTTACTTTGGTGATGTTCGTGACGTCTACTCTGACCTTGTGAACTTGCCAGTAGATGCCATCGGTTTGGACTTCGTTGAAGGTAAGAAAACTCTTGAACTGGTTAAAGGTGGTTTCCCAGCTGACAAGACTCTTTATGCAGGTATTGTCAATGGTAAGAACATCTGGCGCAACAACTACGAAAAGAGTTTGGCTGTTCTTGAGCAAATCCCAGCTGAAAACATTGTCTT
This sequence comes from Streptococcus oralis, assembly GCF_901543815.1. GTDB lineage: Bacteria > Bacillota > Bacilli > Lactobacillales > Streptococcaceae > Streptococcus > Streptococcus oralis_CM. Next base: position 456,399 of record NZ_CABEIU010000002.1, read on the forward strand.
GACAAGCTCATGCTCACTTCTTCATGTGCCATTTACAACAGCTAATGAAGAATTTGAACCAGCTATCTTGAACCACTTTGCTTTTGCAGTTGAAAAATTGGAAGAACTTCGTGACTTGGATGCTATCCGCAATGGTCAAGGTGCAGAAGCTCTTGCAGCTAACAAAGAACTCTTTGCGACTGAACGTGTTGGTGAAAATGCGGAACTTCGTGCGCGCATCGCTGGATTGACAGACGCTGACTACACTCGTTTGCCAGCCTTTGCTGAACGTGAAGCCATCCAAGAAGAAGCTTTCAAACTTCCAGCTCTTCCAACAACAACCATCGGTTCATTCCCTCAAACTAAGGAAGTTCGTGCCAAACGTTTGGCTTACCGTAAAGGTGAATTGTCGCAAGAAGAGTATGACGCTTTCCTTGCTGAAACCATCGACGAATGGATCAAATGGCAAGAAGAAGTTGGATTTGACGTGCTTGTTCACGGTGAGTTCGAGCGTAACGACATGGTTGAGTACTTCGGTCAAAACTTATCCGGTTACCTCTTCTCTAAGAATGGTTGGGTGCAATCTTACGGTATGCGTGGAGTTAAACCACCAATCATCTGGGGTGATGTAACTCGTCTTAACCCTATCACTGTGAAATGGTCTAGCTACGCACAAAGCCGTACTGATAAACCTGTTAAAGGTATGTTGACTGGACCGGTTACCATCCTTAACTGGTCATTCCCACGTGAAGACATCTCTATCAAGGACTCAACTCTTCAAATCGCTCTTGCCATTAAGGATGAAGTTCTTGACCTTGAAGCTGCTGGTGTGAAAATCATCCAAATCGACGAGGCTGCTCTTCGTGAGAAATTGCCACTCCGTCGTAGCGACTGGTACGAAGACTACCTTGACTGGGCTATTCCAGCCTTCCGCTTGGTACACTCTACAGTTGCGCCAGATACTCAAATCCACACCCACATGTGTTACTCAGAATTTACAGATATCATCCCAGCTATCGACAACATGGATGCGGACGTTATTTCCTTTGAAGCAAGCCGTTCAAACCTTGAAATCTTGGACGAACTCAAAGCGAAAAACTTCCAAACAGAAGTGGGACCTGGGGTTTACGATATCCACTCTCCTCGTGTGCCAAATGAAGGCGAAATTGACCACACAATCGATGCTATTCTTGCCAAAGTACCAAGCAAGAAAGTTTGGATCAACCCTGACTGTGGTTTGAAAACACGCGGTATTCCAGAAACAAAAGAAAGCTTGATCCGCCTTGTCGAAGCAGCAAAAGCTGCGCGTGAGAAATTGTAAGATTCGATTTCTCTCTTGACACTGTTTGATCAAGGAACTGCTTGGCCCAAGCCGGCTTAGCAATCATGAAATCAAAAAGAAAAGGATAATGACTATGTCACGCCAAACTCCGTCACTTTCATTTGAAGTGTTCCCTCCAAACCCAGCTGTGGGTAATGATAAAATTATTTCAGCCTTGCAGGATATGCGGGAGCTGACACCGCACTTTATCAGTGTGACCGCCAGCAATAATAAATTCAATATCAAGGAAACAACGGTTCGTTTGACAGACTTTATCCAAAATGATTTGGCGATTCCAACCATTGCCCACTTGCCAGCTATCTATCTGACTAAGGAGAAGGTTGCAGAGACACTTGCGGACTTGGACAAGGTTGGTGTGCGAAAAATCTTGGCTCTACGTGGGGATATTATCCCTGATGTGGAACCACAAAAGGATTTCCGCTACGCAACGGACTTGATTGAGTTTATCAAGGAACAAGCTCCTCACTTTGATATTGTTGGAGCTTGCTACCCAGAAGGGCATCCAGATTCACCAAACCAAATCTCAGATATTCAAAATCTCAAGAAGAAAGTGGATGCAGGCTGTTCAAGTCTCGTAACACAACTTTTCTTTGATAATGAGCGTTTCTATGATTTCCAAGACAAGTGTACCTTGGCAGGGATTGATGTTCCCATTCATGCGGGAATCATGCCCATTCTTAACCGTAATCAAGCGCTTCGTCTCTTGAAGACTTGTGAGAATATCCATCTTCCACGCAAATTTAAAGCAATCTTAGACAAGTATGAGCATGACCCAGAGTCGCTCAGAGCAGCAGGACTTGCCTATGCAGTGGATCAAATCGTGGACTTGGTAACCCAGGATGTCGCCGGTGTGCATCTTTACACCATGAACAATGCTGAAACAGCAAAATACATCCACCAAGCAACCCATGCCTTGTTTAATCATCAGTCTTTAGGATAATCGATTCTTTTAGCACTTCGTCTAAAGTGGTTAGGCCGCAGCAAATCTTCGATTTCATGGCTAAACTGCAAGCCTTGGTCTTTCAGTTTGCCTGTAACGTTAGCGAGACTAACCTTACTTTAACCACTGAGACGACAGCTTGTCATTTACTTGCTTTTTAATGAAAAATGACAGTTGTGAGAGCTAAAGAATTCGCTAAATAAAATAAACAACAAACCATTCCTCTTTTCATGGGGGAATGGTTCCTTTTTAATAGAAAAGCCCGCACTTTTTAAGAAAAATATGATAAAATAGACTCTGTACGTACTTGATACAAAGATGAGGGTATTTAAGTTATTAAGGTTGCAAAAACTCAACTTTAAATGTCCAAAATATCTTGAGTAACTGAACACGCCTACAACTCTATGGAAAAAGATAAATCTATCTAGGAGCAGTCGCTCCGTCGTTCGATTTCCTATTTTCCTTTGAGTTGCTTAACGGCTTAGTATCTTGATCTTTGTAGGCAAGGCGTATAATTTCATCAATCCAAAGGGGATTAAAATGACAAAACAAGTGTTTCAAACGACTTTTGCGGGTCGTGAGTTAATCGTAGAGACTGGTCAGGTTGCTAAGCAAGCAAATGGCTCTGTTGTCGTGCGTTATGGTGAGTCAACTGTCTTGACTGCGGCCGTTATGTCTAAGAAGATGGCAACTGGGGATTTCTTCCCACTTCAAGTCAACTACGAAGAAAAAATGTATGCGGCTGGGAAGTTTCCTGGTGGCTTTATGAAACGTGAAGGACGTCCTTCAACAGATGCGACTTTGACAGCGCGTTTGATTGACCGTCCGATCCGTCCTATGTTTGCGGAAGGTTTCCGTAACGAAGTACAAGTAATCAATACAGTGCTTTCATACGATGAGAATGCGTCTGCTCCAATGGCGGCTATGTTTGGTTCATCCTTGGCACTTTCTATCTCAGATATTCCGTTTGACGGACCTATTGCTGGGGTACAAGTGGGCTATGTAGATGGCCAAATCATCATCAACCCGACACAAGAACAAGCAGAGCGTTCGCTTCTTGAATTGACAGTTGCAGGTACCAAGCACGCTATCAACATGGTTGAGTCTGGTGCCAAAGAATTGTCAGAAGAAATCATGTTGGAAGCTCTTCTGAAAGGACACGAAGCTGTCAAAGAATTGATTGCCTTCCAAGAAGAAATCGTTACTGCGGTCGGTAAGGAAAAAGCAGAAGTGGAATTGCTTCATGTGGATGCTGACTTGCAAGCTGAAATCATCGCAGCCTACAACAGCGACCTCCAAAAAGCGGTCCAAGTTGAAGAAAAATTGGCTCGTGAAGCTGCAACTCAAGCAGTTAAAGACCAAGTGACTGCGGTGTATGAAGAAAAATATGCGGACCACGAAGAATTTGACCGTATCATGCGTGATGTGGCTGAAATCTTGGAACAAATGGAACACGCTGAAGTGCGCCGTTTGATTACAGAAGACAAGGTGCGTCCTGATGGGCGTAAGGTCGATGAGATCCGTCCTTTAGATGCGCAGGTTGACTATCTTCCTCGTGTACATGGTTCTGGCCTTTTTACTCGTGGGCAAACTCAAGCTCTTTCAGTCTTGACCTTGGCTCCGATGGGAGAAACTCAAATCATCGATGGTTTGGACCCAGAGTACAAGAAACGCTTTATGCACCACTATAACTTCCCTCAATACTCTGTAGGGGAAACTGGTCGTTACGGAGCCCCTGGTCGTCGTGAAATTGGTCACGGTGCTCTTGGTGAGCGTGCTCTTGCTCAAGTCTTGCCAAGCTTGGAAGAATTTCCATACGCTATCCGCTTGGTAGCAGAAGTCTTGGAATCAAATGGTTCTTCTTCTCAAGCCTCTATCTGTGCGGGTACTCTTGCCCTTATGGCTGGTGGTGTGCCAATCAAGGCGCCAGTAGCTGGTATTGCAATGGGACTTATCTCAGATGGAAATAACTATACAGTATTGACAGATATTCAAGGTTTGGAAGACCACTTTGGAGACATGGACTTTAAGGTTGCAGGTACTCGCGACGGGATTACAGCCCTTCAAATGGATATCAAGATCCAAGGGATTACTGCAGAAATCTTGACAGAAGCCCTTGCTCAAGCCAAGAAAGCACGTTTTGAAATCCTTGATGTGATCGAAGCTACTATTCCAGAAGTGCGTCCAGAATTGGCTCCAACTGCTCCGAAAATTGATACTATCAAGATTGATGTGGACAAGATTAAGATTGTCATCGGTAAGGGTGGAGAAACCATCGACAAGATCATCGCTGAAACAGGCGTTAAGATTGATATCGACGAAGAAGGAAATGTGTCTATCTACTCTAGCGACCAAGATGCCATTAACCGTGCCAAAGAAATTATTGCTGGTTTGGTTCGTGAAGCTAAGGTGGACGAAGTTTACCATGCCAAAGTTGTTCGTATCGAGAAATTTGGTGCCTTTGTCAACCTCTTTGACAAGACAGATGCCCTCGTTCACATTTCGGAAATGGCTTGGACACGTACCAATAATGTCGAAGATTTGGTGGCTATTGGAGACGAAGTCGATGTCAAAGTTATCAAGATTGACGAAAAAGGACGTGTAGATGCTTCTATGAAAGCTCTTCTTCCTCGTCCACCAAAACCAGAACACGATGAAAAAGGTGAAAAGGCTGAACGTCCTCACCGCCCACGTCATCAAAAGGACCACAAACCTAAGAAAGAAGTTACAGAAACACCAAAAGATTCAGAATAAGAAAAGGAGAAATGTATGGGATGGTGGCGCGAAACCATTGATATTGTAAAAGAAAATGATCCAGCGGCGCGCACCACTTTGGAGGTTCTACTGACTTATCCAGGTGTCAAGGCCTTAGCGGCTCACCGTCTCTCGCATTTTCTTTGGAAGCACGGCTTCAAACTCCTGGCTCGGATGCACAGTCAGTTTTGGCGCTTTTGGACCCAAATCGAGATTCATCCGGGTGCCCAGATTGACTCAGGTGTTTTTATCGACCATGGTTCAGGTCTGGTGATTGGAGAGACGGCGATTGTTGAAAAAGGCGTTCTTCTCTATCACGGAGTGACTCTCGGTGGGACAGGGAAAGACTGTGGCAAACGCCATCCGACTGTGCGTAAAGGAGCTCTCATATCGGCCCATGCCCAAGTTATCGGGCCAGTAGAAATCGGTGAAAATGCCAAAGTCGGTGCAGCAGCAGTTGTCGTGGCAGATGTACCTAGTGATGTAACAGTTGTCGGTATTCCGGCTAAGATCGTCCGCGTTCATGGACAGAAGGATGAGCCTATCATCCACGAAGTCGAAGAAAAACGAGAGTACTACGTCAATAAACTCGAGCAGGCTAAAGAAGCCAGTCACAGATCGTCGGGGTTGTAGAGGATACCTATATGATTCAAGCAAGAAATAAGTTGAGCCAAGAAGAGTTATTTGAAGCGAAAAAACTAATTGACTGTTGCCAAGCCTATGATGGAACTTATCGTGATCCCTATCTTTCTAACATGCTTAATTTTGACCCAAACATGCCCGCCTTTTTCCTTTATTATGAAAAAGGCGAACTTGTTGGTCTATTAACTGTCTATGCTGATGACCAAGATGTGGAAGTGACGATACTGGTTCATCCAAATCATCGCCGTCAGGGAATTGCGCGTGCTTTGTTTACGAGTTTTGAGAAAGAAACGGCTTCTTTCCCTATTCGTTCAGTTACTTTTCAGACAGAACGTATTTTTCTAGAGCGTCATCCTGATTTTGTCAGCAACTGGGGATTGGTCGAGGATGAAGATACAGAAACCTGGTTAGGTAAGGATAGAAGACCTTATCCGTTAACAAAACTTTCCAATCTTGAAGTTTTGTTAGCAGATAGTTCATATCAGGAGCAAATTAGCCAGTTAAAATTTCAGGCATTTTCAGAGGAGCATGAATTGAGAGAAGTTGTGGATAGATATGTCGCCGAAGCTCTGAAGGATCCAGAAAGTCGTCTATATATTTTATTAAAAGACGGTCAGGTTATTGGAACTTGTACGGTAGATTTATCGACTAATACAAATTACCTCTATGGTTTGGTAATATCGGAACCTGAACGTGGAAAAGGCTATGGAAGCTACTTCGTAAAATCTCTTATCAACCAACTGATTGAGCAAAATGATAAGGAATTTCAGATTGCAGTAGAGGACAGCAACGTAGGTGCCAAGCGCTTGTATGAAAAAATCGGCTTTGTCAAACAGACACAGGTAGTTTATCTGAATGAGAAAGAGTAGAAAAATGCTATTAGAAGAATTCGAAATGTACCTGCTGTTATCGAACCAACTGATCGAAGTATTCGTGGTGGTGGAGAAATCTGTGACACGATTATTTTATCTTTTAATGGAGAAATCGTTGAACGAGTAAAGCAGTTTGAAGATATTTACGAAGGTGGCTATCTAACCAATCTAAATGGCAGACTTCCATGGTATATCTATGAAAAAGATGGGAGAAAGGTAGCAGTTGCTATAGCTACGATTGGAGCCCCAATGGTTGTAGGTCTCTTAGAAGAACTCAAAGCAAGAGGATTTAAGAACTTTATTGTTTTGGGTTCTTGCGGAGTTCTAGATCAGTCTATTCAGGCAGATAAGATTATCCTACCAAGTTCAGCTCTACGTGATGAAGGTACAAGTTACCATTACGCTCCTCCAAGTGATGAGATAGCTTATGATGAAACTTTGCTCTTAACTATGGAAGGAGCCTTGAACAAATCTTGCATCGAGCATATCCGCACCAAGTCTTGGACGACTGATGCCTTTTATCGGGAAACGCCTGATAAGATCAAGCGTCGCTTGGCTGCCGGTGCCCAAGTGGTGGACATGGAAGCTTCAGCTATCATGGCTTGGAGCCAATTTCGCAAGACCAAGGTCTATCAATTCTTCTACACAGCTGACTATGTGGATCATCATAACCGAACCTGGGATGCCCGCCATGAAGATCGGACAGCTGATGCCATGACTTTTTTCACTATCGCTTTGACAATAGCAAAGGAACTAGAAAGGTAACTACAAGAATGGCAGTATATTTTTACGGCTGTATCACCATGGATGGCTACTTGGCAGACAGCCAGCACAGGATAGACTGGCTGCATCAGCTTGGTTCTGTAGAGGATACAGGCTATGATGATTTTTACAGGCAAATGGATATCACCATCATGGGCAAGCGGACCTTTGAGGAAATCCAAGATTTGCAAGATGTAGAAAGTTTTTATCAAGCTACGGAAAACTATGTCTTTACGCATGATAGGCACCTGCCTGTTAGCAATTACCAGCCAGTAGCTGGGGATGTGGTGGACTTTGTTCGCCAGATTGACAAAGGCAAAAATGTCTTTGTGATTGGTGGTAATTCCTTGGTAGGACCGCTCTTGGATGCGGATCTTTTCGACCACCTCATTATTCAGATAGCACCCCTTATCCTAGGAAAGGGGGTTCCCCTCTTTACCCAAGAGGAAGGGCAGCGCTTTTACCAACTGGATAACCTCAGACAATTTGGCCCATTTGCAGAGCTGGTTTTCAGCCGAAAAAGTCAGAAATAGAGAAGGGAGTGGACCGCATGATTAAAATTTACGACACCATGACCCGCAGCCTACGTGAATTTGTGCCCATTGAAGAGGGCAAGGTTCGCATGTATGTCTGTGGGCCAACCGTCTACAACTATATCCACGTTGGGAATGCTCGTTCAACGGTAGCCTTTGATACCATTCGTCGCTACTTTGAATATCGTGGCTATGAGGTTGCCTATATTTCCAATTTCACGGATGTAGATGATAAGATTATCAATCGCGCCAAGGAAGAAGGCATCACGCCTCAAGAGGTTGCGGACAAGTACATTGCTGCCTTTCGTGAAGACGTGACGGCCTTAGGCGTCAAACCTGCTACTCGCCATCCGCGTGTAGTGGAGTTTATGGCGGACATCATTCGTTTTGTCGCTGACTTGATTGAAAAAGGTTATGCTTACGAGAGTCAAGGGGATGTTTACTTCCGTGTGGAAAAATCCCACAACTATGCTAAGTTGGCCAATAAAACTTTGGAAGATTTGGAACTGGGTGCTTCAGGTCGTACAGATGAAGAAACAGCTCGTAAGGAAAATCCTGTGGACTTTGCCCTTTGGAAAGCTGCAAAACCAGGCGAGATTTCTTGGGATAGTCCTTGGGGACCTGGTCGTCCGGGTTGGCATATCGAGTGTTCGGTCATGTCGACAGAGATTTTGGGCGATACCATTGATATCCACGGTGGGGGAGCCGATCTGGAGTTTCCGCATCACACCAATGAAATTGCCCAGTCAGAAGCCAAAACAGGCAAGACTTTCGCCAACTACTGGATGCACAATGGTTTTGTCAACATCGACAATGTCAAGATGTCTAAGTCCTTGGGCAACTTTATCACAGTCCATGATGCCCTCAAAACTCTTGATGGTCAAGTGCTTCGATTCTTCTTTGCGACTCAGCATTACCGTAAGCCTATCAACTTTACCGAAAAAGCAGTGCGTGATGCGGAGACTAATCTCAAGTATCTGAAGAACACTTATGAGCAGCCATTTACTGGGAGTGTTGATGTCCAAGAGTTACAAGCCTTTAAAGATAAGTTTGTAGCCGCTATGGATGAGGATTTCAACTCTGCCAACGGCATCACAGTTGTCTTTGAGATGGCTAAGTGGATCAACTCTGGTAACTACACCGCTGAAGTAAAGGCAGCTTTGGCCAAGCTCTTAGAAGTTTTTGGTATTGTCTTTATAGAAGAAGTTCTAGATGCAGACATTGAGGCCTTGATCCAAAAACGTCAAGAGGCGCGTGCCAATCGTGACTTTGCGACAGCGGACCAAATCCGTGACCAATTGGCGGCTCAAGGAATTAAGCTCCTTGACACCAAGGATGGAGTGAGGTGGACTCGTGATTGATGTCAACCTCATTAACGGGATAGCGCTGGCTTTTGAGGGAGATGCAGTTTACTCCATGTATATTCGTCGCCATCTCATCCTCAAAGGCATGACCAAGCCCAATAAACTCCACCAAGAGGCGACTAAGTATGTGTCAGCCAAGGCTCAGGCGCGCTTGATTGCCCTTATGTTGGAGGAGCAAGTCCTGACGGAAAAAGAAGAAGAAATCTACAAACGTGGTCGCAATACCAATAGTCACACAAAGGCTAAAAATGCTGATGTGGTGACCTACCGCATGTCTACTGGCTTTGAGGCGGTGATGGGGTATCTCCATCTGACTGAAAATCTGGAGCGGCTAGAGACCTTAATTTCTTGGTGTATCCAAAAAGTGGAGGAGTAGAAATGCTTGCTAAAGAACTACAAGACTGGTTTCCTGAAGCTCAGATTTCAGATCAGCCAGTAGAGAAACCAGGCTATCTAACTCTCCCTTTAGCCTCTCAGCAGTGGATTTTACTGGAGGAAGCTGGGCTCAGCGAGCGTGAAAAGCAGCTGGTTGCCCTTTTGACCCAGCAGGAGCAGGCTCGTTCGCTCGATCCTTGGTATCCCTATCTGATTGAGGGGAAGGGGCAGGCACCGCAAGCTTTCAAAAAGATTCAATTGGTTTATTGTCATCTTTCTTATTTCCAACAGGAAAATCTGGCCTCTTGGCTAGACATGATGCGGACTCTTTTTCCCAACTGCCAGACAGTGCTACAGGTCGGGGCTCAGGATTATGTATTTGTTCTTCAACAAGATAAGTACAGCTCTGTACGAGCTATTTTAAGTGATACGATTGAAGCAGTGGAGTATGACTTTGGTCTTCGTCTGTCTATCATGTTAGGACAGGTTTGGTCACAGGCTGGGTATCAGGCTCTGTCAGATTTAATCCAAGCAGAGCGAGACTTGTTTAAGACTTGGTGGCGTCAGGGTCACCAAGGTGTTCATACCTTTTCACAACTCTATCTTTGGAGTATGGGAGAAAGGAGCGTGGACTTGAAGGTAATCAAGGAATGCCTGCACCAGATGATTTTGGATCAGGATCAGATTCAGGAAATCATTCTCTCTCTTTGGGAAAATAGTGCCGTTCTCACTAAAACAGCCCAACAACTCTACCTGCACCGCAATTCTCTCCAATACAAGATTGATAGATGGGAAGAATTGACAGGGCTACAGTTGAAGGAGTTGACCGACCTTACCCTATGTTATCAGCTAATTTTACCAGATATTCTCTAAAGTTTTGTGCAAGTTGCACAGAACTTTTTTATTTTTTTGGTCACCTTGCCATAGAAAAGTAAAGCGTTTTCATCTATAATAAAACTATCAAAAGACAAAAGGAGTTCACCTCGATGGTAGAATTAAATCTTAAAAATATTTACAAAAAATATCCAAACAGCGAACACTATTCAGTTGAAGACTTCAACTTGGACATCAAAGACAAAGAATTTATCGTTTTCGTAGGTCCTTCAGGGTGTGGTAAATCAACAACTCTTCGTATGATCGCTGGTCTTGAAGACATTACAGAAGGTACTGCATCTATCGATGGCGTGGTTGTCAATGACGTAGCTCCAAAAGACCGTGACATCGCTATGGTATTCCAAAACTACGCTCTTTACCCACACATGACTGTATATGACAACATGGCTTTCGGTTTGAAATTGCGTAAGTACAGCAAAGAAGACATCGACAAACGTGTGCAAGAAGCAGCAGCAATCCTTGGTTTGAAAGAATTTTTGGATCGTAAACCTGCTGACCTTTCAGGTGGTCAACGTCAACGTGTTGCCATGGGTCGTGCAATCGTCCGTGATGCAAAAGTGTTCTTGATGGATGAACCTTTGTCAAACTTGGATGCCAAACTTCGTGTATCGATGCGTGCTGAAATTGCGAAAATCCACCGTCGTATCGGAGCTACAACTATTTACGTAACTCACGACCAAACAGAAGCGATGACACTTGCAGACCGTATCGTTATCATGTCAGCAACTAAGAACCCTGCTGGTACAGGTACTATCGGACGTGTAGAACAAATCGGTACCCCTCAAGAAGTTTACAAAAACCCAGTTAACAAGTTCGTTGCAGGATTCATCGGAAGCCCAGCTATGAACTTCATCAATGTGAAATTGGAAGGCAACGAAATTGTTTCTGACGGTTTCCGCTTGAAAGTGCCAGAAGGCGCTTTGAAAGTTCTTCGTGAAAAAGGCTACGAAGGAAAAGAATTGATCTTTGGTATTCGTCCAGAAGATGTGAATGCAGAACCTGCTTTCCTTGAAACATTCCCAGAATCAGTTGTCAAAGCTACTATTTCAGTATCAGAATTGCTTGGTTCAGAATCTCACCTTTACTGCCAAGTTGGTAAAGATGAATTTGTTGCCAAAGTGGATGCTCGTGACTACTTGCAAACAGGTGCGACAGTTGAACTTGGATTTGACTTGAACAAAGCACACTTCTTCGATGTAGAAACTGAAAAAACAGTCTACTAAGATAAATAAAATAACAAAGCACTGCAGAGTCTCTCTTGCAGTGTTTTTCTTTTAATTGCTTAGGCTAGGCATGAAAACAGGCTTTTCTAGTTTTAATATTCTTAAAAAAGTGATAAAATGGTAGGAAGAATTGGAGAGAATAAATGCCGAAAGAAGTGAATTTGTCGGGCGATGAGGTTGTCGCTTTAACGCAAAAATATTTATCGAAAGAAGATGTTGCTTTTGTACATAAAGCCTTGGTTTACGCTGTTGAATGCCACAGTGGTCAGTACCGTAAATCTGGCGAGCCCTATATTATTCATCCCATTCAGGTGGCAGGGATTCTGGCTAAGCTCAAGCTAGATGCCGTGACAGTTGCCTGTGGTTTTTTGCATGATGTGGTTGAAGATACGGATGCAACACTGGATGATTTAGAGCAAGAGTTTGGTCATGATGTTCGGATTATCGTTGATGGGGTGACCAAGCTTGGTAAGGTTGAGTACAAATCAATCGAGGAGCAATTGGCGGAAAATCACCGCAAGATGCTCATGGCCATGTCTGAGGATATCCGTGTTATCTTGGTTAAATTATCGGACCGCTTGCATAACATGAGGACGCTCAACCACCTACGAAAGGACAAGCAGGAACGCATTTCCAGAGAAACCATGGAAATCTATGCTCCACTTGCTCATCGTCTGGGGATTTCCAGCGTCAAGTGGGAGTTGGAAGACTTGTCCTTCCGATATCTCAACCCAACTGAGTTTTACAAAATCACTCACATGATGAAGGAAAAACGCAGAGAGCGTGAGGCTTTGGTCGATGAAGTCGTGACAAAGTTAGAGGACTACACTTCCGAACGCAATCTAAAAGGGAAAATCTATGGCCGTCCCAAGCATATCTACTCTATCTATCGCAAGATGCAGGATAAGAAGAAACGATTTGAGGAGATTTATGACCTGATTGCCATTCGCTGTATCTTAGATACCCAGAGTGATGTTTACGCCATGCTGGGTTATGTGCATGAACTTTGGAAACCTATGCCAGGCCGTTTTAAAGACTATATCGCAAACCGTAAGGCCAATGGTTACCAGTCTATCCATACGACTGTCTATGGACCAAAAGGACCGATTGAATTCCAGATTCGTACCAAAGAAATGCACGAAGTTGCTGAGTACGGGGTTGCGGCTCACTGGGCTTATAAGAAAGGAATCAAAGGTCAGGTCAATAGCAAAGAGTCTGCGATTGGTATGAACTGGATCAAGGAAATGATGGAATTACAAGACCAGGCTGACGATGCCAAGGAATTTGTCGAGTCTGTTAAGGAAGAGTATCTGGCGGAGGAGATTTACGTCTTTACTCCAGATGGTGCAGTTCGTTCCCTTCCAAAAGATTCAGGCCCGATTGATTTTGCCTATGAAATCCATACCAAAGTCGGTGAAAAAGCAACTGGTGCTAAGGTCAATGGCCGTATGGTTCCTCTGACAACCAAGCTCAAAACTGGAGATCAGGTCGAAATTGTAACCAACCCCAACTCTTTTGGCCCGAGTCGTGACTGGCTCAACATGGTTAAGACCAGCAAGGCTCGTAACAAGATTCGTCAGTTCTTTAAAAATCAAGACAAGGAATTGTCTGTTAATAAGGGACGCGAACTGCTGATTAATCAGCTCCAAGAGAATGGCTATGTGGCTAATAAGTATATGGACAAGCGGCACATGGACCAAGTCCTTCAAAAGACCAGCTACAAGACAGAAGACTCCCTCTTTGCTGCTATCGGTTTTGGAGAAATCAGTGCTATTACCGTCTTTAACCGTCTGACTGAAAAGGAACGCCGTGAGGAGGAACGTGCCAAAGCTAGGGCTGAGGCAGAAGAGCTTGTCAAAGGTGGCGAGGTTAAGGTTGAAAACAAAGAAACCCTCAAGGTCAAGCATGAGGGCGGTGTGGTAATCGAAGGCGCCTCAGGTCTCCTAGTTCGGATTGCCAAGTGTTGTAATCCAGTGCCAGGTGATGACATTGTTGGCTATATTACCAAGGGTCGTGGTGTGGCCATTCACCGTGTGGACTGTATGAACCTTCGCGCCCAAGAAAACTACGAACAACGTCTCCTTGATGTTGAGTGGGAAGACCAATACTCAAGCAAGGAATATATTGCCCACATTGATATCTACGGCCTCAACCGTACAGGTCTCTTAAATGATGTTCTACAAGTTCTTTCCAACACGACCAAAAATATCTCAACCGTTAATGCCCAACCAACTAAGGATATGAAATTTGCCAATATCCATGTCTCCTTTGGCATCTCAAACCTCTCAACTCTAACGACAGTAGTTGATAAGATTAAAAGTGTGCCAGAAGTCTACTCTGTCAAACGAACCAATGGCTAAGATCTAGAAAGGATTTTTATGAAAATCATCATTCAACGAGTTAAGAAAGCTCAAGTGAGTATTGAAGGTCAGGTTCAGGGAAAAATCAATCAGGGGCTCTTATTGTTGGTCGGAGTAGGACCAGAGGACCAAGAGGAAGATCTGGATTATGCTGTGAGAAAGCTCGTCAACATGCGGATTTTTTCAGATGCGGAAGGCAAGATGAATCTGTCTGTCAAGGATATTGAAGGGGAAATCCTTTCTATTTCCCAGTTTACCCTCTTTGCGGATACCAAGAAAGGCAATCGTCCAGCTTTTACTGGCGCAGCCAAGCCTGATATGGCATCAGATTTCTATGACACTTTCAACCAAAAGCTAGCGCAAGAAGTGTCTGTTCAGACAGGCATCTTTGGAGCAGATATGCAGGTTGAACTGGTCAATGACGGACCAGTTACCATCATCCTCGATACGAAAAATAGATAAGAAAACCAAGCCAGCTGGCTTGGTTTTTGTTTATAGACACTCCCAGAAGGAGATGTGTTTGTCGTAAAAGTCGGGATAGTTTTCTCTTAGGTGACTAGCCGTTATATAATATAAAGTAGAATGACAGGAAGTAAAGACTGGAGTAAGAGAGTAGAAATATTGAGGGCCAGTGATGGCTAAAAAGACAAATAATAGAAGGTCAACGGAGAGAATCGCTAAGTAATAAAGGCGAATTTTTTTGTTCATCTGAGGATAAATCTCAGAGAAATGTTTTTTGAGTCGGAAGACCAAGCGAGACAGCAGTAGTCCCTGAGCAAGGATGAAAATGAAGCAAAAAATCAGGCCTCTCTCCAAAGAAAGTTCATATCGGGGTCTGAAAGTTACCAACAGTAGCAAATCGCTGACTGCAATGGCTGCAAAATGGATTCTAAAGAGCTTTTTCATAGGAAGACCTCCCTCTTTTATCTAGCTTCATTCTACACCAAACAAATGGGAGTTACAAGCAAAATAATAAAAAATCCCTGAAAAGAATATCTTTCAGGAATAAGGGGTTAGTTGATTTTTTCGACATAGAGTTGTTTGGCGATATCCATACTAATTTGGAGGTCTTCACCTTTGTTGACCAGTGTAAAGGTATTGGAAAAATTATCAAACTGTTTGACTTTGACTTGGTCACCGATATGAATTTCATGCTTTTCTAGATATTTGAGTAGATCAAAGCTATCATGAACCCGAGTCAGGAGATAGGTTCCAGCCTCTTTGGTATCTGCTAGAGGTAGGTTGTTGATTTCAACCAAGAGCTCTCCCTTAGCTGGGATGGTTCCTCCGTGGGGACAGGTTTTAGGGAAACCCAGCAGTTTATCCAGTCTCTCTACGAAAAGATCGGATACAGTGTGTTCTAGGACTTCAGCTTCCTCATGGATTTGATCACTGGTATAGTCGAGATGGTGAACTAGAAAGACTTCAATCAAACGGTGTTTACGATAGAGCTCAGAGACCAGTTTGAGGCCAATATCTGTCAATAGATAGCCGTTCTCCTTGTCCTTGAGAATGAGATTTTCACTTTTCATGCGTTTGATCATCTCTGTTACGGCAGGTGGAGAGACCTGCATACGGGCAGCAATTTCTTTATTGGTGATTTTTTGCATTTCCGTACCGATTTCATAAATACATTTTAGGTAGTCTTCTTTATTTGGCGTCATTCGTTTCCTCTTGTCTTTTCTCTCCATCTAGTATATCAAAAAAAGCTAGATTTCTCTAGCCTTCTGCCCTAATGGCTTTGATTTTAGTCCAGTTCTTTAACAGCGGCAATAGCAGCTTCAAAGTCTGGTTCCGTGTTAATGTTGTCAACGTATTCCACATAACGGATGACATTGTCAGCATCGAGAACAAAGACGGCACGCGCAAGGAGATGCCATTCGTTGATCAAAAGGGCATAATCGCGTCCGAAAGAATGGTCAAAGTAGTCTGAAAGCATGATGGCATTGTCAAGGCCTTCAGCTCCACACCAGCGTCCTTGGGCAAATGGTAGGTCCATAGAAACAGTAAGAACAACGGTGTTGTCTAGGTTGGCTAGTTCTTGGTTGAATCGACGTGTTTGCGTTGAGCAGATGCCAGTATCGATAGATGGCACAACACTCAAGACTTTTTTCTTTCCATCAAAGTCAGCTAGCGTTTTTTTAGAGAGATCGGTTGTCGTAAGAGAAAAGTCAAGTGCCTTGTCTCCGACTTGCAGTTGTTTACCTGTAAAAGTTACAGGATTTCCGAGAAAAGTGGTCATGAAACTACTCCATTCTTTTTTCTTTTATTCTACCGAGAATTGTCAGATTTTTCCAATGATTTGACTGGAAATTAAAAGAGAAAAAAACGTCCGTTCATGTGAGAACGACGTTTTTTAAATTTTAGTTTTATTATGATATTTCTTTTAAGTAGTGCGGACGGAAGCAACTTCCTTCGGAATTTCATCCCTAATTTTTGAGCCTAACGTCTCAAAAATTCCGTCCTAGATAAGTACAGAGTTCTTATCTAGGATACCACTACGGAAAGAAATATCTGTTAAAATTTGATCTCGTTTACATGTATAATGATTGAGCTATCAAAGCAGAAACAAAAAGAACGATAAAGCAAGTTTATAATCTAGGATAAGATAGGTGAATGGCTAGATTACTTAGACAAACCTTCAGCAATCTTGTCAAGGTTGTATTTCATCATGTTGTAGTAGCTGTCACCTTCTTTACCTTCTTCAGCGATTGAGTCAGTAAAGATTTGTGCGTAGATTGGGATATTTGTGTCTTGTGAAACAGTCTTCATTGGACGGTCATCGACACTTGATTCAACAAAGAGTGATGGAACTTTTGTTTGGCGAAGTTTTTCAACCAAGGTCTTGATTTGTTCAGGAGTACCTTCTTCTTCCGTGTTGATTTCCCAGATGTAGGCACTTGGGACACCATAGGCTTTAGAGAAGTATTTGAAGCATCCTTCGCTGGTTACGATAAGTTTCTTCTCAGCAGGGATATTGTTAAATTTCTCTTTGGCTTCTTTGTCTAGTTTGTCTAGTTTTTCAGTATAGTCTTTGAGATTTTTTTCGTAGAATTCCTTGTTGCTAGGATCCTTAGCGATCAGCTGTTTAGCGATATTTTTAGCATAAATCATCCCATTTTCAAGGTTGAGCCAAGCGTGTGGGTCTTCTTTGCCTTTTTCGTTTTGACCTTCAAGGTAGATGATGTCTACGCCGTCACTGACTGCAAAGTAGTCCTTGTTCTCAGTTTTCTTGGCATTTTCAACCAATTTGGTAAACCAAGCATTGCCACCAGTTTCAAGATTGATTCCGTTATAGAAAATCAAATCAGCTTGAGAAGTTTTCTTAACGTCTTCAGGAAGTGGTTCGTATTCGTGTGGGTCTTGACCAACAGGAACGATACTGTGAAGATCAATCTTGTCACCAGCGATATTCTTGGTAATATCAGCGATGATTGAGTTTGTAGCAACAACTTTTAGTTTTTGGTTTGTAGATGCTGCATCTTTTTTCCCACTAGCACAGGCAGCTAATCCAATGATAGAAAGAAAAAGAACGAGCAATGTACCTAATTTTTTCATTAGATTCCTCCAGAAGGGTTTCCCCGTTATTTAATGATTTTTTTGTTTTTCAGTTTCAAGTATCGTTGCTTAGGAGAGATAAAGAAACTGATTAAAAAGAAGCTGGCGGATGTGAGCACAATGCTGGATCCTGCTGCGAGATTGAAACTATAGCCGATAAAGAGCCCTACAACAGAAGCCAGAGCTCCTAGGCCTGATGAAAGAAAAATCATGCTCTTTAGGCTATTAGCATAAAGGTAAGCCGTCGCAGCTGGGGTGATCAACATGGCCACGATAAGAATGGTTCCAACACTTTGCATGGCAGTGACTGACACAAGGGTCAAGAGCACCATGAGCAGATAGTGGTAAAAATTAACGGGCATTCCCATGGCTTTAGCCAGGAGCTCGTCAAAGGATGTAATCAATAGTTGTTTAAAGAAAATCCCGATAATCAAAAGAATCAATGCCCCAACACCGATGGTGATCCACATGTCCGTATCTTGAACAGCGAGGATATTCCCAAAAAGGATATGGAAGAGGTCTGTCGAACTCTTGGCAACACTAATCAAGATGACACCTAAGGCTAAGAAAGATGAAAAGGTAATACCAATGGCGGTGTCACTCTTGATGATAGAGTTTCCCTTGATGTAGGTAATGATGATGGAAGCCATCAAACCAAAGATGATCGCTCCAATAAAGAAATCAATTCCCAGGATAAAGGAAAGGGCTACGCCGGGCAAAACTGCGTGAGAGATGGCATCCCCCATGAGAGACATTCCACGCAGGATGATAAAACATCCCACAGCTCCAGCAACGACTCCAATGACAATAGCTGTAATCAAGGCGTTTTGTAGGAAATGGAAATTTTGCAATCCATTGATAAATTCTGCTATCATAGGTCACCTCCATTGAAAAAGAGTTTGCTACCGTAGGCCTTTTTGAGATTGGCCTCGATAAAGGTTTCTTCAGTCGAACCAAGGCCAATTAATTCTCGATTGAGAAGCAAAACCTGGTCGAAATAATGGGGGACTTTGCTGAGGTCATGATGGACGATGAGAACTGTTTTACCAGCTTTTTTAAGGCCTCTCAGCGTATTCATGATAATCTCTTCACTAACCGAGTCAATCCCGACAAATGGCTCATCTAGAAAGATATAGTCAGCTTCCTGCACTAAGCAACGGGCAATCAACACACGTTGAAATTGTCCTCCTGAGAGCTGGCTGATTTGGCGATCAGCATAGTCTGAAAGTCCAACGATTTCAAGTGCCTCTGCCACTTTTTTCCAGTGGCTGTCCTTTAAAGTGTGAAAAAGCGGGATAGATGGATAGAGTCCCAGTGAGACACATTCCTTGACCTTGATAGGGAAATTGTAGTCGATATGGATTTTTTGCTCGACATAGGCAACTCGATGTAAAGATTTCTTGACTTCTTTGTCGTCGAGAAAGGCCTGACCTTCATGTGGGATAATTCCCAACATACCTTTTAATAAAGTTGATTTTCCAGCACCATTTGGACCAATAATTCCGGTAATCGTTGGTCCTTGGAGCACTAGTGAGATATCCTTTAGTGCCAACGTTTCTTTGTAGGAGACACTGAGGTGTTCAATACGTATCATAACAAATTCCTCCCTCCCGTATTTAATATACATTAAAAAAAAAATTAAGTCAAGTTAATTTTTAAAAAAATTAATAAAATAACAATAAAATGAAAGATACAAGAAATTTATTTTTGATTGCATTCCCTAGATTTTTTTGCTAAGCTAGGAATAAGTGAAAATATGAAAGCGAGAACAAGATGACACGTTATCAAGACGATTTTTATGATGCAATTAATGGCGAATGGGAAAAAACAGCCGTCATTCCAGCTGACAAATCTCGAACAGGTGGCTTTATTGACCTTGATGAGGAAATTGAAGAGTTGATGCTAGCGACTACGGACAAGTGGTTGGCAGGTGAGGATGTCCCAGAGAATGCTATCCTCTCAAATTTTGTCAAGTACCACCGCATGGTACGTGATTTTGATAAGAGAGAAGCAGATGGGATCAAGCCTGTTCTTCCTCTACTCAAGGAATACCAAGACTTGGAGAGTTTTGCAGATTTCACTAGCAAACTGGCAGAGTTTGAACTAGCAGGGAAGCCAAACTTCCTTCCATTTGGAGTATCACCAGACTTTATGGATGCCAGAACCAATGTTCTCTGGGCTAGTGCACCAGGAACAATCTTGCCAGATACAACCTACTATGCTGAAGACCATCCTCAACGTGAGGAGCTCTTGACTCTTTGGAAGGAAAGTAGCGCAAATCTTCTCAAAGCCTATGATTTTTCAGATGAGGAAATCGCAGACTTACTAGAGAAACGATTGGAATTGGACCGTCGTATCGCAGCTGTGGTGCTTTCTAACGAAGAAAGTTCAGAATATGCCAAACTTTACCATCCATACGCTTATGAAGATTTCAAAAAGTTTGCCCCTGCCCTACCTTTGGATGATTTCTTCCAAGCAGTGATTGGACAGACTCCAGACAAGGTTATCGTAGATGAGGAACGTTTCTGGCAAGCAGCAGATCAATTCTATAGTGAAGAAGCGTGGCCTCTACTTAAAGCAACCTTGATTTTGGGTGTGGTCAATCTCTCAACAAGCTATCTCACAGACGAGATTCGTGTTTTATCAGGTGCTTATGGTCGTGCTCTTTCAGGTGTTCCAGAAGCTCAGGATAAGGTCAAGGCAGCTTATCACTTGGCCCAAGGTCCTTTCAAGCAAGCTCTTGGTCTCTGGTATGCGCATGAAAAATTCTCTCCAGAAGCTAAGGCAGACGTAGAGAAAAAAGTAGCGACAATGATTGACGTTTATAAGGAACGCTTGGCTAAGAACGACTGGCTCACACCTGAAACGCGAGATAAGGCCATTGTAAAACTCAATGTCATCAAGCCTTATATCGGTTATCCAGAAGAATTGCCAGAACGCTACAAGGACAAAGTAGTGGATGAAACTGCTAGTCTCTTTGAGAATGCCCTAGCCTTTGGGAGTGTGGAAATCAAGCACAGCTGGAGCAAGTGGAACCAACCGGTTGACTACAAGGAGTGGGGTATGCCAGCTCATATGGTCAACGCCTACTACAATCCTCAGAAGAACTTGATTGTCTTCCCAGCGGCCATTTTACAGGCTCCATTCTATGACTTGCATCAGTCGTCTTCTGCCAACTACGGTGGTATTGGTGCTGTTATTGCCCATGAAATCTCTCATGCCTTTGACACAAATGGTGCTTCCTTTGATGAAAATGGTAGTCTTAAGGATTGGTGGACAGAAAGCGACTATGCTGCCTTTAAAGAAAAAACGCAGAAAGTTATCGACCAGTTTGATGGACAAGAATCTTACGGCGCAACGATCAACGGAAAACTAACTGTATCAGAAAATGTTGCCGACTTGGGAGGAATTGCAGCAGCCCTTGAAGCTGCCAAGAGAGAGCCAGACTTCTCAGCTGAAGAATTCTTCCACAACTTTGCTCGCATTTGGCGCATGAAAGGTCGTCCAGAGTTGATGAAACTCATGGCTAGTGTCGACGTGCACGCGCCAGCCAAACTCCGTGTCAACATCCAAGTACCAAACTTCGATGACTTCTTTACAACTTATGATGTCAAAGAAGGCGACGGTATGTGGCGCGCACCAGAGGACCGTGTGATTATTTGGTAAGACTAAAACCAAGGATAGCATCCTTGGTTTTTTGCTTGCTAGAAAAAGGGATTGAAGGTCTTTTCGTGAGCGATGGTCGTAGCTGGCCCGTGTCCAGGATAGACGTCGTAGTTAGGGAGGGTAAAGAGTTGCGTCTGAATGCTATGGAGAAGTTGTTCCGTGCTACCTGTAGGAAGGTCTGTTCGTCCGATGGTTTCGCGGAAAAGAGCATCTCCGGTCAAGACTAGATGAGCATCAGGAAAGACGATAGAAACACCGCCAATAGAGTGTCCTGGGGTTGGTAGAACTGTAAAACGGAATTCCTCAAGCTGGTATTCTTCATGAAAGACAAAGGTGTGTTCTGCAGGTTTTGCGACCACATCTGCCATATCATCGTGACGAGGGAGGCCAGAGAGATTGTCAACGGGGGTATAGAGCCAGCTAGCTTCACTCTCTGCTACATAAACTGGGGGATTTCCAAAAGTATCACGAACCAAGTCCAGACTCATAATATGGTCGTAGTGGGTGTGGGTCAGGAGAATCGCACAGACTGGTTTGTTGATTTTCTCAATAGTCTTGCGGATAGCTTCCCAATGGCTACCTGGGTCAACCACAATCAGGTGTTGATCTCCTTCCAGGTAATAAGTATTTTCATAGGCAACGGGATTGACAGTTTTATGGATTTTCATAGGATTTCCTCTCTCAAAGAATGTACTGATATCAGTATAACACAGAAGAGAAGGCTTAGGGTATCAGAAAGTATTTTTATACCTTAACGATTTTTCCAAGCTTGGTAGCGGGTGTCGATCAAGAGTTGGGTTAAGCGTCCCATGGTTTCTCTTTCTTCGGGAGTGAGGGATTGGGCTTGGATAAAGAGATGGTGAATATGTTCAATGACCTTGAAGGAAGAAAGATCGTTGATAGAGGAGATGCCTGCATCAAGAATGATTCCAAAAAAGAGGTCGAAGTAGAGCTGCAGTTCCTCGTCAGGAACTGTCTCCACCCATTCCTTAAAGGTAGTATCGACTTGCTGGCTGTCACTATTGGTCTCATCCAGTTGGACAAAGTGTTTGTCTTCGACCTGCCAACTAAAGGTGTCGTGCTGGGCAATACCACCTAGGGCAGTGCTTCGAACGACGATTTTTTTGTCAGGAATTTCCAGCATCATCCCGATGATAGAACCTTGTGGGACAAATACTTTTGTTCTTTCCATCATGTTTTGATATCCAGCTGTTTCGGTTAGTCCCTTGTGAAGTCCAGGGGCATCAAAAGTATAGACAGCAACAATGTTTTTTTGTAAGAGTGGATCGAGTTGACTAGCAGCATAGACGGCTAGATTGCCCCCTTTTGAGTGTCCTGCTAGGATAACCTTTTGGTTGGGATGTTGAACAAAAAAGTCCTGTAAATACTGGAGGGCATGTTTTTGAGCTGGGATTTCCTTCATATAGGTCATATGGAAATCTTCTTTCCAACCAATGATGCTGTCATCCGTTCCGCGAAAAACAAGCAGATAAGTATCAAGGCTGATACGATAGGTCATGGCTGCAAACTGTTTTTGCAATTCAGGATCAATATCATTGATAAAGTCTGAGAGCTTGCAATTTTTAAAACGTTTGTGTTGAGCGAGTTGATCCAATAACTGGAGGCGGTTTTTGCTGGTCAACATAGTCGTTTCTCTAGGGATTTGAGGTGCAAGATCTATGAGACGCTTTGGTTCTTGGGTGACTACATTATCAAAAGCTAGGTAGGTTAATTCGGTCAAGGCAAGAACATCTAACTCATTCACGGGGAGGTCATAAAAGGAATCGTATGCTACATCATTCAAGTAGTCAAAAATATTGGCCATAAAAGCTCCTTTCTCTATGTCTATCCTATCACATTTACCTAGAATTAGCTAGTAGGGTTTGATTGAAATACATAGAAGACAGACTGCTCCTATTTCAAACCTCTAAACGAGCTTACTTGAATGTTTTTGCTATCGATTCTATTTTCCTTTAAAAAATTCTTCATCTCATTTACATCATCAGGCTGACCTGTGATGAGATAGCTGGCTTGATTGCCGTATTCATCAATAGCACGTTTTAAAAATTCTTGACTTTGAGAAAGTTCATCGCTAGTTTTATAAGTAAAATTAGATGTTTTCTGAGCCAGTTCTTTCATCTCTTTATCAAAAATAGTTACTCCTTTGTCAAGATGATTGAGTACAATCGGGCATTTACCAGCCCATTCTTTGATAAGGGGGCGTAGAGCAGAAATACCTACATCAGATGCAAAGCAAACTAGTGGCTGATTCGTATCTTTAACAGTCAAAGAGGAATCCAGCCAACTCATCTCAATCTCACTGTCAGCCGGTAAATGCGTCAAGGTTTCCTTAAAGTGGCTACCACTATTATGAGTTAAAATGAGGATTTCATCTTCATCAGGTGTGGAGGCAATGGTTAGCCATCGACTAGATTGATTCCCTTTATCTTCATTTTTTTTAGTAGTAGACGACGTATCAGGGAGTGTGAACTTAGCATAAGCCCCAGCTTTCCAGATTTGATGACTCGGTTTTGTGATATGAATTAAATATAGATCTCCGCTGGGATTTTCGATGGATTTTATCGATAATGTCTGGCTTCGTCCAAGATAAGCGATGGTGCCCCAAGTTATAAGGCCTAAGACTCCAAGTGTTGATAGAATGATAATAAACATTTTTTTACCTCTTTTCATTTTTTATGACTCCTGTTCTTAATTTTATGAATGAACTAAAAATAAATTCATTCATATCTTTCCAAAAAATAAAGAAATCCATTCTTTATTTTAGAACTCCTTTAATGAAGTTGGTTGCAAGTATTTCGACAGTTTTGCTAATATCTGGAAAATCTTTTTCCGTGATATGCATATCTATATAGTAAAACAGATTATAAACCTGTAAAATATCTTGAATCTTTTCTGGCGAGTACCCTTCAGCCTGCATACGATTTGTAAAAGTTTTAACTAGAAACTGATGAAAAGGATTTGCGACTTTGCCTTCTTCCGAGGAATAGTAGCTGTGCAACTCATCTGCGATGGCAGGATTGTACCATTCTGCAAGGATTTTATTGGAAGAAACGAGAGTTCTGGACTGAGCAAATAGTTGACCAATGAGGTCGATCATGTCAATTTCCCAATCCAGTTCTTCGATCATAGCTTGGCGAACACGGTTGTTTTCATCTATATAGATGTCTAGAAAAATGGCTTCTTTACTCTCGTAATAGTTATAAAAAGAACCAACTGCAACACCAGCTTGCCTGGCAATTTCTGAAATCCCTGTCGCCTTGTAACCTTTTTTTGAAAAAATTTCATAGGCCGCTGTCTTTAAAGCTTGTTTTTTGTCCAATATGATTTAACCTCCTTTGTTTTATGAATGAATAAACTTATTTGTTCATTCATATTCTAACAAATCATGGCTAGCTTGTCAATAAGAAGGCTAGATCTATTAAATAAGTGAAAGAAACGCTAACCAAATGAACACAAAAGGAAAATATAGGATAAGGCTGGAACTATAATTAAAAATAAGGTATGATATCAGTGGGAATGTTCTCTATTTAGCATCTGTTTTCTGAGCTGGATTTGGGGAATAGGATGCTAAACAGTATGAGATACTGATCCGTAAATCTGATATGAAGGGTTTTGATACTTTGAGAAATAGCAAAGGAGGAGCGCATGCACAAGATTTTACTAGTAGAAGATGACCAAGTTATTCGGCAACAAGTTGGGAAACTGCTCTCAGAATGGGGTTTTGAGGTTATTTTGGTGGAGGACTTTATGGAAGTTTTGACTCTCTTTGTCCAGTCAGAACCTCATTTGGTCCTTATGGATATTGGTCTGCCTCTTTTTAATGGTTATCACTGGTGTCAGGAGATTCGTAAGATTTCTAAGGTGCCTATTATGTTTTTGTCTTCGAGAGACCAGGCGATGGATATCGTCATGGCAATCAATATGGGGGCAGATGACTTTGTAACCAAGCCTTTTGACCAGCAGGTACTCCTTGCCAAGGTTCAGGGCTTGTTGCGCCGTTCTTACGAATTTGGGAGAGATGAAAGTCTGCTGGAGTATGCGGGTGTGATCCTCAATATCAAGTCTATGGACCTGCACTATCAGGGGGAAGTTCTGAGTTTGACTAAGAATGAATTTCAAATTTTGCGAGTGCTGTTTGAACATGCTGGCAATATCGTGGCGCGTGATGACTTGATGAGAGAACTCTGGAATAGCGACTTTTTCATCGATGACAATACCTTGTCCGTCAATGTTGCTCGCTTGCGCAAAAAGCTGGAGGAACAAGGTTTAGCAGGGTTTATCGAAACCAAGAAAGGGATAGGATACGGACTGAAACATGCTTGATTGGAAATCATTTTTTCTAGCCTATCTGCGTTCTCGCAGTCGCATCTTTGTCTATATTTTTTCATTAGGCTTTCTCGTCCTTCTCTTTCAGTTTTTATTTGCTAGTCTAGGAGCTTATTTTCTTTATTTCTTTCTGCTCAGTAGTTTTTTGACCTTTTTATTTTTGGCTTGGGATATTTTTGCAGAAGCTCAGGTTTATCGTCAGGAAGTGCTCTATGCTGAGAGAGACCCCAAGTCTCCTCTGGAATGTGCGCTAGCGGAAAAACTCGAAGAGCGTGAGTCTGAATTGTATCAAAAGAAGTCAGAAGCCCAAAGCAAGTTGACGGATTTGCTTGACTACTATACCTTGTGGGTTCATCAGATTAAGACCCCCATTGCGGCAAGCCGTCTCTTGGTAGCAGAAGTCTCTGATCGTGAGGTCAAGCAGCAACTGGAACAGGAAATCTTTAAGATTGACTCCTATACCAATCTGGTGTTGCAGTATCTTCGTTTGGAGAGCTTCCATGATGACTTGGTATTTGAAAAGGTTCAAGTGGAGGATCTGGTGAAGGAAGTGGTGCGCAAGTATGCCCTTTTCTTTATCCAAAAAGGACTGACGCTCAATCTCCATGACCTTGACAAAATCATCGTGACTGATAAGAAGTGGCTGTTGGTCGTTATTGAACAAATCCTCTCAAACAGTCTCAAGTACACCAAGGAAGGTGGGCTTGAGATTTATATGGAAGGCCAGGAGCTCTGTATCAAGGATACGGGAATCGGGATAAAAAACAGCGATGTGCTCCGAGTCTTTGAACGTGGCTTTTCAGGCTATAATGGTCGCCTAACCCAGCAGTCATCTGGACTTGGACTTTACCTATCTAAGAAAATTTCTGAAGAGCTGGGCCACCAGATTCGCATCGAGTCTGAGGTCGGAAAAGGAACGACAGTAAGGATCAAATTCGCTGAAGTGAAGCTCGTTATTGAGTAAACATAGATGAGAAAAAGCCTCCGATTGGAGGCTTTTGTGCTAGGTTCTTATTTCTCAACGCGTGATTTGTTGGCGATATCAGCAAGGATAGTCTCAACAAAATCATCAACTGAGACAGTGTTAGTTTCTTTTTGTCCGTAGCGACGAACATTGACCGTTCCGTCTTCCATTTCCTTGTCCCCAACGATCAATTGATAAGGAATCTTGCTGGTTTGAGAAGCACGGATCTTGAACTGCATTTTTTCATTGCGCTCATCTACGTCTGCACGGACACCGCGGTCACGGAGTTTCTTAGCCACTTCCCATGCGTAGTCCACGTGTTTTTCGTTAGAAACTGGGATGAGAGTTACTTGATGTGGTGCAAGCCATGTTGGGAAAGCTCCCTTGTAGTTCTCAATCAAGATAGCTGTAAAGCGTTCCATGGTTGAGATAACCCCACGGTGAATCATAACTGGACGGTGTTCTTCACCATCAGCCCCGATGTATTTGAGGTCGAAGCGTTCTGGAAGCAAGAAGTCAAGCTGGATAGTCGAAAGGGTTTCTTCTTTTCCGAGAGCTGTCTTAACTTGGATATCCAATTTTGGTCCGTAGAAGGCTGCTTCACCTTCGGCTTCAAAGTAGTCAACGCCCATTTCATCAAGTGCTGCACGAAGCATAGTTTGGGCATTTTCCCACATCTCATCGTTATCAAAGTACTTGTGAGTATCTTGAGGGTCACGAAGAGAGAGACGGAAGCGGTATTCAGTCAAGTTGAAGTCTTCATAAACATCGATAATCAACTGAAGGGCACGTTGGAATTCTTCTTGGATTTGTTCTGGAGTGACAAAGAGGTGACCGTCGTTGAGAGACATTTCACGCACACGTTGAAGACCAGTAAGGGCACCAGATTTTTCGTAGCGGTGCATCATACCGATTTCAGCGATACGGATTGGCAATTCACGGTATGAGTGAACATGGTGTTTGTAGACTTGGATGTGGTGTGGGCAGTTCATTGGGCGAAGGACAAATTCTTCACCGTCACCCATATCCATGGTTGGGAACATGTCTTCTTGGTAATGATCCCAGTGACCAGAAGTCTTGTAAAGTTCAACAGAAGCAAGTGGTGGAGTGTAGACGTGTTGGTAGCCAGAAGCCAACTCCTTGTCGACAATGTAGCGTTCCAATTCACGACGGATAGTCGCACCGTTTGGCAACCAGAATGGCAAACCTTGACCAACTTCTTGTGAAATCATGAAGAGGTCCAGTTCTTTACCAAGTTTGCGATGGTCACGTTCTTTGGCTTCTTCACGCATTTGAAGGTAGTTTTTCAAGTCTTTCTTGTCAAACCAAGCTGTACCGTAGATCCGTTGCATCATGGCATTGTCGCTATTTCCACGCCAGTAAGCACCAGCTACATGGAGCAGGTGGAAGATTTGGATGCGACCAGTTGATGGGACGTGTGGGCCACGGCAAAGATCCACGTATTCACCCTGACGGTAGATAGTCAAACCACCTTCGTCTTCAGAGTGTTCTTCAATCAATTCCAATTTGTAAGGGTCGTTCTTAAAGATTTCACGCGCCTCGTCCTTGGTAACTTCCTCGCGAATAGATGGGAAGTTTTCTTTAACGATTTTTTGCATTTCTTCTTCGATACGAGGAAGATCTTCATTGGAGATTTGACCAGCTTGATTGTCCGTATCGTAATAGAAACCATCTTCAATCGCTGGACCAACCCCCAAGTGAATATCTGGGAAGAGGCGACGAGCTGCTTGGGCGAACAAGTGAGCCGCTGAGTGGCGCAAGATTGGAAGGGCATCTTCGTGATCAGGTGTCACGATTTCGATGCTTCCATCTTCAGCGATAGCACGAGTCGTGTCAATGAGTTTGCCGTTGAATTTACCAGCCAAGGCTTTTTTAGCGAGGGAATTGCTGATAGATTGGGCAATTTCAAAAGTTGTCACGCCAGCTTCGAATTCACGAACAGCGCCATCTGGGAAAGTAATCTTAATCATGGTTTTCTCCTTATTTAATACAAATATTTTAAGAATCTATTCTTTTATTGTAATAGTTTATTTCTAGGATTTTTTGTAGCTCAGTTTTATGCCAGCCTGCACCAATCATTACCTTATTAACATTAAATTCAAAACTCTGTGTATCATTCATCGAAAACTTAAGTTTATATCCCATGAACAAGCGCTTCTTAAATTGATATGCTTGGATATCTTCTGCTGGAAATTCTCCTACAATAGCTCCTAATTTCCCCATAGGGGTAATAGAAATGATGTACATTCCTGTCTCAGTAAAAACAATTAAAAAGTAGGCATTTGCAGTGCCTCCCAAGCGCTGAGTTCCATAGACCGCATGCAGCGACTCAGCTATGTTCGAATCTAAGCCATGTTTCATTAAACAAGCCTTAATTTCTTCGAATTTGAATCCCATACAGATCTCCTTTATTCATTTTATTTTTTATAATATTGTAGCAAAGAAAAAGCCATTTCTCGCCACCCAAAAAGTAACAAAAGAAAATAAAAACAAAAAACGACATCCTCGAAAGGACGTCGCAACGTGGTTCCACCTTCATTTATGTTCCTCAAAAAAGAGGGACACCTCAGATTGGCTTTAACGTGGCCACCGTTTTATGTTTTCATAAAAGTCAGTAGAGTAGTATCAGTTTAGGCTTTCTATGCGTTTCCAGCAACCACGCACTCTCTAGTAGAAAGGGACTAAGTGACTTGTCTCTATGCATTATTATAGCATGATTGCGAGATTTTTCAAGGATTTTGTGAAATTTTTTTGTTTTTTCCGTGCTGGAGGATGTATTTAATACCTGAACCTGAAGCCATACCAAGTAGGGCAAAGAGTTCATAAGCTAGGAAATAAACGAGAATGAATTCATTGAAAGTGATGATGGTAAAGCAATAGAGAAGAGCAATACCGAGCAGCCACCACAGTGAGAATTGGAAACGGTAGCTATAAAGAAGGGACACGATGAAGGTTGCCAAAGGTGAAAAGAGGATGATGTTATAAATGTAAAGCCCTTTTAGCGTATAAGGATCAGATATCAGCAATAAAAGCAACTCATAGAGGGGCCAGTAAAAGAAGAAAATGACAAGGCAGTATGGAATATACTTAAGATATTTCCGCATGGCAATAGTCCTCCAATCTACAAAAATAGAGAGATGTTGAAGATCACATGATCCTAAATGAAGGGGAGCTCTCTACCTATATTATAGCACGATTTGCAACCCCTTACAAGGTACTATGATAGGCAGAAATAATAAGCTTTATGAATTTTTTTGTTATAATACTAGCATAAGAAGTAAGAAAAATTGAGGAGAAAGAATGACGAAAATAGCAGTTCTTTCAGACATACATGGGAATACAAGCGCCTTGGAAGCTGTACTGGCTGATGCAAAAGCGGAAACGGTAGATGAGTACTGGCTTTTGGGGGATATTCTTATGCCTGGAACAGGACGTAGAAGGATTTTGGACCTCTTGGCTGATTTGCCCATCACAGTAAGAGTTCTTGGAAATTGGGAGGATAGTCTCTGGCGTGGTTTGCATCGCAAGCTAGATCTAACAAAAGCTAGTCATCGCTATCTCCTACGCCAATGCCAGTATATCTTAGAAGAGATTAGTCCTGAAGAAATCGAAGACCTCCACAATCAACCCATGCAAGTTCATCGTCGGTTCGGTGATTTGACGGTAGGAATTACTCACCATCTCCCTGATAAAAACTGGGGTAGAGAGTTGATTCATACGGGAAAACAAGAAGATTTTGATAGATTGGTGACGGAACCGCACGCCTCTATCGCAGTATATGGCCATATCCACCAACAGTTTCTTCGTTACGGAAGTGACGGACAGTTGATTCTTAATCCAGGATCGATTGGTCAACCTTTCTTTTTAGATGCGCGGTTGCGTAAGGACCTGCGTGCCCAGTATATGATCTTAGAGTTTGATGAGACAGGCTTAGCTGATGTTGATTTTCGTCGAGTGGATTATGATGTAGAAGCCGAATTGCAGTTGGCTAAGGATTTGAAGCTTCCTTATTTCCAGGTCTACTATGAAAGTTTGGTAAATGGGATTCACCACACTCATAACCATGAGCTTTTGTATGAAATTGCTCAAGAACAAGGGCATGATGCTGAGTTGAATGCGTGGCTGGAAGGTGGTAACAATTGACATTACAACGCAAAAGGGTATAATGGTTATCAGATAGGATGTGAAAGGAGAAGAAGATGCAAATTTCAAGTCGATTTACGATTGCGACTCATATGTTAATCATCATTGCCATCAAGAGTCAAGAGAGTAAGGTAACCAGTGATTTTCTCGCGGCCAGTGTTGGGGTCAATCCGGTCATTATTCGCAAAACCTTGTCCCAACTCAAAAAAGCTGAACTGATATCAGTTGCGCGTGGGACCGGCGGTACCGAGATTCTCAAAGACTTACAAGATATTAGTCTTTTTGATGTGTATCAGGCAGTCGAATGTTTAGGGAAATCTGGTAAACTCTTTAGTTTCCATGACAATCCCAACCCCAACTGTCCAGTAGGTGCCAATATTCATGAAGTTTTAGATCAAAAACTACTAGATATCCAAGAAGCGATGGAAAACCAGCTTCGTCAGACGAGTCTGGCTCAGGTTGTGGCAGATGCTCAGGATAAAATGACAAAATAAGAGGACTAGGCTCCTCTTTTTCTATTGCTATAATTATGGTACAATGTAGTCATCAAAGGAGAAAACTATGTACTTTATTACAGGATTTTTCGTCCTACTTTTTCTGATTTCATTTTTTAGGGACAATCGCAGTCTCTGGAATCCAGCTCTCTTGCTTTTATCTCTGCTCTTTTCTTACCTGTCTATTGCCAATCTTTTTTATGAAGCTGGGCAGGAAGAAGTGCACATGATTTTCTTTGCAGTGATTTTTCTCTTGCTCCCTTTTTTAGTTTTTCTAAGTGGCTTTTTTCTGATTTATAACGGATTTGTATTGTTGAGAAAAGAAGGAAAATCCAAGGCAAATTATTTGTCTCTAGGGCTAGGGTGTGTGATTCTATTCTTTTTTGTGATCATGGCGATTCGAATGAGCGATACCAATGGCTTGTTCTATACCAATCATCTAGTGAATATTTTCTTTTTCTTTCTGATCTATTCGTATTTGATTTTTGGTTTTGCCTTTGCAGGATTTCTATTATACTCAATCTTGTATCTCTTCATTCCTAAGAAAAAATATTATGATTTTATCATCATTCACGGAGCAGGTTTGTTGGATGGAGAAAGGGTGAGTCCTTTGCTCAAGCGTAGGATTGACAAGGCAGTTGAGGCTTATCACCAGTCTCTCAATCCTAATGTTAAAATCATCGCAAGTGGTGGTCGAGGTGGGGATGAG
Source organism: Streptococcus oralis (assembly GCF_901543815.1). Taxonomy (GTDB): domain Bacteria; phylum Bacillota; class Bacilli; order Lactobacillales; family Streptococcaceae; genus Streptococcus; species Streptococcus oralis_CM. The sequence continues at coordinate 488,341 of NZ_CABEIU010000002.1, forward strand.
AAGATTTCTGAAGCTCAGGCAATTTGTAATTATTTGCTGGAAGAAACGGATGTTCCGAGAGAAGCCATTCTCCTAGAGGAAAGCTCGACAACGACCTATGAGAATCTTCTCTTCTCAAAAGAAATGGGAGAGAAACTGGTGGCTAGTCCACGTTTTCTCTTTGTGACCAATGACTATCATGTTTTTCGGACAAGTACCTATGCTAGACAACTCCGTATGAAAGGAGATGGCTTGGGTTGTCGGACAGCTGGTTATTATATTCCCTCAGCCTTTATCCGTGAGTATGTAGCTCTTTGTGTAAAAATGAAATGGCTCTTTGTTGCCTTTTATATTTTATTAATTTTAGCTCTGATTTTCTCTTATAGAGGTGTTCTATGGTAATATGTAAAATTCATATTGTAATTCTTGTTAGAATCTCTAAAAAATCTTGTAGTAACCCTAAGGGCAAAATTGTCACTAGTAATGAAAGAGCAGGGTAAGTGATTGTTAGTGCGGTTTTTGTAACGACTTCATGATTGCTCGTCAATCAATTGAACAATTTCTAACCTAGTTGCAGATTTTCAGAGAGAGTCAAAAATAGGCAACTGAATATGAGTAGACTAGAATTTTACAGTCAACGACAAATAAAAATGTGAACAGCAACAGAGGTTCACATTTTATTTTTGTCTATGGCAAAATGGCTTTTAGTTCCATCAGGATAGTTTGCAAGGTTACGATCGCTTGTTCTCCTTGTTGTGGTTGATAGAGTAGTTGGAAATACTTGCGAATAGTTTCTTCAAATTGCTTAGGGAGGAGAGTACAATGGGCCTTTGCGTACTCCAGCATCCGTTTTTCACCAGGATGGGTTTGCTCATTGAGCGCAAACAACAAGTCAAAGTAGGAAGCAAAAAATTCACTTGAGCGGTGATTCATACTGAGAAAATCTTGGCGTTTGATAGCTTTTTCTATTTGGTGAGAGAAGGCAGGCATGGCTTGTTCTAGCAAAAGGAGTTGCCTTTCAATGATCTGTTTTTTGAGTTCCTGTGGATAGGGAATCTGGTAAGTTCTTTGGAGCGAAGCATAGTGTCCATTTGGATCGTATAGAATCTTGCTGTGGAGTAGATTGTGCCACATACAGGTTGTATAAGAGTTTTGGGCTTGATGCTGAAAAACAGTTGAGTTTAGTTCTTGTTCAAACGACTCCAGCGAACGATAAATTAACTCGATTTGGATACCGTTGTTTAGTACACAGTCGTCCTCTAATTCCCAAAACTGGTTTCCAATTTCCATATAGGAGCAATAGTTGCTAAGAATGATTTGACGAGTTTTCTCGTCAATAGGTGAGTTAAGATAGACATAGACATCATAGTCAGAATTTTGTTTGTAGTCACATATTTTCTAGAGAGAGTAGTTAATGAATAAGCACCACTTACAAAGAGTTAGGGTTAGGTGTCTAAGATTCTTAGTTTTGGGATGAGTGGTACATATTTTTACGAGCATTTTATTATGATGGTAAATGGATGTAGTCTGCACTTGTATTATTTAGGATAAGTGGTATAATTAGTTATACAAATCATACCACAAAGGGGGTAATAGTTGTGAAAGCACCAAAAGGTAAATATGCTTGGACGGCTACAGTTGGAGAAAAAGGTCAAATAGTAATACCAAAACAGGCGCGCGATGTCTTTAATATTAAACCTGGCGATACGATTCTGCTTCTTGGTGATGAAAAGCGTGGAATTGCCATACCGCCGAAGGGAGCCTTTGCACACTTGATGGAAATTGCTTTTGAAGAGAAGGAGGATGAATAAAATGAAGTATGTTTTAGAGGTAAATGATATTACAAAAAAATATTCAGCATTTGAATTGAAACCTATAAGTTTTCATATTAAATCAGGTGAGGTTATGGGATTTATCGGTAGGAATGGAGCAGGTAAGACTACAGCGATTAAATCCATTCTAAATCTTGTTCATCCTGATGCAGGGAATGTCCGTATTCTTGGAATGGGTTATCTGGATAATGAAGATGAAATCAAACAACGAATTGGTTATGCAGTGGGAGGAACCAATTATTATAAAAGAAAAAAATTAAAGGATATTGTCGCCATTACTCGTATTTTTTATGATAACTGGGATGATGAATCGTATCGTCATTATCTTGATGCATTTAAACTTGATGAAAATAAGAAAATTATGGAACTGTCTGAGGGGATGAAAGTAAAATTTTATCTTACTTTAGCTCTTTCTCATCATGCTAAGCTTTTGATTTTAGATGAGCCAACTAGTGGACTTGATCCAGTATCTAGAGATGAGATGAATGAAATCTTTCGAAAACTAGCAGAAAAAGGGGTAGCAATCTTGTTTTCTACTCATATTACTAGTGATTTAGAGAAGTGTGCAGATACTATTACTTATATAAAAAATGGTGAATTGCTTTTATCTGAGAGAAAAGAGGATTTTATCAGTCATTACACGAAAGAAATAGGGCAGAAATCCACACTTGAAGATATTATGGTGCATATTGAAAGGGAAGAGGTGAATTTGTGATGAGAAAACTTCTCTATAAAGAAATGAAACTAACAGCAAATCCTTTGAGTTATTGGTTTATAACTTTTTCAGCTATTACGATGATTCCAAGGTATCCTATTCTTGTCAGTTCCTTTTTTATCTGTCTTGGTATTTTTTATACTTATCAACAAGTCCGAGAATGTGATGACATCACCTACACGGTCATGTTGCCAGTTAGAAAACAAGATGTGGTTACGGCTAAATATTTATTTGTTTTATCTATCGAGTGCATAGCTTTCATATTATGTCTTTTTCTGACGATTATTCGGATGAGACTCTTAGGAGATGCCACACTGTATGTGACAAATCCGTTGATGAATGCAAATGCTGCATATCTTGGCTATATAATGCTTGTATTTGCAACCTTTAACAGTGTTTTTCTCGGAGGCTTTTTTAAAACAGCTTATAAGATTGGGAAGCCTTTTATCCTATTCTGCGCAGTCGCAACTGCCATAATATTCATGGGAGAGATATTACACCATATTCCTGGATTAGAAAGTTTGAATGATTCTTCAAATTTGAACTTACCACAGATAGTAATATTACTTTTTGGTGTTGCCATATTTAACTTATGCACCTGGTTTTCTTATCAGAAAGCTATAAAAGACTTCGAAAGAATTGATTTATAAAATTGAATACATTAAGTGACCGTATTTTGTCGGAGAAAATCCAATAGAAAATGGTACTGATAAAGAATTAAAAGTTGTGGAGCTGTTAGAACAGTGTTTCATATGGAAAAAATGTATGGGAAATACCAAAATTGTAGGTATCAGAGTAGCAAAATAAATTTTTATTTCCGTTTGGTACCTATGATGGTGAAATTCCTGTTGGATTTATTATGATTGGCTATAATGTTGACGATTATTGGGACAATCCGCCTGATATAGCAAGAGGAAACTATAACCTTTGATGTTTAAGTATCAGAAAAAAGGTTTTGGAAGGGAAGCCATTGCTTTTGGCTTGAATTTTATTAAATCTTTTCCCTGTGGGAAAGCAAAGTATTGCTGGCTATCATATGAATCCGAAAATAAAGTAGCTTGTAAATTATATCATTCATTTGGTTTTACTGAAACTGGAGATATGGAAGGAAATGAGATTATTGCAATACTGGAGCTCTGAGATATTTTAATAATTTGAATATTAAAACATATATTGCAACAAAATCAGTTAAATGATAGAGTAGTATAGTAGGATTGAGCAAAAATGAGTTAAAATTGACCAGTACACACAAGAAAGTATCTCTACTTATGAAAATATAAAAATGTGAACCCTTGTTTCGAGTTCACATTTCTTTTTTTATTCTGCTGCTTGTTGCCAACGTTTGGCTAGCATGCGAGATAGGCTAGAGATTGATAGGTTAAAGCTGAAGTATATGAGGGCAATCAGAATGTAAAGGATAAAGACCTGCTCTGGTTCGAAATAGCGTCCCATGAGAATTTGGCTGGCGCCAAAGAGTTCTTGTAGGGCGATAACAGAGTAGAGGAGACTGGTATCCTTGATCACAGTTACAAATTGTGAAATGATAGCTGGCAGCATTTTACGGATCGCTTGTGGGAGGATGATATGGTAGAGGATTTGCGTAGAGGTGAATCCTTGTGACATTCCTGCTTCGTACTGGCCCTTGTCCACGGCATTGAGACCGCCTCGGATAATCTCAGCCAGGGCTGCTGAGGTAAAGAGGGTAAAGGCAGTGATACCTGCTGGTGTGGACTTCATCTTAAACACCAAAAAGATGGTGAAAATCCAGAGGAGGTTGGGAACGTTACGTACAAATTCAATATAAATGCTGGAGATGATCCGTAAGACAGGATTTTTCCCATTTCTCATGACGGCTAGCACTGTTCCGATAAGGGTCGAGAGGACGATGGCAATCAGAGAAATGTAGAGGGTCAAGCCAAAACCTTTAAAGATAAAGACTAGGTTATCTGGGGTCAAAACTTCTAAAATAGATTCCATAGTAACCTCCTAAAGTGAATAAGCTTTTTTGTTGGCTTGCTCCATCTTGCGACCAAATTGGGCGACAGGGAAGCATAGAGCAAAGTAGAGCAGGGCAGCGCCTAAAAAGGCTGGAATATAGTTTCCGTTGAGAGCTGACCAAGACTTGGTCACAAACATCAAGTCCACTCCAGAGATGATAGCAACAGTTGAAGTATTCTTGATGAGGTTAACGATTTGGTTGGTCAAAGGAGGAAGGATGATACGGAAGGCCTGAGGCAAGATAATCAAGCGCATGGCACTGATATAAGTAAAACCTTGCGACAAGGCGGCCTCCATCTGACCGCTAGGAATAGACTGAATCCCTGAACGAATAACCTCAGCGATATAGGCGCCGTGATAGAGTCCCACGCAGAGAACAGCTGTCCAATAAATCGGAATCATGATGGTGTGTTCACTGATAAGAGGTAGACCATAAAAGACGATGACAAACTGCACCAAGAGGGGAGTATTTTGGTAAAATTCGACAAAGATACGAGCCAGAATACGTAAGGTTGGATATTTACTGGTTGAAAGGATTCCGAAGAAGATGCCCAAAACCATGGCGAGGATAAAAGATCCAATCGCTAGGGCAAGGGTGAAGAGGAAACCATTGAAAAATTGTCCAAAATCCTGAAAATAGGCTGTCCAAGATGATAAATCTGTCATGGGGTGTCCTCCTTAATCTGCGGTATGGCTAGATGGTTTGAGCTTGTATCGGTCATAGAGTTTCTGCAAACTACCATCCTTGCTCCATTTAGTGACCAAGGTATCAAGATAGTTGTTTAGCTCGGTATTTGATTTCTTGGTGACGATACCGTAGTCAGATGGCTTGAAACTATCATCTAGTAGTTCTGTCCGTTTACTAATGTAGCCAGACAGGATAGAGCGGTCTACGGAAAAGGCATCAATACGGTGAGCGTGAAGGGAAGTAATCAATTCTGGGTAGGAACCAAGTTCGACGAATTTAAAGGTTAGACCTTTCTTTTTACCCAGTTCAGTAATCAAGCGCTGGGTGATGGAGCCTTGGGCAACCCCAATAGTTTTACCGTTTAGGTCCTTAATGCTTTTGATGTTGGCGGATTTATTGACCAAAAAGCCAGAAGCGTCCGTATAGTAGGGACTGGTGAAGTTGTAGAGTTTTTTACGTTCTTCTGTGATGGTAAAGGTCGCGATATCCAAATCGACCTGTTCATTGTCAAGAAGTGGGCCACGGGTTTGAGCGGTAACAGGCACGTAGCGAACCTTGACCTTGAGCTCATCCGCAATCATCTTGGCCAGGTCCGTTTCGATACCAGAATAAGTACCCGTCTTGGGGTCCTTGTAGCCAAAATTAGGAACGTCTTGTTTGACACCGACAACTAGTTCGCCTCTTTTTTGAATGTCTGCCACACTGGTATCGGCTTGGACTGGTTTGGCAGCAGCAAGGCTGAAAAGGCTAATCAATAATGCTGATAAAAAGAGTTTCTTTTTCATAGGCTCCTCCTTATTTGACTTTGTCACTTTCGTGGTTGATAATTTTGCTGAGGAATTGTTGGGCACGAGGTTCGCTTGGATTGTCGAAAAAGTCATCGACATCTGTCGTATCCACCAAAACTTCTCCGTCAGCCATAAAGATAATGCGGTCAGCAACTTCACGGGCAAAGCCCATTTCGTGGGTAACGATGATCATATTCATCCCGTCATGTGCCAGTTTTTGCATAACTGCTAGAACATCTCCAATGGTTTCAGGGTCAAGAGCAGATGTTGGCTCATCGAAGAGGAGGAGCTCCGGATGCATAGCGAGACCACGTGCGATGGCGATCCGCTGTTTTTGTCCACCAGATAGCATGGCGGGATAGGAATCTTTCTTGTCCCACATATTTACAAATTCCAGATATTTTTGGGCTGTTTTTTCAGCTTCTTTTTTATCAATTCCTAGAACTTTAATGGGTGCGAGTGTTACATTTTCTAACACTGTTTTGTGTGGATAAAGATTAAAATGTTGAAAAACCATGCCGACTTCCTTACGAAGAGGAACTAAATCTTTCTGGCTAGCACCTGCTACTTGGTGTCCATTTACTAGGAGACTTCCTTTGTCAACAGCCTCTAAACCATTGATCGTACGGATAAGAGTTGACTTCCCAGAACCAGAAGGTCCAAGCAGGACAACAACTTGTCCTTTTTCAAAACGGAGATTGATGTCGCGGAGTGCGTGGTAGTCTCCGTAATATTTTTCGACGTTTTTAAATTCTACTAAAGCCATGAGAGATCTCCTTTGTGTTAGATTTTATAACATGATTCTACACCAAAAGATTTGCCTTGTCAAATAATATCAGAAAAAAGTTAGTAAAATTTTTGTACAAAGCAATCTGAATAGAGAAAAAGCCTAAATCATGTTATAATGAAACGATAGAATTCTTAGAAAGAGTGGATGTTTTTTTGATAACTCCTACTTATGAATGGCAGTTTGCCCCGCAGGTAGAAGATGCGGATTTTACAAAGATAGCCAAGAAGGCTGGACTGGGTCCTGAGGTAGCTCGGTTATTATTTGAAAGAGGGATTCAGGATGAAGAAAGTCTAAAGAAGTTTTTAGAACCTTCTTTAGAGGATTTACATGACCCCTATCTGCTCCATGATATGGACAAGGCAGTGGAACGGATTCGTCAGGCCATTGAAGAAGGGGAGAATATCCTCGTTTACGGTGACTATGATGCGGATGGTATGACTTCAGCGTCGATTGTTAAGGAAAGTTTGGAACAGCTTGGCGCTGAATGCCGTGTTTATTTGCCAAATCGTTTTACCGATGGCTATGGTCCCAATGCCAGTGTCTATAAATACTTTATCGAGCAAGAGGGAATTTCCTTGATTGTGACAGTGGACAATGGGGTTGCAGGTCACGAAGCCATTGAATTGGCCCAATCTATGGGAGTGGATGTCATTGTGACTGACCACCATTCCATGCCAGAAACCCTTCCTGATGCCTATGCGATTGTTCACCCTGAGCATCCAGATGCGGACTATCCTTTCAAATATCTAGCTGGATGTGGAGTGGCTTTCAAGCTGGCTTGTGCTCTTTTAGAAGAAGTGCAAGTAGAATTGCTTGATTTGGTCGCTATCGGTACCATTGCGGATATGGTGAGTTTGACGGATGAAAACCGTATTTTGGTTCAATATGGTCTGGAAATGTTGGGACATACTCAGCGCATCGGTCTACAAGAAATGCTGGATATGGCTGGGATTGCTGCCAATGAAGTGACAGAAGAAACAGTTGGTTTTCAGATTGCTCCTCGTTTAAATGCCTTGGGGCGATTGGATGATCCCAATCCAGCCATTGATTTGTTAACTGGATTTGACGACGAGGAAGCTCATGAGATTGCCCTCATGATTCATCAGAAAAACGAAGAGCGCAAGGAAATCGTTCAGTCCATCTATGAAGAAGCTAAGACCATGGTGGATCCTGAGAAGAAGGTCCAGGTTTTGGCCAAGGAAGGCTGGAATCCTGGCGTTCTGGGTATCGTAGCTGGGCGCTTGCTAGAGGAATTGGGGCAGACAGTCATCGTTCTTAATATAGAAGATGGTCGTGCCAAGGGCAGTGCACGCAGTGTGGAAGCGGTCGATATTTTTGAAGCTCTGGATCCCCATCGAGATCTCTTCACCGCATTCGGTGGCCATGCTGGTGCAGCAGGAATGACGCTGGAAGTGGAGAAACTTTCAGATTTATCTCAGGTCTTGGAAGACTATATCCGTGAAAAAGGCGCAGATGCTGGTGGTAAGAACAAGTTAAACCTAGATGAAGAGCTGGATTTGGAGACTTTGAGTCTTGAAACGGTCAAGAATTTTGAACGCTTGGCGCCTTTTGGAATGGACAATCAGAAACCTGTCTTTTATATCAAGGATTTTCAGGTCGAAAGTGCTAGAACCATGGGAGCAGGCAATACCCACCTCAAACTAAAAATTTCCAAGGGTGAGGCGAGTTTTGAAGTGGTAGCCTTCGGACAAGGTAGATGGGCGACAGAGTTTGCTCAAACAAAAAAACTAGAATTGGCAGTCACCTTGTCTGTCAATCAATGGAATGGCCAAACTGCCCTTCAGTTGATGATGGTGGATGCGCGTGTGGAGGGTGTTCAACTCTTTAACATCCGTGGGAAGAACGCAGCCTTGCCGGAGGGAGTTCCAGTCTTGGATTTCTCTGGAGAGGTGCCAAAATTGGTGAATAGTGAGGCAGTTGTTGTAAAAAACATTCCTGAGGATATTACCTTGCTGAAGACCATTTTTCAAGAACAGAATTTCTCAGCTGTCTATTTCAAAAATGATATTGAGAAAGCCTATTATCTGACAGGTTATGGGACTAGAGAACAGTTTGCTAAATTGTACAAGACCATCTACCAGTTCCCAGAGTTTGATATTCGCTACAAGCTCAAAGATTTAGCGACTTATCTCAATATCCAACAAATCTTGCTGATCAAGATGATTCAAGTATTTGAGGAGCTGGACTTTGTGACGATCAAAGACGGTGTCATGACAGTCAATAAGGAAGCGCCAAAGCGAGAGATAGGAGAAAGTCGGATTTACCAAAATCTCAAACAAACCGTCAAAGATCAAGAAATGATGGCGCTGGGTACGGTGCAAGAAATGTATGATTTTTTGATGGAAGAAAACTAGAAGATAGGAAAGAGTTGGGCAACCAGCTCTTTTTTGGAAACAAATCTTCATTTTGAAAATCATCAAAAAAATGGTATAATGGTAGGAAAAGATTCGGCTGAAAGTTTTAGAACTTTTAGAATAAGAGGGTAAACCTACCCTATAATCAAGATGAATTAAGTTTCGGAGGGAAAATGAGTAATATTAGTTTAACAACACTAGGTGGTGTACGAGAAAATGGGAAAAATATGTACATCGCTGAAATCGATGGTTCTATTTTTGTTTTGGATGCTGGGCTTAAATACCCTGAAAATGAACAACTAGGTGTTGATGTCGTCATTCCCAATATGGACTACCTTTTTGAAAATAGCGACCGTATTGCAGGGGTCTTTTTGACCCACGGGCATGCGGATGCCATTGGAGCTCTGCCTTACCTTTTGGCAGAAGCGAAGGTGCCTGTGTTTGGCTCTGAGTTGACCATTGAGTTGGCAAAACTCTTTGTCAAAGGAAATGATACGGTTAAGAAATTCAATGACTTCCATGTGATTGATGAGGATACAGAAATTGACTTTGGAGGAACTGTAGTTTCCTTCTTCCGTACAACTCACTCCATCCCGGAAAGTTTGGGAGTTGTCTTGAAAACTCCAAAAGGTAGTATTGTTTACACAGGTGACTTCAAGTTTGACCAGACGGCTAGTAAATCCTATGCGACGGATTTTGCCCGTTTGGCAGAAATCGGTCGTGAGGGTGTCTTGGCGCTCCTCAGTGATTCTGCGAATGCAGACAGCAATATCCAGGTAGCGAGCGAGAGTGAAGTTGGAGAGGAAATTACCCAGACCATTGCAGACTGGGAAGGTCGTATCATCGTTGCAGCTGTTGCCAGCAACCTCTCTCGTATCCAGCAGGTCTTTGATGCTGCAGCGGACACAGGTCGTCGAGTTGTTTTGACTGGATTTGATGTTGAAAATATTGTCCGAACAGCGATTCGTCTCAAAAAATTGTCTTTGGCCAATGAAAGTCTGTTAATCAAACCAAAAGAAATGTCTCGTTTTGAAGACCGTGAGTTGATTATCCTTGAGACTGGTCGTATGGGTGAGCCTATCAATGGACTTCGTAAGATGTCCATCGGCCGCCACCGCTATGTGGAAATCAAAGATGGGGACTTGGTTTATATCGTAACGACTCCATCTATTGCCAAAGAAGCCGTCATGGCGCGTGTTGAAAATATGATCTACCAAGCTGGTGGTGTGGTGAAACTCATTACCCAAAGTTTGCGAGTATCTGGACACGGGAATGCGCGTGATCTGCAGTTGATGATCAATCTCTTGCAACCTAAGTATCTCTTCCCTATCCAAGGGGAATACCGTGAGTTGGATGCACATGCCAAGGCTGCCATGGCTGTTGGGATGTTGCCAGAGCGTATTTTTATCCCTAAAAAAGGAACAACCATGTCCTACGAACACGGGGAATTTGTCCCTGCTGGAGGAGTTTCTGCAGGTGATGTCTTGATTGATGGAAATGCTATCGGAGATGTTGGAAATGTTGTCCTTCGTGACCGTAAAGTCTTGTCAGAGGACGGGATTTTCATCGTTGCCATTACTGTAAATAGACGTGAGAAAAAAATCATCGCCAAGGCGCGAGTTCACACGCGCGGATTTGTCTATCTCAAGAAGAGTCGTGATATTCTCCGTGAAAGTTCAGAATTGATCAACCAAATCGTGGAAGACTATCTCCAAGGTGAAGATTTTGACTGGGCCGATCTCAAAGGGAAGGTCCGTGATGGCTTGGCCAAGTACCTCTTTGACCAAACCAAACGTCGTCCAGCAATCTTGCCAGTCGTGATGGAAGCAAAATAATAAGCAGAATACCTACAGAAAAAGTCGAAATTCGGCTTTTTCTTATAGAATAGTAAAAGGAGAAAACCATGGCAGTTATGAAAATTGAGTATTACTCAGAAGTTTTGGATATGGAGTGGGGCGTTACCGTACTCTATCCGGATGCCAGTCGGGTGACTGAACCAGAGTGCACAGATATTCCTGTCCTTTATCTTTTGCACGGAATGTCAGGAAATCAAAATAGCTGGCTCAAGCGTACCAATGTAGAACGCTTGTTGCGAGGGACCAATCTCATTGTTATCATGCCCAATACTAGCAATGGATGGTACACAGATACCCAGTATGGTTTCAACTACTTTACTGCTCTAGCAGAAGAGTTGCCTCAGGTTATGAAACGTTTCTTCCCCAATATGACCAGCAAGCGAGAAAAGACCTTCATAGCAGGTCTCTCCATGGGTGGCTATGGTTCCTTCAAACTCGCTCTATCGACAAATCGTTTTTCTCATGCGGCTAGTTTTTCTGGTGCGCTCAGTTTTCAAGAATTTTCTCCTGAAAGTCAGGATCTGGGATCGCTTGCCTACTGGCGAGGAGTTTTTGGAGAGATTAAAGACTGGTCAGCTAGTCCTCATTCTCTTGAAAGCATGTCTGCAAAATCCGATAAAAAGACCAAACTATGGGCTTGGTGTGGTGAGCAAGACTATCTCTACTCTGCCAATAATCTCGCAGTGAAAAATCTCAAAAATCTTGGTTTTGAGGTGACCTATAGTCATAGTCCAGGTAAGCACGAGTGGTACTACTGGGAAAAACAATTGGAGCGTTTTTTGGCTACTCTACCAATTAACTTTGTTTTGGAAGAACGCTTATCTTAGTTTTAGGTTTCTTTCAGTTTTATTGAGTAAAATAGAGAATCTATCTTGATTATGGGAGACCATCGATTTCAAGATAGATTCTTATTTTTATGAAAGGTGGGGCGTCATGTTCTGGATTATTCGATTATTCTTCCGATTTCTGTTGGGAATTTGGCGTTTCTTCTGGCGTCTGGTTTGGACTGTGGTCATTCTACTGCTCATTGCCTTTGGAGTGCTTTGGTATCTGTCTGGTGATTTTCATTCTGCGGTCAATCAGGTTGAAAAAATGAGCAAGATTGGTCAAGGTGGCTGGAATCAATGGAAGGAGACGGGAACGCTGGAAGTCTTGTCTCAGACAGACAGTCACCAACATGCAGAAGGCAAGTGGGCTCAGGCCTCAGCTCGCATCTATATTGAGCCTCAAATGAATGAGACCTTCCAAAGTGCCTATGCAGAAGCTATAAAAAACTGGAATCAAACGGGATCCTTTACCTTTGAGGTAGTTGCGTATCCTAGTCAGGCAGATATTGTGGCAAGTGAGATGAATGATGGATCGACCGCTGTAGCTGGGCAAGCCGAGAGTCAAACCAATCTATTGACCAATCAATTTATATCTGTAACAGTTCGCCTAAATCATTATTATCTATCCAATCCAAGTTATGGTTATTCTTATGAACGGATCGTGCACACGGCAGAGCACGAGCTGGGGCATGCTATCGGATTGGATCATACCAACGAAACCTCTGTCATGCAACCGGCAGGTTCCTACTATGGAATTCAGCCCCAGGATGTGAAGGCTGTTCAAAAACTCTATACCAGTAGTGACTAGATGAAGTCAGTGCAATCCGAAATGAAATCAAAGCTCCTCCATCAAGTGATTGGTGGGGCTTTTTGTTCGTCCTGTTACAGCCTTTTTGCTATAATGGAACTATGAATAACTTGATCAAATCAAAACTGGAGCTTTTGCCGACCAGTCCCGGTTGTTACATTCACAAGGATAAAAACGGGACCATTATTTATGTAGGAAAGGCTAAAAATCTACGCAATCGCGTGCGTTCCTATTTCCGTGGAAGTCATGATACCAAGACGGAGGCTCTGGTATCTGAAATTGTGGATTTTGAATTTATCGTTACTGAGTCCAATATTGAGGCACTCCTGCTGGAAATCAACCTCATCAAGGAAAACAAGCCCAAGTACAATATCATGCTCAAGGATGATAAGTCTTATCCTTTTATCAAAATTACCAATGAGCGCTATCCACGCTTGATTATTACCCGTCAGGTTAAAAAGGACGGTGGTCTTTATTTTGGCCCTTATCCAGATGTGGGGGCAGCTAATGAAATCAAACGACTACTGGATCGGATTTTCCCTTTTCGTAAGTGTACCAATCCACCGTCTAAGGTTTGTTTTTACTATCATATCGGCCAATGTATGGCCCACACCATATGTAAGAAGGATGAGGCCTATTTCAAGTCCATGGCTCAGGAGGTTTCTGATTTCCTAAAAGGACAGGATGACAAAATCATCAATGACCTCAAGGGTAAAATGGCAAAGGCAGCTCAAAGTATGGAGTTTGAACGTGCGGCGGAATACCGTGACCTGATTCAGGCCATTGGGACTCTTCGGACCAAGCAACGGGTTATGGCCAAGGATCTCCAAAACCGTGATGTATTTGGCTACTATGTCGACAAGGGTTGGATGTGTGTTCAGGTTTTCTTTGTCCGTCAAGGAAAACTCATCGAGCGGGATGTCAATCTCTTCCCCTACTACAATGATCCGGACGAGGACTTTTTGACCTATGTGGGACAATTTTATCAAGAAAAATCTCACCTGGTTCCCAATGAAGTGCTGATTCCGCAGGATATTGATGAAGAAGCTGTTAAGGCCTTGGTGGATACCAAGATTGTCAAACCCCAGCGTGGAGAGAAAAAACAGCTAGTCAATCTAGCCATCAAAAATGCCCGTGTTAGTCTGGAGCAGGAGTTCAATCTGCTAGAAAAATCTGTCGAAAAGACCCAAGGAGCTATTGAAAATTTAGGACGACTCCTACAAATTCCGACTCCAGTTCGCATCGAGTCCTTCGATAACTCTAATATCATGGGAACCAGTCCTGTTTCAGCCATGGTGGTCTTTGTCAATGGGAAACCGAGTAAAAAAGACTACCGTAAGTACAAGATAAAAACGGTTGTCGGTCCAGACGACTATGCCAGTATGAGAGAAGTCATTCGCAGACGCTATGGTCGAGTCCAGCGTGACGGTTTGACTCCTCCAGATTTGATTGTCATAGATGGGGGACAAGGTCAGGTCAATATCGCTAAGCAAGTCATTCAAGAGGAGCTGGGCTTGGATATCCCAATTGCAGGCCTGCAAAAGAATGACAAGCACCAAACCCATGAATTACTCTTTGGAGATCCGCTGGAGGTTGTGGAGTTGTCTCGCAATTCTCAGGAATTTTTCCTCCTCCAACGCATCCAAGATGAGGTTCACCGCTTTGCTATCACTTTCCACCGTCAACTGCGCTCCAAAAATTCTTTTTCATCCCAATTGGATGGGATTGACGGTCTAGGACCTAAACGCAAGCAGAATCTCATGAAGCATTTCAAGTCTTTGACTAAAATCAAGGAAGCCAGTGTGGATGAGATTGTCGAAGTTGGAGTGCCAAGAGTAGTCGCAGAAGCTGTTCAAAGAAAGTTGAATCCGCAGGAAGAAGTGGAGTTGGCTCAAGTAGCGGAACCATTAAAAGAATTAGAATAAGTATCTAGATAGAAAGTAGAAGAAATGAATAAGATTGAGATTGACAGAGATATACTCCTTTTTTTACGATTTGCTTACTTTGGGAATTCAAAAGATTTATTTTTAGCTGCAACTACTCGAGCCTATCTTGATTTTAATCGAACCTTGCGATTTCATGGCTTGCCAGATGAACAGCGCTTGGAGATGAGAAATCAGACTTCAAAGTGTATCAAAGAAGCGATTTTAAATCTCTTGGAACGGGACGAGTTGTGTCAAACTGATTTTGATAGTTGGCATCATAGGACTTGTGATAGTGTTATAGACTACTATCACTCAAATGGGATTCGATTCACTTATGGTCATGCTCAAAAGTGGATTAATATGACTTTCAAGTATCTGTATATGCTTGAGGTTGTACCCCTAGACTCCGTTTTTCCTTTTTTACACGTACCGATAGATAACATCGTGTTAGAGAGGGCTAATAAAAAGTTGTGTATCCCAAGACCTTCTCAAGCGTGGAGTAGCTGGGAAGATTACGCCTTCTATCTTCAATATCAAGAACATTTGAGGCAAAGAATAGGCAAGGAAGATCCTCTTCGTTGGGAGTTTCACAATTGGCTAGATGAAATAGAAAAAGGAGATCACAATGAATCATAAAATCGCAATCTTATCAGATATTCATGGCAATGCGACAGCCTTAGAAGCAGTAATTGCAGATGCTAAAACTCAAGGAGCCAGTGAATATTGGCTTATGGGAGACATTTTCCTCCCTGGTCCAGGTGCAAATGACTTGGTCGCTCTGTTAAAGGAACTTCCTATTACAGCAAGTGTTCGAGGAAATTGGGATGAT